>JBEKAS010000204.1:0-7588 GCA_050015795.1 Occallatibacter sp. | reverse complement strand
GAAAGAGGAGGTCAACTGTGGGCGATCAGCCGACACCGGAACACATCATGCAAATTGGCTTTGGATTCTGGGCCTCAAAGACCCTGTTGAGCGCAGTGGAAATGGGGGTGTTTACCGAGCTGGCGAAGCGTCCTGAAGGCTTAGAGGAGTTGACAGGGCGATTGGGACTGCATCCGCGGTCGGCACGTGATTTCCTCGACACGCTGGTAGCGCTGGGCTTTCTGGAGCGGCGTGACGGAAAGTACTCCAACACGCGGGACACGGACTTATTCCTGGACAAACGCAAACCATCGTATATCGGCGGAATTCTGGAGATGTGTAATCACCGGTCCTATGGGCATTGGGACCATCTGACGGAGGGACTGCGCACGGGGTTGCCGCAGAGCGAATTGAGAGGTGGAGGCGCGCCACTGTTCGAGACCATCTACGCCGATCCGGCACGACTCAAAGAGTTTCTGAAGGCGATGACCGGCGTTAGCCGTGGCGCGAACCTGGCCATCGCGGCGAAGTTTCCCTGGGCTCAGTACAAGACCGTCGTCGATAGCGGGCCGGCGCAAGGCGATCTGCTGACCCAAGTGCTTCTGAAGAACCAGCACCTTCTCGGCGTCGGTTTCGATTTGCCGGAGGTGGGCCCGATTTTCGAGGAATATGTTGAAGCGCACGGATTGTCGTCGCGGCTCCGGTTCCAGGCGGGCAGCTTCTTCACCAATGCCCTGCCGAAGGCAGATGTGATCATGATGGGACACATTCTGCACGACTGGGATCTTGAACAAAAGCGGATGCTGATCGGAAAGGCATATGACGCTCTTCCCAAGGGCGGCGCACTGCTGGTGTACGACGCAATTATTGACGACGACCGCTCGAAGAACGCTTTTGGCTTGATGATGAGCCTGCACATGATGATTGAAACCTACGGCGGATTTGACTACACCGGTGCGGATTGCCAGGGTTGGATGCGCGAGGCCGGATTCAAGGAGACGCGCGTGGAGCACCTGGTTGGGCCGGATTCGATGGTCGTCGGGATCAAGTAAGGGATCAGGTTTCAGGGGTCAGGGGCCAGCGTGGACGCGCAGATGATGGGCTTGTGCTCCGTCCCCCCGCCATCGGCTTGATCCGGGACAGGCGCCACGTAATTTACTCTAGCTCCGTGCGAGAAAAAAGAAGCCGGTTACCGGTTGACACTTCGCGCGGCCGGGCCGCCGACAGCCGTGGCCTGCGCATTCGCGGCCTGCATAAGGCCTTCGGCGAGGTGCGCGCCGTCGACGGCATCGACCTGGAGGTTGGTCCGGGCGAGTGCTTTGGGTTGCTGGGGCCTAACGGTGCAGGGAAGACCACGACCATCGAGATTTGCGAGGGGTTAACGACACCGGATGCGGGCACTGTGGAGCTGCTGGGGCGGAACTGGCAACAGGATGCCAACGAGTTGCGGCAGTTGATCGGGATTCAACTGCAGGAGACACAATTTCCCGAGAAGCTGACAGTGGAGGAAGTGCTGCGCCTGTTTCGGAGTTTTTACCGGCGCGGCATAACGTTGGATGAGGCAATCGCGCTGGCGCAGCTTGAGGAGAAACGTCGGGCGCGTGTGGGCAGTTTGAGCGGCGGGCAAAAGCAGCGGCTGGCCATGGCGACGGCGCTGGTCGGTGATCCGGAGTTGCTGTTTCTCGACGAGCCGACGACGGGGCTCGATCCGCAGGCGCGGCGTCATGTGTGGGATCTGGTGGAGCGTCTGAAGCAAGCGGGTCGCACCATCATCTTGACGACGCACTACATGGAAGAGGCGGAGCGGCTGTGCGATCGCGTGGCAATTATGGATCATGGACGCGTGATTGCGCTGGGCACGCCCAAGGAACTGATCGCGACGGTGGGCGGCGAGGACATTGTGGAGTTTGCAGTTGGCCCTCCCACAGCCCACCCCCAGGGGTCCGCGCGCGCAGCGCTGGATGCGGAGGCGCTGAAGGCCATTCCGGGCGTGCAATCGCATCGGGTGGATGAGGCATTACACCAGCTTTCGGTGAGCGAGCTGCACACGGCAGTGCCGCGCATCTTTGCTGCTCTAGAGGAGCAGGGTGTGCATTTGAGCGAATTCCGCACGCATTCGGCCACGCTCGAGGACGTGTTTGTGCGTCTGACGGGGAGGAACCTGCGCGATGAATAGGCTCGACCCATCCAGTTTGTATCTGAGCAGCTTGTATCAACTCACCGCAACGCGGTTCAAGCTGACGCTGCGCGAGCCGGAGGCGATCTTCTGGATCTTCGTGTTTCCGATTTTGCTCGCACTGGGATTGGGGATCGCATTCCGCAACCGTCCGGCGGATGTGCTGCCCGTGGGCGCAACCACGCCACAACTGGTACAGGCGCTGGCCGCCGACAAGGGGTTGCGAGCGACGGAAATGGATGAAGCTGCCGGCGCGCGCGCCCTGGCGACGGGGAGCATTTTGTTGCTCGCCGTCGAGAATGGAAATAGCGTGGTGTACCGGTACGACGATACGAATCCCGATGCGCGGATCGCGAGAATGATTGTGGACCGTGACCTCCAGGTTGCGGCGGGGCGTCGCGATGCGGTCGAGGTCCGGAATCAGCTGATGCACGAGACCGGCTCGCGCTACATCGACTTTGTTGTGCCCGGGCTGTTGGGGATGAACCTGATGGGCTCGGCGATGTGGGGGTTGGGGTTCGCGATTGTCGACGCGCGCGCCAAGAAGCTGCTGAAGCGTATGGTGGCCTCGCCCATGCCGCGCTGGCAATACCTGACGGGATTTCTGCTATCGCGGTTGGTCCTGCTGGCGATTGAGGTGGTGGTGTTTCTAGGGTTCGCGTGGACGGTATTTGGCGTGCCGTTTCGCGGGCCGCTCTGGCAGTTGGCCCTTGTATGCGTGCTTACTTCGTTGGTCTTTTCGGCTTTAGGGCTGCTGGTGGCATCGCGTGCCCGAACCATGGAAGCGGTAAGCGGGCTGATGAACCTTGTGATGCTGCCCATGTGGATTCTGTCCGGCGTGTTTTTCTCGGCATCGCGGTTTCCAACCATGATCCAGCCGCTGGTGAGGGCGCTGCCTCTGACGGCGGCGATTGATGCCATGCGTGGCAACATGCTGCAGGGGATTCCGCTCAGCCACATGATGGCGTCGTTAGCGATTCTGCTGGCGTGGTTCGCGCTGCCGTTTGCGGTGTCGCTCAGGATCTTCCGGTGGCGGTAAGCTAGACCACCCGCCGCCGGCCACTCCTTGGTCACTTGGCATCAGGCGTGCAAGCTTTGGTGATCAGCGCGGCGTCCTCAGGACTTCGCGGCATCGGATGGCTCTTGTCAGCGGCAGAACACCTGCGCCACAGGGTGACCTCAGCATCTAGGTCTTGTGCAGGTTTACCTTTGATTGAGTCACGCGCATATTGAATCGCCAAGCCCACTTCCAATTGCTTGTTGCGGTAGTCCTTATAAAAGGCATCCACACCATCAACAAACTGCCCCATCGATATGCCGTCGTAATCAAACTGGGTATCGCTAAGGCACATCTTTTGCAAAATGACTTTCGGGTCGGTGTTGGGGTACTCTTTGACGTACAGCGGCATGTTGGATGCGCACGTTGCCATCTGAATCGAGCCTGCCAAGTCCATCGCTTGCGCATACCCAGATACCCAGCCAAGCTTGAAACTGGCGTCCATCTTCTCCCACCAATAGCCGTCCAAATTGGTTTTATCCGCCGCTAACGAGGTACTGGGTACGAGCAGCGCGCCCACCGCCGCGACAAATATCAGGAATGATCTCATGGGGTCATTGCCTCCCAGCGGCAGATTCTAGCATGTCGCTGCGAAATGGGACCAAAAGCGATGCCACAGAGAATACGCAAGAAAACGCGGCGAATTTGTCGCTTAATCTGCAATTTTGAGTGTTTGGTCCGCCGGATCGTAAACCGCGCTGACCACTTTCAATTCCGGCAAGCGCCCCTTAGCCCATCCTCGGATTCGCTGCTTGTCGGCTTCCGCCATCTTCCAACCGAGAATGAGCCGCGTTAGCCATGATGGGTCGATCTGGAATTTGCAGCTTGAGCGTCGCGGTATCAGGACTCTTACCTCCTCTTCGTTGCTCCAAACCTCACGCTTACAGAAGAACCACCTGCCGTCCATGTCCCCACGGTTCGTTGGGTCGAGTTCAGGCGCTTCCCCGTAGCGGACGACTTTTGCAGAGGTAAAGAACGGGCCGACATTGGCAAACTCCAAGCAGCAGCCTGAATGGTCGTTCGCGTATTTCGCCCACAAACTCAGATTGTCCCAACGTTTTGAAAGACAATAAATCTTCCAGTCGTTCAGCTCGTTGTTCAAGACTTTCGACAACTCACGGGTAAAGAATTCTGCGCCGTGCTGCTTAAGATTATGCTCGAGAACCTGTCTTTCGTATTCCTGTTGTTCCAGGGACATGTGAGGATTTTTGCCCAGTCGAACTTGGTAGAGGAAATTGAACAATTTCTCTTCTGATATGGCCGCGAGTTTTGGCCTGCCGTCAGCCGGGTCATTTAATTGATCCAATGTGGGTAAGTACAACTGATGCTCAAGGATTATTTCCTTCAACCATTCCTGCCTTTGGCCAGTGAATTCGGCATACTTGTGGAAATGAGCGTCGGTTGCTGGAATGGGAATTGGCAGCGGTGCGGTTCCTGCTGGCATAAATCTTATTATGCCCGCTTTCGTAGGCTCGAATATCTGAGAGGGGCCAAGGCACCATCGTTTCGTGGTGGA
Organism: Occallatibacter sp.; assembly: GCA_050015795.1. Classification (GTDB taxonomy): domain Bacteria; phylum Acidobacteriota; class Terriglobia; order Terriglobales; family Acidobacteriaceae; genus Telmatobacter. The sequence goes on along the minus strand of JBEKAS010000204.1, from coordinate 2,860 downwards.
GACCTAAACCTGCTGAATAGCAACGCACTGAGGGGGCGCCACCCGGTGAGAGCGGAGCAGCCGGCGAGCCGGTAGAATCGAGACTATGAAGATGAGCGAGTGGAGGGGCGCGGGAGCGGCCGATATGAAGACGATTACGGACGGCAGCCGCTTCATCCGCGCATGCCTGCGCAAACCGGCGGATCGTACGCCGGTTTGGTTTTTGCGGCAGGCCGGCCGCTACATGCAGGAATACCGCGACGTGCGCAAGCACCACACGCTGGTGGAGATTTGCAAGAACCCCGACTTGGCCGCTGAAGTGACCATCACTGCCGCGGAGAAACTGGGCGTGGACGCAGCGATTATCTTTGCCGATCTGCTGCTGCCTCTGGAGCCGATGGGATTGGATTTCGAGTTTCAGGCAGGCGAGGGCCCCGTGGTGCATCGTCCGGTGCGAACGGCCGAAGACGTGCGCGCTTTGCGGACGGATCGCGCGAGCGAACTTGGCTACGTGGCGCGGGCCATTGAGAAGGTTGCGGCGCATTTCCGCGATCGGTTGGGCATCATCGGGTTCTGCGGCGCGCCCTACACGCTGGCCAGCTACATGATCGAGGGCGGCGGCTCACGAAACTACATCGAAACGAAAAAATTGATGTACGGCAACTCTCTTGCATGGGGCAGCCTTTTGGACAAACTGGTGGTTGTGCTCACGGAGTACTGCAGCCAGCAGGTGCAGGCGGGCGCTGATGTCATTCAGATCTTCGATAGCTGGGTCGGATCACTATCGCTCAGCGACTATCGTGCGTATGCCTTCGAGGCCTCAAAACGGCTGGTGCGCGCGGTGCAGGCGATGGGCGTGCCGGTGATTTACTTCGGCGTGGAGACCGCCGGATTGCTCGAGCAGATGGCGCAAACGGGAGCCGACGTGATCGGCCTGGACTGGCGGCAGCCGCTTGACGAGGGCTGGCGGGCTGTCGGTCACGGGCATGCGGTGCAGGGCAATCTGGACCCGATTACGCTATTTGCGCCGCTGGATGTGCTGGAGCAACGCGTGAAGGAGATTCTGCGCGCGGCCAATGGCCGGCCGGGACACATCTTCAATCTGGGCCATGGGATTGTGCCTGAAACACGAGTGGAGAACGTGCAGGCCGTGGTGCGGATGGTGCGCGAGTTCCGGAAAGAACAGGGAACAGGGATCAGGGATTAGGGACCAGGAAACCGGCGAGAGCTCAAGGCAGCGAGATATTAAGAATGGCAAAACAATCAGTACTGTTACTGGCACATGGGACGCCGGAGACGATCGAACAAATTCCCGAATATCTACGCAACGTGGTGAGCGGGCGGCCGTTGCCGCAGACGGTTGTGGAGGAGATTCAGCATCGCTATGCGCAGATCGGTCATAGCCCGCTGACCGAGATCACGTTTGCCCAAGCACGGCTGGTCGAGGCAGAGCTCGCCGCGGCGGGACAGGCGGTCCACGTGTATGTGGGTATGAGAAACTGGCGGCCCTATATTCCTGAAGTGGTGCGGCAGATGCGCGCGGACGGCATCGAGGAGGCTGCGGTGATCTGCATGGCGCCGCAGAACTCGCGCACCAGCGTGGGGCTGTACCGGCGCGCGGTAGAGGCCGAAGCGGGGAACTTGCGGATTGACTTTACACCTGGATGGGCACAGCATCCACTACTCGCGGACGCGTTTGCTGAGCGGCTGCGGCCTGCTTTGGCCAACTTGACTAAGGAAGTGGGCGCGCCGGTGCCGGTGTTGTTCACCGCGCATAGCGTTCCGACGCGCACGGTGGAAGCCGCAGTGGGAGAGGGGCCAGATTCTGCTTCCCACTCTAGCGACAAAGACAAGAACGTCGCGAGGGTGGGGCACCCGGTTTGGCCGGGGCAGGGAGCCGATTCGTACGCCGATGAGGCGCGCCACACGGCTGAGTTGGTGGCCGCGCGGGTGCCGGAAATTCCCCGCTGGTGGTTTGCCTTTCAGAGCCAGGGTGCAAGCGGTGGAGCGTGGCTGGGGCCGAGCGTTGAGGAAACGCTCGACCAGGTTGCGGCCGAGGGCGTCACGGCTCTGATTCTGCAGCCCATCGGGTTTCTCTGCGATCATGTGGAGATTCTGTTCGATGTGGACATCCTTTTCCGCGAGTATGCCATTAGATTAGGCGTTCAGATAGAGCGCCCGGAATCGCTCAATGCTTCGGTCACACTGGCGAAAGCGGTTGCCGGCTTGGCGCGCGGTGGGTTGGGGCGGTTAGGCACGCTGCAGTGAGTCCAGTTTGAAGACGCGCCGGGTGGGGAGCTCTTAGTTACTTGGGTTATTTATCTGGGGGTTACCTCACAATTGGGCCCGTTTGCGTTTTGCTCAGCCACTTTGGGGATAAAATCAAAATGAGCCTCCCCGGGGTGCAAGTTCCCGGTGATCCCTTTCTATTAGCTAGCAAGCAGAGAGCCGTCGCTGCAATCTTGGCGGTGGACGGTTTATGATGCCAGCAAGTCGAAGCGTTTTCCGGGAGATGACGCATGTCAGAAGCAATGGCGCGGCGAGCTCTGGCTGGAAACATGGCCGAGATTACCTCTTCGAACGAGCGCGTGCACTGCGATGAATGCGGCAGCGGTGAGGTCTGTCGCATCTTCCGCAAGGGCTTTTTTCAGGAGAAGATTTATCCATTGTTCGGCTTCTATCCCTGGCGGTGCAAGCGGTGCGGCCTGCGTCTGATGCTACGCAGGCGCGATATGGTGAGCGAGCAGGATTAAATGGAATGAATTCAAACTGGCGGAAACTCAGGAGCGGAAGAAGTTTCGAGCCAGGAAGAGCACGTTGGCGGGGCGTTCTGCCAGGCGGCGCATAAAGTAGGGATACCACTCCGTTCCGAAAGGAACAT
>JBEKAS010000203.1:0-7814 GCA_050015795.1 Occallatibacter sp. | reverse complement strand
CCAATCGCGATCCCAAGCGGGTGTTCTTCGAGATTCTGAACGAGCCGGAGGTGAGCGATACCTACCGCTGGGCCGGGATCCAGACGCATGTGGCCGAGGCCATCCGCCAGGTTGCGCCGCGCCACACGCTCATCGCCACGGGCGCCAACTACTCGAACCTGCACGACCTGCTCAAGCTCGAGCCGCTGGCCGACGGCAACGTGATTTACAGCTTCCATTTCTACGAGCCGCACGAGTTCACGCACCAGGGCGCCAGCTGGGGCGTGGCGTGGTGGAAGTCCACGCATGCCATTCCGTATCCCGCCTCAAATCCCGCAGCAAATCCCGATTCGTCTGCGAACATGCGGGCGCTTTTGCAGGAGGTTCCCGACGCGGCCGACCGCTCCGACCTCGAGAACTATTTTCTCGACGGCTGGGACGCGCGGCACATTCAATTACTCATTGACGAAGCGGCGGATTGGGCGCGCGCGCATCACGTGCCGCTCCTCTGCAACGAATTCGGCGCCTACCGCGCGCACTCCGATCCCGAGTCGCGCGCCAACTGGATCCGCGACACGCGCGTGGCGCTCGAGGCCGACGGCATCGGCTGGGCGATGTGGGATTATCGCGGCGGATTCGGCGTGGTGACCAAGCAGGATGGCCAGCCCACGCAGGTGGATGAATCGGTGGTCAAGGCGCTGGGCCTGAAAGGACGATAGAGCAGGGAACAGGGAACAGGGATCAGGGAACAGGGATCAGGGAACAGGGAACAGGGAACAGAGAGCAGAGAACGGAGATTGCTGAAAGCTGCTTCTCTAACCACTAACCACTGTTCACGCGGCCGGCTCACGTGGATCCGGTGTTGAGCTTATGCCTGCATAGACAGCCAGCGCGGTGCAATCCGGAATCAGCAAGGCTGTTCCGCGTTGCGCCACGAGTCCCCGGCGCTTGAAGTCATTCATACAGCGGCTGATTGTTTCGCGAGATGCGCCGATAAGCTCCCCAATTTCTCCATGTGTGAACGAGCACCGGATTTGCGTATCGCGTAATGTCCCCGAACTCTCCGCGCACCAGTCCAGCAATAACTTGGCGAGTTTCGCCGGCGCAGACGACGTGAGCCCGAGCGTACGCAATTGCTCTACAGTACGCCTGTAATCGAGACTCAGCTGGCGCGTCACACTCTGGCATGCAACCGGAGAGCGCAACAGGAAGTCAAGAAAGCTCTGTCGCGGGAGAGATGAAATCATACACGGGAATTGCGCCTCTGCAGTTATTTCGTAGGGAAGACCTGAAACTACAGAGGTAAGCCCAAGGATCTCGCCCGGCGAGGCAAATCCGATAATCAGGCGCCGGCCGTCGATTGAGTTGAGAGAAAGTTTTGCCTTCCCCTCAAGCAACAACAAAACGCTGGCCGGTCTCTGGCCCTCTCTTAATATGAGGGCTGCACCCGGACAGAAGAAGCGCTCCGAAATCGAAGCAAAGTCGAACAGCGTCTCGTCTGAAGTCTGTCTGAAGAATTCACCATTTCGATAAAGCAAGCGGGTGCCCGTCCACCCCTCCCCCGTCCACGCCTCTTTTGAAGCGAACCGCGAAGGGAATTCGTGGAGACTGCTGTCTTTCATATTCCGGGCGCCGTTTTTTGGTGAGTCCCCGTCGCTCCGCCCGATCTGAAATCTTCTCGTTGCCGAGCCTTGAATCAGTGAGAAGTTCCTCATTCTTCTTGTCGCCTCCTCCCGCGAGGATTACACCCCATCGGCACCCTTGAGTATCTGAGCTTCTTCGCAGAGTCTGCATTCTCCCACTCGTCCTCGCTGCGGAGAGTGGAGTCGAAAACCGAGAGAGTTAGAAAGTGCCTAGCGTGAGAAGCGGGAAAGACCAGGGAAGTCTTCTCGCGAAGCACTCGACTGAATCTTCGAACTATTTCATCTTTGCGCTCTAAGTTCTGTGCGATTTTGCTCACCTCCCGGTGGAAAAGTGACTAACTTTTCCGGTTACACGGCTCTCCCAACGCAGCGGATTTGGCGAGGTGACCAAGCAGGACGGGCAGCCGGCGCAGGTGGATGAGACGGTGGTGAAGGCGCTGGCGAGCTGAGTCGATGAATCCCAGGCATAGTACGCGTCATCTTGACGAGGAATCACGGTTCGATGAGTTGACGCCGCAGCGTATATCTCAGAACTGGCCTGCACGACCCCTGTCGCGCGGGCTGCGCAACCAGGGCACGCTCAGATGCCCGACGCGGAATACGCGACGATCAGGCTTCGACAATCAGGCTTCCTGGATTGCCAGTCCCGTGCGCTCTGCAATCAGGCGCGCGACTTTTTTGGGACGGAAAAACGTGTACGACGAGAATCTGGCTTCGTTTCCGTCTCTTCCCAGCACGTAGTATTGTTGTGCGTTGCCCACGCGTTTGTGCCTGATGGCTGCGATCTGATCCCAGGCAAGAAACAGATCTGAGGGTTGCTTCTTTGTGCCCAGATTGAACGTCACACCCCTGCTATCCATCATGACCCTGTAATTGGCCATGGCGCGGGACAGTTTCCAAAACCGCAGGCAGCCATATCCGAAAACCAATGCACCGAGACCCCACCGCACGGCGCTAAACAAATTCCCGTCGCTGGAGCCGCCCGAAGAAAAAACAGAAAATACCATGAGCACCATGCAGACCGCTAAAAACGCGAAGAGGATGCTGCAGATCATCGTGACTCCAATGAGGAGCCGGCTATTGACCAACACCACCGGCGTGGCGCGATACATTGCAATCTGGGAAGTGATGCCTGCACCCGGCCCTGGAGCCGGGAACCCTGTTGTACTCATGAAACAACCTCCTTCTCGATTCGTTTTGGCCAGCTGGGAACTGATCCGGCTCACAATTTCCGCGGCATTCTTAGTGGGGTGTCTGGTCGCAGACGAACATATCCTCTGGCTGGCACGCGCCACGCGCACTAAATTTAATGAGTCAAGGGAAGAATGAGGAATAAAGCTGCTGGATGGGTTCTGGCAGCGCTCGTGGCTTGTGCAGCTAAGGTCTATCTTACAGCGTCCACGCAGTGCCAATTCGGCCTTTCGAACAATCTTCGAAGTTTCGATGCTTGCCGAAAAAGTGCAGGCCGCATTCTTCGTGGCAAGTACCACAAGGCAGTCGACATCTGATGCTTGGCAATCTCTGGGGATTTGTCCTGATATGTCGGCTTTTGGGAAGCGGTTCGCAGGCGCGATTGCGTGGAATCCTGGCTGAATACTCGATCGGGATTCGCGGCGTGGGTTTGAGCGCAGCTTCGCCGCGTACTTTGTTTCAAGAAAATAGGGAGGGCGAGTTGCGACCTGCGACCCGCCCGCCGGGTGGGTTCCCCGCTCATGCCCTGATACAAAGCGAAAGGTAGATGCAGGTCCCCATTCGACTCCGATCGCTTCGCGGTCTTCGCTCTGGGCAGGTTTTCGACGCGTGGGCCGCGCGCACAGCGCGGCCCACTTCGTTCAGGACGACAGGCTCTTGCGTGTAGCCATTCAAAGGGCACTACGCTAGCGATGCCGTTCGGGCAGCGGCTTCCGTTCCTGAGGCTTTACTTCTGTCTCGTCCACCGGCGTCGTTCCCTGGACGTCGTTCGCAAAGGTCGCGCCCGCGGGCACCAGGTAGTTCTGCTCCGATTGATCGTCTCCCATTCCGGTCATCGTGGTGATGCGCGAAGCATCGATGCCCTGGTCCGTGACCAGATAGTCCTTGGCGTCGACGGCGCGCTGGGCGGCAAAGTTCTCCACCTTGAGGTGCTTGTTGTGCGCTGCCCGCTTCTGCTCCTTTGCCTCGGTGTCCTTTTCCTTGGCATTGGAGTCGGCGACGATGACCACCTTGGCGTCAGTCTGCTGCTTGAGGTCGAGAGCCACCTGGTCGAGGCATGCTTTGGCTTCGTTATCCACCCGCGTTGGCCGCTTGGTGTCGTTGCCAAAACCGATGGAGCAGAGGGTCTGCGTGTGCGGCGGTGGCGGCGGCGGCGGCGGGGCCAAAACGGTGACCGTTGTGTTGGCAGTTGCCGTATGGCTCTTGTCGTCGGAAACACTGCACGTGATTCCCACTGCGCCCGTTGGCGCTCCGGCCGAAGAGAATGTTGCGGCTGTGCCACCGCCCATAATGGCGCCAGCAGAAGAAGAATAGCTGTAAGTCAGCGGACGGTTTTGTGGGCTCACGGCCTGTGCCGTAACGGTGGCCGTTGCGCCGGGCTGGATCTCCGTCGGGCTGGACGAACAGGAGATCGTCGGCGCTTCAAAAGCCTTTACCGTGTAGTTCGCCTCGCATTGGGCGCTCTCACCCGGCTTCAGGCCTTCATTGCCCTTCTTGCCTTCTTTCACTTCGGCCTTCGCTGTGTAGTTGCCGGGGTCCAGTGAACCGGTCGCTACAGTGGCCGTATTTCCGGTGCCAGTCACGCCTGTGCCACTCCAACTGTAGAGCACATTCGTGTTCTTCTTGGGATTTACCGATCCGGCAGTGGCGGTTACGGTGAGAGGATCGCCCGCGTAAAGGGCAGGCGCGCTTGCGTTGCACGACAGAGTAATAGGTGGGGGCTTCTTGCAGCCCATTGGCAAGAAAGCCAGGCTCAACAGCGGAACTAAAAAGGCAAATTTCACGATTCGTTCATTCATATGTTTACTCCCCAAACACGAAATTCTATCACCATTGCAAAGGACCTCCTGTTCTCGATTGCACTCTTTTGGTCTGTGCATTTCTGACCACTAACCACTAATCACTGCGAATTGGCGCAACAAGAGGCGCGTTTGCGCGCGAGAATCCGCGCAAAAACCCGCCACCGACGCCCTTCTTGATGCGTTCATGGGAAATTCTCTGCGAACCTGCGCCTTTGATCGCGAAATTCTCTATTCACAGTCGCTGCCAAAGCGCGAAATTGCCGGCCAGATGTCTCAAAAAATCGCGAAACCCCAAGCGACCATCCAGGGGTAAATGGTCGCTTCCAAACCTACATCTGCCGCTTTTCGGCAGCCTAAGATCGAACGCTTTCATTGATTCCATGGGATTTATCCACGCAGCGGTCCTCTTGGAACTTTATGCGCTTTTCGCGGATGTGACGATGCGCTCGGAGACGGCTTCGAGGATCTGCTCGTGGACCTCGTCGATCGAGAGGTCGCCCTCGATGAGGACGACGCGGTCGGGCTCGCGGGCGGCGATTACGCGGTACTTCTCCCAGACGCGGCGGAAGAAGGCGTCCTTCTCCGACTCGAAGCGGTTTTCGCTGGAGCCGGTTTCTGCCTCGACGCGATCATTGCGGTGGCGCGCGCGGGCCAGCGAAACTCGAAGGCCGGGCAGGAGCAGGAGCGTGAGGTCGGGCTGAAGTCCGCCGCAGATGAGGCGATGCATGTCGAGGACTACTTGCGAGCCGAGCTCGCGGCCGCCGCCCTGATAGGCCTCAGTGGAGTCAGTGAAGCGGTCGCAGACGACGATGCGGCCCGCGTCGAGAGCCGGCTGAATGACCTCGGCGATGGCCTGGGCGCGGTCGGCAAACATGAGGGCCATCTCGGCCATGGGCGCAACGGCGCCGGAGCGGGAGGTGAGCAGGATCTCGCGGATGCGGTCGCCCGTTGTGGTGCCGCCGGGCTGGCGCAGCAGCACGGGTTCCTGGCCGCGGCGCGTGAGCCATGCCGCCAAACGCTTGATCTGCGTGGTTTTGCCCGACCCGTCGAGGCCTTCGAGCGTGATGAAGACACCGCGCGGCATGGGGTGAGGATAATTCAGGGAATAGGGATTAGGGAATAGGGGAGTAGGAAAACAGGGACTACGGGACTGCGGGGCTACGGGACCACGACAGGACAGTGTCTGGGCGGGACACTGCTGCAATACTGACAGATTCGTCCGATATGTGTTACAAGAGGGAGAATTCCCCAAAACCTTTCGGGATGCGGGCCCGCAGAGGCCTGTGTCCTGGTGGAGTGGAACATGCGTCTGCCAGTCACGCTCAAGCTCATCCTTTGCGTCCTATTGCTGGGCGCTTTGCCGACTAGCCGGCTCACCGCGCAACACATGACGCTGGAGGGCCAAACCGGTGGATTTCTGACGCCGACCGCGTATGTGGTCTATGCGGATAAGGGGCAGTTCTTCTCGCATCCGGCCGTCGGCTTCCATTACATCGATGCTGCGGCGGTCATCGGCAATGTTGAAACCTTCAGCATCACCGAGAGCTTTGCCAGGCGGGCAGAGGCCGGCTACACCCGCAGCGTTCATCAGTTTGGAGACCAGCCCGCCACTACGGCTACACCGCTCGGTCTCAGCAACCTGTGGAATTACGATGGCATGAACGTCTTCCACGGCAAGGTAGTGGCTTTCAGGGACGGGCAGTTCGGCGCGTGGATGCCGGGACTTGCGATTGGCGGCGTCGTCCGCACCAACGACCACTTCGTTTCGGGCGCGGCCAACAAGACGCTGACGGGAACGGACAAGTCGTACACCAACGGCGACGCGTACGTTGCCGTCACGAAGACCTGGGCAAAACCTCCTGTGCCGTTCCTGCTGAACCTGGGCTGGAAGGCCACCAATGCCACAATCTTCGGCCTCGGCGGCCAGAGCACGCGCTTTGGCGGGCGGTTCTTCGGCGGTTTGGGCATCCCGCTGCCCATCGGCCATGGGATCGTAGCAGTACCCTCGGCGGGATTCACTCAGGAGCCCAAGACTTCGGTGAATCTGAACACGCTGCTGAATGCGGCGCTCTATCAGTGCGAGGCTTTACTCGCCTGCAACCCTGCGTCGTACCCGCTGATGAGCGCACATATACCCACAACGCTGGACTACGCCGTGCGCGTGACGCAGAAAGACAAGCCGCACTTCTCATTTGACATTGGCGTGGGGCAGGTGGCGGGAAACATCGGATCCATCTATGTTGCAAATCCCTACTTTAATCCAGTCAACCCCGCGTTTGGGCCTCCGGTTGTGACCACGCCGGTGAACCTGCAGGCGCGGCACGTGGTGGGCTTGGGTCTTAGTTACAGGTACTAGAAAGACAGGGACCAAGGGGCCAAGGGAACAAGGGAGCGAGAGAGCAAGTCGGCAAGTTAGCGCATGGACGAGTCAGCGAGTAAAGCTATTCGATTCAATGCGAATTGTGGAAAAACACGCCCCCTCCCGGGCAACTTCTCCGCGCGGGAGGGGTTCCAATTGTCATAAACTGGTTGCGCCGGCGCACGATAGACTGCGGCTGGCGAGAAATACGGAAAGCAGAAAGCAGAAAGCAGAAAGCAGAAAAGAGGAGGTTCTTCATGCGAATTTTCCGAGCGATGCGCGCGAAACCCATGCGCGTAATATTGCTGGCGCTGTTTCTTTGTGCGATCCCCGCATCTTCGTTTGCGGGAGTTTTCATCAGCGTGGGGTTTGCGCCGCCGGTGCTGCCGGTGTATGTGCAGCCGCCCTGCCCGGAGCCGGGCCTGATGTGGACGCCGGGCTACTGGGCTTACGGTCCTGATGGCTACTACTGGGTTCCCGGCACGTGGGTGCCCGCGCCACAGGTAGGTTTCCTCTGGACGCCAGGCTATTGGGGCTGGGGAGCGAACCTGTATGTGTGGCATCCCGGCTACTGGGGACCGCACGTGGGCTACTACGGCGGCGTGAATTATGGATTCGGCTACATGGGAGTCGGATTTGCGGGCGGCGTGTGGGCTGGCGGAGTCTTCCGCTATAACACCGCAGTCATGAACGTGGGTCCTGGTATTCACAACACCTACAGGGACACGACGATCGTCAACAACACGACAATCATCAACAACAACCACGTGGCCTACAGCGGCGGCCCGGGAGGCGTCAATCACCAGCCGACGCCGCAGGAGAATGCCTACTCGCACGAGC
>JBEKAS010000202.1:0-7818 GCA_050015795.1 Occallatibacter sp. | reverse complement strand
AGCGAGCAGATGAAGGTGCGGTCTTCGACGCGCGCCACATCGCGCGGATCGGAGCGCGCATAAAAGCATCCCGGCCAGCGTTCCTGGTTGAGACGGGTGAATGTGCCCGACGTCACCAACTCGTCGCATAGCCAGTCGTATTCCTGCTGGCTGCCGTCGACCCAGTGGATCGCGGCGGGCTGCGTGAGGTCGGCCATCTTCTCCACCCAGCGGATCAGATGCTTGTTGGTCGTCAATGGCTTGGCAATGCTGGTTCTTCCCTGCTTCATACTCGTTCCTCTTCTTCAGACGATGGTGGTCCGGCAGCAGAGTCTATGCGACTAAGGATACACATTCAGCTTCGTCCTGGCCGTCCTTCACAAAAACCGGACAGGTCCGCATCAACCAGGTTTTTACTGGGCTTTTGACTTATTTATACGTGATTGTCCATCGGACGGCAAGACGACGACCTGCCGCGGCCCGGGCTCGGGCGCGATTTTCGCCAGCAGCGCAGTTTTCCTAAGTAGTGTGAGCAGGTCCTAGCGCGTTGATGGGGAGGGAACGTTCTCGCTGCAGTCGCACGCCATCTCTGCGCATTCCCACGTCTCAACCTTCAGCGCGCGGTTCACTTCAGCAAGGTAGAGCGTCCCTCCACAAGCGGGACACTCGCGAAGAGACAAGTGCGATTCATCAAACTGGCCGCCGGCAAAATCCGCATAGCCGTGACCATCGCGGAAGATGCGATCACAGTCGCGCCGTTGGCACCGGTGGAATGATTGAGTTTCATCCGATGCTGATTCCTCAAGCATGACTCGCCGCATCGGACAATGGTGGAGGTCACACAAAGGGAAGAATTCCGTCTTGGGATGGCTGTTCATGGTTCCTCCCAGGAAGGAAATCCACTTGGCCAATCGCAATGGGGCGAAGAGTCAGGGCTGGAGCTGCCTGAGGCTAGAGCCTGTTATTGACAGTCGCATGCGCCAAAGCCAATAAGAGGGTCCAGGCCGGGGTCACCCACTCGCGCCGGCATCTGCCTCAGCGCGGAATGACCGCGGGAGATCTGTGCGATTGAACTCCACTCCGTCGGCAACCAATTTCCTCGCCGTCTCCGCAAGCGAAGCCCGTTTCGTCAGTAATTTGTGCTCGGCGCCCTGGCGGTCCTCTGTCGAATCGAACTGGGCAAACTTCTCCAGATAGGCGAGCTTACGATCGTAGAGATCTATTTCCTGATGGAGCGATTTTAGGAAGTATTTGTCGTGCGGCACTTCCTTCTTCTGCGGTACTTCCTTTTTCATGACGAACTCCTGGGAAAAACTGAAACGCTACGAGTTTGAGCGTGAGAACGGGGATGAACGGGGGGAGTTCCGCCCTGTAACGCTGGCCTGTGACGACGTCGTGAGCGAGCCCGAATAGGCGCATGCCGCCTGGAGGAATCCGATAGCCGCCACATCCCAGAAATCGGGGGAGGGCCTTATCCACGCCGCTCGAAAAACGATGTGCTAACGGCCCCTGCCGCCACCAAAGCCGCCGCCGCCTCGCCGGTTGCCGCCGCCACCAGCGCTGGTCTTCCGCGCCTGAAAGCAGGTCTGGCAATACACGGGACGGTCCCCGCGGGGCTCGAACGGAACCGTGGTCTGCTGTCCGCATCCGGCGCAGATCACGCTTGTACCCTGCGATGTACCGCGGCTGTATCCGCCGCCGCCACCCGATTGTTCGTTCTTCTTGGCCTGGCGGCACGGTTTGCAGCGCTTCGGCGATGAATAACCACGTTCGCGGAAAAACTCCTGATCCTCAGCGGTAAACGTGAAGGCCTGCCCGCAATCGCTGCACATGAGTTGCTGATCTTCAGCCATATATCCCTTTCGTCCATGCTTCAGTTGTGTCGTGCGTTCGAAAAGCCGCCGAACTTTGCTGTCTTGCCTCGGCCGCTCGCCTTCGCGGTCAACTGATCCTCAGCAAAGCCCGTTGAACTCATTGACCTATTTCGTGCGATTGCAATGTCAAATGAATTCCGTCTTGAGTTGCCAGACAGGGATCGACTCTGTTTGCGTAGAAGGCAGGGGGCGCAGAGAATTTCCGTGTCATTTGAGTTGTCCGGGGGCCTCAGCACGCAAAGAGCAGCAAGAGCGCTGCCGTCGAGTGTTGGAATCCTCAAGTAAACCGGGGGGAACCGGGAAGATATCGAAGAAGATCTCTGCCCGGCGCGTCATTCGACTAGACAGCCCGGACGTTCTCGGCCTGCAAGCCTTTCGGCCCTTTTACGACGTCGAACTCGACCGCCTGGCCTTCCTTGAGCGAGCGAAATCCCTCACTCTTGATGGCTGAATGATGCACGAACACGTCTTCGCCGTCGGCACGGCTCAGGAAGCCGAATCCCTTCGCATCGTTAAACCATTTTACTGTTCCCTGTTCCATGACTATTCCTTTGTTGCGTGATGTATCGCTGAACTCAAGTGGAATTGTTTGCGAGTTGAGCGGGAAGCAGAACAGGCAAGAACACCAAGTCAGATTCGACGACCAGTTACCAGTATATCACTTCCGGGAGGCTAGGGCTTGTCAGCGGAGAATTCCAAACCCAAAGGGGTTGTGCGCGATTCACGGGAGTTACGGGTTTTGGGGTAGCGATTAGGAGAAGAGCCCCAATAAGCGTATGCTCACTGCAGAGGGGACCAGCAGCACTCTCTCTCCGGCCTCTTCTTCCTTGTGTCTCCGGCGTGGCACTCGATCAGCACCAAGCCCGGTTCTACGGACCACACCAAGACGAGCCCGGCTCTCAAGCAAACGTACGACTACCGAGAATTGGGGCGTAGATGCGATCAAAACTGGTATATTCGGCTGGACTCAAAATTGAAAACCGCTTTTTGTTGTCCGCCACGGTGATGCGCGCGGTGCGCAAGCTGCACGTCAGCTCCTGCAGGACTGAAGACACGCTCAATCGCGTGTTCGCCGATGTGGCTGAAGGCCGCTATATCGACGTGACATTGCCGGAGATCGCGCCTCCTCCTGCCATCGATGCGCTGGTGGTGGTTGCTCCGCTGGTTTGATCGGCATGTTTGATCGGCGTTGATTTCGCTTCCCGTCCGTAACCACTTCAGAACCGGCAACTCCTTGACCGGTGCAGGTGTGCGACTGCATGCGCTTCTGAAGAGACCCAATCTCGCCTTCAACTTCCCAGAACTCTCCTTGAGACTCCGTAGGCCACGCGGCCTAGCGGCGATCCTTTCGGATCGCTGCCAGGCGTTCCACGTCAAGGTTTGCATGAACGTGAATCGATGGTTATGCCGCGTTCGCGCGCGTTGCGCCGGCGTTCACGCCGCGCACACGGAAGTGCGTCATCCGAATCGACAACGCGCGTTCGATGTTTCGCAGATCGTTGCGCTCGGCCGGTCCGGCAAAGGTGGAAGCGATGCCTCGGGCTGAAGCGCGGCCGGTACGGCCCACGCGATGCACAAAATCCTCGGCCACTTTGGGCAAATCGTAGTTGACCACGTGGGCAACGTTGGCCACATCGATGCCGCGGGCGGCCACGTCGGTGGCCACAAGCACACGGTGCCGGCCCTCGGTGAAGTTGCGCAGAGCCGAGTTGCGCTGCGATTGCGAACGGTCGCCGTGAATCTGAATGGCCGCATGGCCGGAGCGAGCTAACCGCCGCGCGACCCGGTCGGCGCCGTGCTTGGTGCGCACAAAGACCAGGAAGCTGCCCTTCTCAGCATTGAGTAAATGCTCCAGAAGCTCCTGCTTTTTGTCTGCATCCACACTGAAAGCCCGCAGTTCGACGTTCTCGGCCGGCTTCATGGTCGATCCAATCTCGACGCGAACCGGGTTCTTGAGATAGTTGCGCGACACTTCCTTGACCTTGCCTTCCAGTGTGGCCGAGTAGCACAGGGTCTGGCGCTCCCTGGCGATCACGGACACAATGCGGCGAATGGCCGGTTCGAAGCCCATATCGAGCATGCGATCCACTTCGTCGAGCACCAGAATCCTGACGCCCGCAAGCCGGACCAGTTTGCGCTTGAGGAAATCTTCGAGCCGCCCCGGAGTGGCCACGATCAACCGCGCGCCGCGGCGGATCGAATCCAGTTGATCCTGTTCCGACATTCCGCCCACGACCAGCGCAACGGTTTGCGCCTGGCTGGTACGGATGGCCCGGAAGGATTTCTCGATCTGCATGGCCAACTCGCGCGTGGGCAGAATGATGAGCGCGTACGCGTCGCGGCCTTCGGTCTTTTCGAGCTCTTCCACGATGGGAATGAGGAAACTGAGGGTCTTGCCGGTTCCGGTCTGCGCCGTGGCCAGCACGTCGCGGCCTTCAAGAGCCGGAGGAATGCAGCCGGCCTGGACCGGGGTTGGGGTTTCAAACTTGTTGGCGTTGAGCCGCGCCATGAGGGCCGCGGACAAATTGAACTGCGAAAACTGAGTCGTCAAAATATTCTTTCTTCTGTTCCATGAGCTCCCTTTCCTGGAGCCTGCACACGGAACCGGGCCTGGAGGCGCGCATCCTTAAAGGGCGCAGGCCTGCTTATCGATATGCGTAGGGGAGAACCGAAAGTCGTTCTAAAAGACTGACCAGCCGGCATTCAAAAGGGGAGAACGCCCTGGCCCGGAGCTGCCACACGCTACTTATACGCCAGACGGCTCGCTGCCGGTCTGGCACCACTATCCCTGATTCTCCCGGCTTCGAGCGCGCCTGTTCAATTCCAGAACGCTTCAAGGCCTGCCGGACCAACACATGATCCAGGGCAGAGTCGCCGGGTGGGAGACTCAAGTGGCTACGCTGTAGGTGCTTGGGGAAATCTGTGCAAGGCAGGCTGCCATATCAAAGGCAGAATACCGCTCACGGCCAAATCACTGAGCGCAACTACAGTGTAGCACAGCTTCGCTTTTCGCTCGCCCTCATCGCTCTTGACTTCAACGCCCAGGCTCGCGAACTCCGCCCATGCGCGCATCCGGCAGACCCAGGCGGCGCTTGATCTCCAGCAGCTCCTCAATCTTGTTGCCGGGCAGAAACGCAAGAGGCTTGCCGATCTGCTTCGCGATGAGAAAGGTCTTACAGTAGGTCTCAAAAGTCTCAACAAACCATTCGGCGTGGCTCACCGTGTCGGCCCAGCAGACGATGCCGTGGTTCGAAAGCAGGATAGTGTTGTGGTCGCGGACGAATGGGCGCACGGTCTCGGCAAATGCCTGCGTCCCCGGGGTTTCATATGGCGCAACGGCCGCGGGACCGATCGAAGTTTCGTACTCGGAGATAAGGCCGATGGGAGGCGCGGAGCCGGTCATCGCGAATGCCGTCGCGTGGGGAGGATGGCAATGGACGACGGCGCGCGCGCTGGGGTTGGTCCGATAAATCTCAAGATGCAGCAGCAATTCGCTGGTGCGCAGGCGATCGCCGGCCAGGATATTGCCTTCAAGATCGGAGAGGCAGATGTCGGCCGGCTCCATGTCGCGCTTGCTCATCATGGTCGGCGTGCAGAGCAGAAAGCGCTCCCCGAGCCGCACGCTGATGTTGCCGCCGTTGCCGTCGACATATTGGCGTTCCCACAGCTTGCGGCCGACGGCAATGATCTCCATGCGCAGGGCGTGGGCCTCGGGGGAGATGGCGGCTGCCAGCGGCGAGATTTCGTCCGCTGCGCCAGTCTGCGATTCTTCCCTTCCCTGTTCCACTGGTGGAACCGGAGTCTGCTCCAAAGTTTGCTCCATCGACCGGCCTCACGCGTGGGGTGGTTCCGCGGGGTGCGCCCGGAAAGGCACACCCGTCTCCTATTATTTTGTCCCGAACGGGAGCCAGTGCTCGTGATATCGGTCACGTTTGAACAGACTGTGCAGGGGCGTCTGATCGCGGACATGTTGCCGGTTTTTTTACGCCCGAACCAGTTTTCGCTGCAGCTCCTCCAGGGTCTGGCCTTTGGTTTCCGGATAGAACAGAGCTACCACCACCAGTTGCAGCACCGTGGCGGAGGCGAAGAAGACGAACGGCGTGCCCTGACTGAATTGGTGCGCCAGGACCGGAAAGGCGAAAAGGATGGTGGTGTTAAGGGCGGAGAGGCTGGCGTTACCCACACCCTGACCCTTGGAGCGAACCGAATTGGGAAAGACTTCGCCGATGTAAATAAAGACTACCAGTCCCTGAGAGAGGGCGAAGAAGGCGATGTAGACGACCAGCAGGCCAAGCAGGGCCGACTGATGGCTGTTGGTATTGAAGATCCAGGCCACGCCCGACAGGCAGGCGGAGGTGCCGATGGCGCCGAGTATGAGCAGGCTTTTGCGGCCGAAGCGATCGATGAGGGACATGCCTACCAGAGTGAAGGTTAGATTGGTGGCGCCAATGACAATGGATTGCAGGTCGCTGGAAAGCTGGCTGAAGCCGGCGGCGGCAAAGATGCTGTGCATGTAACTGAGGATGGCGTTGATGCCGGTCAACTGGTTGAATGCGCCGATGGTGATGGCCAGAAACAAGGGGTAACGATACTTCCAGCGGAAGACCGGCTCGTGGATTGTAGCGTGCTCGGCCTGGAGCGCGGACTGGATTTCGGCCAGCTCGGCCTTGGGATCCGGAGCGCCCATCTGTCCCAACACCGCGAGGGCGTCGGCGATCCGGTTGTGGGAGGCCGACCAGCGCGGAGAAACCGGAATGCCCAGCAGGAATAGAAGAAAGAGCAAGGCCGGGATCGCGCCGACCCCAACCATGACGCGCCACTCTATCGCACCCAGGTGGGCAAGGCGGACCAGGTAGTTTGAGGTGTAGCCGATCAGGATGCCGGAGACCACGTTGATCTGGAAGGCGCCGACCAGCCGTCCCCGCCACTGGGCCGGAGCAAGCTCCGCGATGTAGACGGGGCCCAGCACGGAGGCTGCGCCGATAGCGAGCCCGCCGAGAAACCTGGCCGTCAGCAACATGGGCCATCCGACGGAGAATGCGGCGGCCAGTGCGGCAAAGCAGTAAAGCGCGGCGGCATAGCGCAACGCGTTGCGCGAGCCCAGCCTTTGCCCAACTACTCCAGCCGCGAAACAGCCCAGAATCGTGCCCACCGGGGAGACCGCGACCGTCAGGCCCTTGTAGTAAACGTTCAGGCTATAAAGGCGCACCACCGAGTCGATGATTCCGGAGATGACTACGGTATCGAATCCGAAGATAAGGCCGCCCAAGGCGCCTGTCAGCGTTGCCTTGATCAGTTTGGAATTGGGTCGCATGGTTTCCGGCCTTTCCAGTTCCAAACCATCCTACAGACTGGCGCGGCAAGGGGGCAAAATCGGGTGCGGGCGATCGCGCCCCGGGTAGCGCCGGTCGCCAGGGGGCGAGATTTGATCTTCCGTAACCAGAAAAAAGCGCATGAAGAGCTATAATCGGGTGCCCTGAAGGTTTTTGGCGGTTGCAGCCGGAGTTTCCGCACCGTTCCCCGGGCCGCTCTTCTCAGGAGTCCTCTGCGGAGAGATGAGGTCCAGGCCCCGGATCGAAGAATGGTGCGACTCTCTTGGCTGGAAGGGGACGGCGATGACGGACCGGATGCCCAGCATCATGCAATGCCGCATTACCTTGTGCGCGGCTTTTCTATGTTTTGCCGCAGCGGCCGGCGCACAGACGACGGAGTGGAAATCGTACAGTTATCCCGCCGACGGGTTTCAGGCCTCCTACCCATCTGCGCCGGAGATACAGAAGAGGAATATTCCAACCGACGCCGGCACGTTTGAGTTGCGTTCGTATATCGCGCAGGACGGGGACGTGGCGATGTTCGTCGGGGTGTGCGATTACGGCTCGCAGGTTACCGGCAAGGACCCCCAGGTTCTGCTGCAAGGGGCGAAGAACGGGGCTCTGCAAAACTCCAATTCACATCTGGTAAGCGA
>JBEKAS010000201.1:0-7831 GCA_050015795.1 Occallatibacter sp. | reverse complement strand
TTCCCGGCTCTCTGTCGCCGGTCATCGCGGGCCTCGCCTCGCTCGACGGCGTTCTCTCAATGCCCGCGCTTACCGCGCCGCAGCCTCTCGCGGTCTCGGCCGCCGATCTTGCGTCGCTCATTTCCCCCGCCAGCGTTGCCGCATTCACGCCGCATCTTGCCGCGCAGCTTCTCAACGTCACGCCGCTCACCACGCAAGGCGTGAACGGCGCCGGCCAAACCATCGCCATCGTGTCGCGCAGCAACATCAACAGCGCCGACGTCGCAGCCTTCCGCTCCGCCTTCGCGTTGCCCGCGTCGCCCCTCGATATCTCTGTCAACGGACCCGATCCGGGTCTTGTAGACGACCAGGCCGAGGCCACACTCGCCGCTTCATGGGCGGGAGCCGCAGCGCCGGGCGCGCAGATTCTGCTTGCGCCCGCAGCTACTACCGCCGCCACCGACGGCGTAGATCTCTCGCTTGCCGCGATTATCGACCAGGATCTCGCCAACGTGATTGCCGTTGGCTACTCGGCCTGCGAAGCCGCGTTGAGTCCCGCGCACCAGGCGTTTTATTCCGCGCTCTACCAGCAGGCAGCAGCGGAGGGAATCACGGTCATCGCTGCCGCCGGCGATGGCGGGGCCGCGGCCTGCACCCCGGCGGGCGGCACCGTCCCGGTCGATACTGGACTGGGTGTCAACGCGCTCGCCTCCACGCCATGGAACACCGCGGTGGGCGTGGCCGCCTATGGCGCAGGCGGCGCCGCAGCCGGAACCTCGGCGCTCACCGCCTGGTCGCCCGTGAACGTTGCCGATCCCGCCTACGCCAGCGGCGGCGGCAGCAGCACACTCTACGCAAGAAAAGTCTGGCAGCCGGTTCCGGCCGAGCTTGCAACTGCGGGCTCTGCTGCAGCACGCAGCCGCCTCTTGCCCGATCTCGCCCTGCCCACCGCGCTCGATTCCACCGTCAATCCCGGATTGGCGTTTTGCTTGAGCGGCTCTGCCGCGCCTTCAGGTTGCACGCTGGTGCGCAGCGGCGGCAGTGGCGTGGCCACAGCCTTTTTTGCGGGCGTCGCGGCGCTCATCAATCAGAAAAACGGAGTGCAAGGCAACCTCGCGCCGAGCCTCTACGCCACCAGCCGCGCCTTTAATGACGTGGCGCAGGGAACGGCGAAGCTCGCGTGCGTGCCGGGCAGCTCGGGTTGCGATGCAACCGGCCTCATCGGCTACGCCGCCGGCTCCGGCTACGATCTCGCCACCGGCCTGGGCGTGCCCGACATCGAGAAGCTGGTCACCGAGTTGGCAAAACCCCTCGCCACCGGCGCCACGCCCACCATTGTGCTTTCCATTACGCCCGTGCAGGCGAACCACACCTACAATCCGTCCGCGCTCGTCACCTTCACGGCGCGGGTGATCGACCCGGCGAGCGCGGGCATTCCCACCGGTGTTGTGTCCATTTACGACTCGGCCAACTACGATGTGCTCACGCCCGACGCCACTCTCAGCTCGAGCGGCAGCGCCGCCACTGGCAGCAGCGCGACCTTCGGTCCCATGGAGCTGTCGAGCTTCTACAACTACTCGGGCCCGGAATCGTACAACCTCGGCATCATTTACAGCGGCGACTCCACCTACCCCTCGGAGGATCCAGGCTATCTTTTGAGCGTTACGTCAGAGCTGAGTCCCACCGTTCTTACCGTCACGCCTTCAAGCAATTCACCGGCGCTCGGCTCCAACATCACCGTCACCGTAACCCTCGGCACTGTTGCCAGCGGCCCGCCGGCAGGCAGCGTTCCGCCCTCCGGCGCCGTCACCCTCACCGTGAATGGCACGGCTCTGAATCCGGTAACGCTCTCCACCACGGGCGGCGTCACCAGCGCGGTCTTCACAGTTCCCATCACCGCGACCTCGAATTCGATTGTTGCCAGCTATCCGGGCGACAGCAACTATGGCTCCAGCACATCCAACCCGCTCCTCATCAACCTTCAGGGCTTTACGCTTACCGCCTCGCCCTCCAATCCGCCCACCAATCTCAACCTCACCAAGGGCGGCGCAGGTTCTGAATACTTTGTGATCACCGGTGTGGGCGGCTACACCGGCCTGGTGCAGGTCATCTGTACGGTGCCCACGCAGGACGACATGACCTGCGCCGTGAGCCCGCAGCAGGTGACGCCCACAGCCACCGTCACGTTTGTGGTGCAAACCTACGTCACCGGGGGCCCTCTCTACGCCTCTCTCGGCAAGCCGCGCCTGCCGGGCCCATTGTGGCCGCAGGCCGCGGGTGGCGCCATGCTGGCCGGCGTCCTCTTCTTCCTGCTTCCATTCGGACGCCGCGCACGCGTCTTCCTGCGACAAGCCCCGCGGCGTTTCATCATTCTGCTCATGCTGCTCGCCGGCCTCGCCGGCACGGGGATCGGCTGCAGCAGCCCCTCGACAACGGTCACCGATATCGGCACACCGTTGGGCGTAGCCACGCTGCGGGTGACAGCAACGGCCTACGTCAATAACGCCGTCGTCGCCCAGACAATAAACTTCACCGTCAACGTGCAGCCGCAATAGCGTGCAGCCGCAATAAGAGCGTTTCCGCAAACAGGTACCGCCGGTCTCCTGACCGGCTGTCGTGTGGGTCTCCAGACCCGCACTTGATGCGGTGCGCAGGGTCCCGCCTCTGGGGCCCGGGATGGCGCCCTAGCTACGCCAACTCTGCAAGCACCGCCAACCCCGCTGCTCCCCGCCGTGATAGGCTGGCATTTCGCGCGTAGGAGCACGATCGAAGATGCATTCCAACCATCCCTTTCACTTCAATCTGGTTGCCGCGGCCCACGCCGCCATGATCGAGCACGGATTTCAGCCCGACTTTCCTCCCGGAACCGACACCGAACTGGCCGCCATCCAGGCGCAACCCGCCCTTGCCGCAGCCGACGGCCTCGCCGACCTGCGCAGCCTGCTCTGGTCCTCCATTGACAACGACACTTCGCGCGATCTCGACCAGATCGAGTGGGCCGAGCAGCTGCCCGACGGCCGCATCCGTGTGCTCGTTGGGGTGGCGGACGTCGACGCGCGCGTTCATAAAGGCACGTTGCTCGATACCCATGCGCAGAGCGAAACCACGTCGGTTTATACGGGCGTCACCATTTATCCCATGCTGCCGACGGCCCTTTCCGAGGGCATCACCTCGCTCAATGAGAACGAAGATCGCGCCGCCATCGTCACCGAGTTCTCAGTGGACGCCGATGGAACCGCCACCGATGGCAAGGTCTACCGCGCCCTGGTGCACAATCGCGCGCAACTGGCCTATCCCAGTGTGGGAGCGTGGCTGGAAGGCACAGCCGCCGCGCCGCCCAAGGTGGCCGCCAATGCCGCACTCGCCGCGCAGCTCAAATTGCAGGACACGGCCGCGCAACGCATGGGCGGCAATCGCTTCCAGCACGGAGCGCTCGATCTTGAGACCATCGAGACGCGGCCGGTGCTCGTTACCGATCAGATTATCGGCATTGCGCCCGTCCAGAAGAATCGCGCCACGTCGCTCATTGAGGAGTTCATGATTGCGGCCAACGGCGTCATCGCGCGCACGTTTGAGCAAGCGGGCCTGGCCTCCATCCGCCGCGTCGTGCGCACGCCCAAGCGCTGGGACCGCATCGTCGAATTAGCCAAGGCCAAGGGCTACTCGCTCCCCGCCGAGCCCGACTCGAAGGCGCTCAACGACGTTCTGCTCGCGGAAAAGCAAAAGGATCCCGATCACTTTCCCGACGTCTCGCTGACGGTCATCAAGCTGTTAGGCCCCGGCGAGTACATTCTGGTCAAGCCCAACCAGCCCTCGCCCGGCCACTTCGGCCTCGCGGTGCAGGACTACACCCACTCCACCGCGCCTAACCGCCGTTTTCCCGATGTGATCACGCAACGGCTGCTCAAATCCTGGCTTACCCACTCGACAGCGACCTACTCTGATGATCAGCTCGACGCTATCGCGCAGAGATGCACGCTGATGGAAGACGGCGCGCGCAAGGTTGAGCGCGACATGCAAAAGCGCATCGCCGCTGTGGTGCTGCACCCGCACATCGGCCAGAGCTATCCGGCCATCGTCACCGGCGTCAACAATTACGGAACCTTCGTGCGCACCCTCGATCCGCACGTGGACGGCAAGGTCGTCCAGGGCGGCAAGGGCCTGGATGTTGGCGACAGAGTTACCGTCAAGTTGGTGTCCACCGATCCCGAGCGCGGGTTCATCGACTTTGCGGTGTAAGGCTATTGTTTTTAATAGTTTCCAGCGAAAAACCGGAGAAAACCGGGCGCATTTACCACTCTTGCGCGCAATTCTGGCCGGGAAAGCCGAATCCTTGTGTCCGGCAGCGGCACAAATGCGTCTAACCAAAGGAATCTGCCGATTCTCCATGTAGAGTCTGTTCGCGGAATGCTCGCATAGGCCCCGGTTGAACTGATCAATGATTCACGGCGTCCCCCATGCCGGTTTGCCCTCGAGGCAAGTCGCGCGGATCGGCTGCCGACTCTCAAAAAGGTGAATGAATGGTTTCAAGTGTTCGACGATTTGTTGTGCGGTTTTTCTTGGGGATGGCCTTTCTCGGAGCGACTTCTTGTCTCTGCGCGCAGGGCGCCGGCCCTGCAGCGCACCCTGACCCTGCTGCCAACCCGTCGCAGGCCGAGATTCCAGACGCTCCGGCGCCCCACCCCACGGACGAAGACCTGTCCGCGGGGATCCCGGCGCCGCAAATCGAAGTTGCGCTTGTCGCCGATCCCCAGTCGGCGCCAGCGCAAAATACGCAGCCGCCGGCCACAGGAACCGCTTCCGCTCCCGCACCTTCAAGCAGCGCCGCGCAAAGCAGCACCAGCTCACAGGCGCAACAGCCCGACGCCCAGGCGACCAAGCGCGAAAAGGGCCAGCAGGAGGTCGAGGAGCAGGAGCATCAGCGCGTCCTCGGCATAGCGCCCAACTTCAACGAAACTTATCGTCACGATGCGGTTTCTCTTACCGCCATGCAGAAGCTCAATCTCGCATTTCATTCGTCCGTCGATCCCTTCACCTTTGGGGCCGCGTTCATCGTGGCCGGCTATCACGAGATGCTGGATGAGAACACGGGCTTCGGCTGGGGTGCCGAGGGATTCTTCAAACGTTCCGGCGCCGCTTATCTTGACGCCGTCGACGGTGACATGATCGGCAACGCCTTCCTGCCTATCATTCTGCGCCAGGACCCCCGCTACTTCCGCATGGGCCCAGGCAACTCCATCAAGCGCAGGATTCTTTACTCTGCGATGACGAACTTCATGTGCAAAGGCGACAACGGGCATTGGCAGCCGAATATCTCGAACGTGGGCGGAAACATCATTGCGGGTGCCCTCTCGAATTACTATTACCCGGCGCAGGACTCAGGCTTGGGCCAGACCATCAGCAACGGGATGATTGTTACCGCTGAGGGCGCATTCGGCTCGATCTTTGACGAGTTCTGGCCCGATATCTCGCGCAAGTTCCTGCACCGGGATCCCACCCACGGCCTCGACGCCCAGCAGGAAGCCTCGGAAAGAAGCGGGAGCAACAGCAGCTCCGGCAGCGGCGCGAACAGCGGCAGCGACAAGCCCGTCCAGAAATAGCCTCATCCGTGCCCCGTCAATAGCTCCGCCCGTGCCCCATCCTTTCGCGTTTTCTGCGAAAGGGTGGGAAGCCAACAAAGCTGCGTCTGCCTTGTTTGAAGCCGCACTGGACAGGATTTGCGCTTACTTCCGCTTGCGAACGAGCGCATGGTTCGGCGGGAACGGCCGGCGCGGCGGGTAATAAATCACCTTGGCCGGAACCGAGAGCGTCACCCGCTCCGGGTAACGCAGCGCCGTCAGGTGTCCTCCGTAGGCGCATCCCGTATCGATATTGAGGGTGTTGTTCAGCCACATCGGCTCGCTCACCGGTGTGTGCCCATGCACCACCAGAGCTTTGCCGCGATACCCCGCCGCCCAAATTCTGCGGATGGGCAAGCCCGCCGCATCTTTTTCGCCCGTCAGATCGCCGTGCAGGGCAAAGGCGCGCGCCGCGGCGGAGGAACGGCCCTGCAGCGCTTCCTTCAGCCCCGCATGCGCAATCACGAGCCGGCCTTCGTCGAGCACCAGGTGGCTGGGGAGCTCATGCAGAAAATCCAGCACCGCGGCGCGAAAGCTCTCCGGCTCCGCGGCCATCTGGTCCAGGGTCCGCGCCATGCCACGCGTCACCTGTGCTGCGCCGCCCCGCAGCACCCGCACCAGTTCGGCATCGCGATTGCCGGCAATGCAAAGCGCCGTGCCCGCGCGCGCCATGCCCATGGCCAGCCGTAACACTTCCGGTGCAGCCGGGCCGCGGTCCACCAGATCCCCCACAAAAGCCAGCGTCCGTCCGTGCGGCGGTGTCACGGCGAATTCCTTGCCCACCCGCTCCACGCGGTAGCCCATGGCCCCCATCAGAGTCAGCAACTCGTCCAGGCAGCCGTGCACATCGCCCACGACGTCGAACGGCCCGCGCACCTTGCGCAAGGCCAGTGGATTTCGCGTTTCGACGAGCCGGTGCAGCAAAGCGGCCTTCCGCTCCGCTGCTGGCCGTGCCTTCTTCCCGCTCCGGGTCATCGACTACCAGTGTAGTCTCCGCAGTTTCCGGCTCTTCGCCAACTCCGCTAACCCCGCTAACCCCGCTAACCCCGCTTTCTCCCTTCTGCGGTATGATTCCTGCGACGGAAAAACGCCGCCGCAGGGCCGCTGCAACCCAGGGCCCCGGCGCAGAAGGATCGAGGCAATTCATGGACAACTCCGCATTTTTCACTTTTCTTCTCATCGTCGCCGGCATCGTGGGCATCTTTGTGCTCATCACGGTGATCAAAACCATGTACACCGTGCGCACCTACACCGCCGGCATCGTGGAGCGCTTCGGCAAGTACAACCGCATCGCGCGCCCCGGCCTGCAGTTTCTGCTGCCCTGGTGCGAAACCGTGCGCTTCATCGATCTGCAGGTGCGCCAGGCCGCGGTCAACGTCGAAACCAAATCCAAAGACAACGTCTTTGTCACCATTCCTGTCTCCGTGCAGTACCAGGTCGTCGAGGAGAAGGTTTTTGACGCCTACTATAAGCTGAGCGATCCGCAGCGACAGATTGAGAGCTACGTCTTCAACTCCATCCTCGGCCACGTGCCCACGCTCACGCTCGACGAGGCCTTCGAGCAGATGCAGCAGATCTCCATCGCGGTCAAGAAGGACCTCGACGAAGTGATGGACACCTTCGGCTACAACATTCTCCGCGCCCTGGTCACCGACATCGTGCCCGACGCCAAGGTGAAGGCGGCCATGAACGACATCAACGCCGCGCAGCGCGAGCAGATCGCGGCCCAGGCCCGCGGCGAAGCGGACAAGATTCTCAAAGTGAAGCAGGCCGAGGCCGAAGCCGAATCGAAAGCTCTGCAGGGCGACGGCACCGCCCGCCAACGCCAAGCCATCATCAAGGGTCTGCAGCAGTCCGTCGAAGAGTTCAAGGGCGCCGTCGAAGGCTCAACCGCCAAGGACGTGATCGCGATGGTCCTCATGACGCAGTACTTCGACACCTTGCGCGAAGTCGGCGTCACAGGCAAATCCGCAACGCTCTTCCTGCCTAGCTCGCCCGGCACAGTAAACGACATGATGACGCAAATCATCGCCGGCTTCACGGCCGCGAAACAGCAATAACAGGGACCAAGGGAACAAGAAAACCAGGCGCCCCATCCTTTCCGCGGCGTTATCGCGGAAATGGTGGGACCGCAAGCAACCCTTTCTTCTCAAAGTATGCGAGGGATGCGGCGCCTACAGCATTGGTCAGCGACAGAATGTAAATGCCTCAAGGGTGGGCCGCCCGCCAAATTT
>JBEKAS010000200.1:0-7921 GCA_050015795.1 Occallatibacter sp. | reverse complement strand
CGACCGGGGTCGGCTTGTGCACGATTACCGCGTCGGCTCCGGCAAACGGCACCTATAGTGCGGCCTCGGTCACGCAATCGTTCAGCGTTCTCCCGGCGGTCATCAAGGTGACGGCAGGCAGCCCAACGATTACGTATGGTCAGGCGATTCCCACATTGACCTATAACTTGAGCGGTTTCGTGAATAATGATCCAACTTCGGTGGTGGGCGGCACAGCCGCGCTCTCCACGATTGCAACTGCAACAAGCAACGCGGGAAGTTATGCGATTACGGTATCGACCGGCACGTCGGCCGCAACGAATTATTCATTCCTTTTCGTGCCCGGCACGTTGACCATACAGCCGGCTAATCAGGCGACGCTGACTCTGAGCGCGGGCTCGTCGCTGACCTACAACCAGAGCGAAACCCTAGGCGTGAGCGGCGGCAACACCGGGCTCGCGGTGACCTACACGGTGACCGGGAACTCCGGCGGCTCCTGCTCTGTCAGCAGCGGTCAGCTTACGGCCAACAGCGGTACGGGCAGTTGCACCGTGTCGGCGACCATGCCCGGCAATAACAATTACAACGCGGTCAACAGTAACTCGGTCACGATCAACCTGCAGCCGGCGAGTCAGACAATCACGTTTACCACACCGCCTCCGCCCACCGCCGCATACAATACGAGCTTCACGGTGGCGGCCACCGGCGGCGCCAGCGGGAACCCGGTGACCTTCGCCAGTTCCGGGATCGGGGCGTGCAGCGTGACGGCGGGTACAACGCCGGGCACAGCAACCTACACCATGAACAACAGCACGGGAACCTGCTCGGTGATTGCCAACCAGGCAAGCAACACCAACTACGCTGCGGCGTCGCTCACAAAACCTGTAGCCGCGTCCGGACCAGTGATCACCGTGTCTCCGTCGAGTATCAACTTCGGCGCGGTGACTGTGGGAAGCATCACAACTAAAGCCGTGACAGTGAGCAACGCCGGAAATGCGGCTGCCACCATCAGCACGCCTCTCATTTCTCTTCTGCAGGCAGGGAACTTTGACGAATTTGTTGTGGTCAATCTCTGCCCGTCGTCGTTGGCCGCGGAGAACTCCTGCACGATTACGGTCTCCTTCATCGCGGGTGAGTATTACAACACACCGCAAACCGCGACGCTCGAGATCATGGACAATGCGCCGGGCACTCCACAGCCGGTCGCACTGAGCGCCATCATTCTGGCTTCGCAGACCATCACGTTCACCACCAACCCACCGGCAAGCGCCGCCTACAACACGAACTTCACGGTGGCGGCCACGGGCGGCGCCAGCGGGAACGCGGTGACCTTCACCAGTTCCGGAGCATGCAGCAATTCAGGCGCAACCTATACGATGACCAGCGGTACGGGAACATGCTCGGTGATCGCCAATCAGGCAGGAAACTCTAACTACGCGGCAGCGCCGCAGGTTACAAAGTCAGTAACCGCGACTCAGGTCGCGCAGACCATCACATTTACCACGAGCCCTCCGGCGGCAGCGGCTTACAAGAGCAGCTTCACAGTGGTGGCCTCGGCCTCCAGCGGGCTCGCGGTCACATTCACCAGTTCCGGGGCGTGCAGCAATTCAGGTGCAACCTATACCATGACCAGCGCCACGGGAACGTGCTCGGTGATTGCCAACCAGGCGGGCAACTCGAACTACTCGGCAGCGCCGCAGGTTACAAAGCCGGCAACTGCGACTCAGGCCACGCAGACCATCGCATTCACCACGAGCCCTCCGGCGACAGCGGCTTACAAGACCAGCTTTACGGTAGCGGCTACGGGCGGCGCCAGCGGGAACCCAGTCACATTTACCAGTTCCGGAGCATGCAGCAATTCAGGTGCAACCTATACGATGACCAGCGCCACGGGAACGTGCTCGGTAATCGCCAACCAGGCGGGCAACTCGAACTACTCGGCAGCGCCGCAGGTTACAAAGTCAGCAACCGCGACTCAGGCCACGCAGACCATCGCATTCACCACGAGCCCTCCGACGACAGCGGCTTACAAGACCAGCTTTACGGTAGCGGCCACGGGCGGCGCCAGCGGGAACGCGGTGATTTTCACCAGTTCGGGAGCATGCAGCAATTCAGGTGCAACCTATACGATGACCAGCGGCTCGGGAACGTGCTCGGTGATCGCCAATCAGGCAGGAAACTCTAACTACGCGGCAGCGCCGCAGGTTACAAAGTCAGTAACCGCGACCTATTCAGTGGCGACCCTCACTCCAACGAGTATGAGTTTCGGGACGGTAAGTTCCGGCAAAAGCAGCACAGCACAAATCGCGACCCTCAGCAACACGGGAACGACGCCATTGATCATCATCAGCATCGGCTTCACGGGTACAAACCCAGGCAACTTTTCGCAAACCAACACTTGTCCGGGTTCGTCGAGTTCGCTCGCGGCAGGCAAGAGTTGCAGCATTTCGGTCACATTCAATTCCAGCGGCAAGGCAGCCTCCGCCAATCTGACTGTCACTGATAACACCCAGTCGGGCACGCAGACGGTTTCGCTCTCCGGGAACTAAAGCTCTTTCGATTCACGTCTTGCCATCGCCAGTGTCGATGCGGAGGCTTCGATTCTGCGGTGGATTATTGGCCCAGGCGGTGCCGGATGTCGGCAGCCAGCGGGTCTTCCGTCGACTGTCCGCGAATGCCGAGATAGGTCTTATAAAAGTCCGCGAACCCTTGGCTCTTCAATCCTTCCCGCGCGCGCCCCTCGTCGTAATACACTGGCGGAAAATAGGCATACGTCGGCACGTTATCCATAAACAGTTCGATGGCTTCGCCCTTCCGCTTCAGGCATGTATCGAATTCCGAGTCGGCCTCGGTGAATGCTCCCGCTTCGAGATATGCCCGTCCAAGATCGTAGTGGCCGATCCATGTGTCCAGCAGGTTATTTGCAGCAGTGATCAGTCTGATGGCTTCATTGGTGTCTTTGCGCTTCAGGCCGATCAACCCCTGAACGATCTTGCCGTAAGCCTGCGCCTCGCTCGACAGCGCCGCAGACAGGCTCGTCGCCAGCTTTTGCGCCTTCGCGAACTCACCCAGGTCCACATAGCTTCTGGCCGCCAGGAACTCAATCTGAATCGACTGGCTCTTCGCCAGCGCTTTCTCAAAATCGGAGACCGCAACCGAATGGTTTCCCTGGATGGTCTCGATGTTTCCCAGCGCCGCGTACTTCCTCGCTGCGTTGTCGTCCATCTTGGCCGCCACATCACTCGTCGCTCCTTGTGAGAGGATGCGCACGGCGTCGGCATACTTTCCCTGATAGGCGGAAAGATCGGCGAGTCCAGCGGTCGCGGTCGATGTAGCCACCGGACCAAAACTCTCAAGCTGACGGTATGTCGCGTCCGCTTTGTCGATCTGCCCCCGTCCGAGCTGCGCTTCGGCGAGAACCAGATAACCTTGCGCGGCTTTTGGATTCATTGCGAGCGCGTTCTGCGCTTCGTTTTCGCTTGCGGCAAAGTCTCCGGCAAAGACGCTGATAAATGCCAGGTTGAGGCGCGGTCCCACACCCTTGGGGACAATCTGCACTGCGTGTTGCGCCGCCGCCAGCGCCTTCGGCGCGTCGCGCAACTGTACATAGCAACTGGCCAGATTGTTCCAGCCGACCCGATCGGCAGAAAAGGCGGTAACAAGCTTGTTATATTCGTCGACGCAATTCTGCCAATTACCACTGGTCAGATAGTACAGTCCGCGGTCGCGAAGCTTCTCCCGATCAGTCATGTTGTCAAGGTGCTGCATGGCAAGATTCATGTACTTCACGGCGTCGCCGGATCTGCCCAGATTCTGGGCCATGGCGGCCATGCCGGTGTACGCACGTGGGAAATTCGGATCCAGTTGCGCGGCTTTCTGAAACGAATCGAATGCCTCCTGGAATTTGCCTGCGAACTGTTCATCGACCCCGAGAGCGTCCTGGTGCACGGCCTCTAAGGATGCTGCAGTGAAGCCTCCACTGACCTCGTTGAACTGCTCCGAGGGGCTCGTCGAATCGCCCAGAGCTTTACGAAGCGGCACCGCCAGCTTGGGGAGGCTGTTGAGAATCTCGTTTTTATTGGCGACGCTGACTTCTGATCTGGCCAGCACCTTGCCGCTGACGCCGTCCAAAGCAACCGCAGTAATATCGTACTGGTCCCCTCGCAGATCAATCTCGCCCGTAATCACATCGTTGATTTCCTGGCTCATGGCAACCTGTCGCGCGGTCTGCTCGTCAAGTTTGTTCGTGGGATTCGGAAGCTTCTCGGCCAGCCTTCGCGCATCCTCGCGGCCGTAGACGTTGATGAAGCTGGCGCCTTCCAGGGCCAGACCGAGCATCGGCTCCAGCGTGTTATCCAGGACCGGGTCGCCAGTATGATTCGCAAAGTCGCCAACCAGCACCGAGATCGGAGCATGCGGCACTGATTTCGCGGACTGTTGCCTCCTGGCGACGAACCAGCCAATGCCAACTGCGATCGCCACAAGGAGAACGCCGGCGACTGCATAGCGCATCCATGGAAGCTCGCGCACGCGGATGAAACGCAGCCGCATCGATGAAGCGGAAACCTTCTTGCCTCCGCTCCTGCCTTGCCACGCGCGAAGATCCGCATCCAGCTCTTCCGCGCTCTGGTAGCGGTTCGCCGAATCCTTTTCAAGGCACTTGGCGACGATGTTGCTCAGCGAGCTCGGAATTTTCTTATCGACATCCGCCAAGGGTATGGCGCGCTGTTGCGTGCGCATGAGCAGGCTCGCGATTGCGCTCTCGTGATGAAATGGCGTGACCCCGGCCAGCAATTCATAGAGGATCAAGCCGAGCGTGAAAATATCGGAGCTGGCTTTGAGCTCTTTCCCCTGCGCTTGCTCCGGAGACATGTATTCAATCGTGCCCAGCATCGCGCCGGTCTGGGTCATTCCGTCGCCGCTTAAGGTGCGGGCCAGTCCGAAATCCATGACCACCACCCGGCCGTTGGCATCGCGCATAATATTGCCCGGCTTCAGATCGCGGTGGATGATTCCTTCGCGGTGGGCAGCAGCCAGTCCCGCCGCCACCTGTTCCATAATGCCGACGGCTTCCGCGACCTCCAGTTTGCCCTGCTGTTTCAGCAGTTGATGAAGGTTCTGGCCCTCGATGTACTCCATCGTGATGAACTTGATTCCACCGGCTTCCCCGAGATCGAAAATACGGATGATGTTGCGATCAGTGACCTGGCGTGCAAGGATCAGCTCCTGCTTGAAGCGCTGCAAAATTTCAGGATTATTGGCAAGCTCAGGCTTAATGACTTTGAGCGCGACGTCCCGCTCCAATTCCCGGTCATGTGCTTTGTAAACCGCCCCCATTCCGCCTTCGCCCAGAGTCTTGATGATTTCGTAGCGGTTCGCGAAAACCGCCCCCAGCCCCAGGGCAGAGCCGCTGCTCATGGCAGCTGCGGCACTTACGGCGAGGTGTATCGGTGTTCCGGGAGGCAAAGTGAGGCCGGGATCGGAGGATCCCCCACCCGCCGTGATCGCCAGGGTTGGCGCCTCACTATTCAAACTGGTTGGAGTTTCGGGGTGTCCGTGGAACGGCTCTGCCGGCGCTCCAGATACCTGAGCGCTCGGGTCGCTCTGAACTGAAGCAGCAGTGGCGGAAACACTTTTCCCGACTACAAGCGTCGGAGCTTCCGGCTCGTGCTTCTGTTCTTTCGGGTCATTCATGCCTGATCCGCCCATGCAGCTGCTTAGTTATGAATTTGATGCAAGGTGCTGCCTTCGACCCCGTTCCACTGCAGCCAAATCTGCAGGAAAGGCAGTTGGGAATACTTTCGCAGTATATACCTCAGATGAATCCATGGCTGCATCGCAGCCGCACGCCACGAATCAGCCCCGCCTCTCTCAGCACCCTGAAGTGTCGCGAGAACGTAGACTTCGGAATCGCCTTGTCGCTGCACGCACATGGCTCTTAGAGTTCACGGAGTGCAGAATCCGCGTGAACATCCTCAGTCCCGTCACCGTCGACACGCCGATCCTCGATCCCTTGAGAGAAGAAGCAAAAGAGTTCTTCAAATCTCAGATCCTACGCGGCGAGATGGGACGCTCAGAAGAGATCGTGACCGTCGCTCTGATCCTCGCCTCCAGCGATTCCAGCTTCGTCAATGGAATCGAGCTCTTCGTCGACGATGGAACAGCTCAGGTCTAACTGCAATACTTTGTATTTCCTCAGTCCGGGAATGGGATTCGTCCGCATGAAATTCTCCGCTTCCTGGGACGAGTCCCATTATGCCTTTAGGCGAGCGCCTTCACTCATTAGGAATAACTGCCTAACTAAAATTCCGGCAAACAAGACCCGGCAGATTATCGAGCGCCCGGAATTAGTAACGGCAAACGCCGTAGGGTTTACTGGTTTCCAGTGGGGGCCATTCCACTTGGACGAAAATGTATGGTCCGCCGCGCGACTGCAAGGGAAAAGCGTGGTCGAGAAGACAAGTCTGCGCAAATGTATTCGGCCTTTGGTGGAGCTTAACGCTCCTGGCCATGATGAGTTGCGCGCGTATCTGTCCTTATTAGTCGGTCGGTCGTTATCAACCATTTCGTCCATCAGGTTCCCAGACACGCTGTTGTGACTGTTCTTTCGTCCTTGCTGTCTCTCTGCAGACCTCGGTGGGTAAATTCAATCCGTCGTCGTAGTAGTGCGGGAAAGTGGGAGCGCGTCAGCGCTTCCAAGCCGCAGGCGTCTTTTCCGCACTATCTCATGCGGCAACAATATTCCCCATTGGCCGGTAGTCCTCCCCGCTCGACAGCACAGCCCATGCGATCCGCGCGAGCTTGTTTGCCATCGCGACCACAACAACATTTTTGGGAGCTCTGGCATCGAGTGCATCGAGCCAGGCTCCGATCGGCGCCCGATCCCGCTTGATCCGCAACACCGCAGCCCGCGCTCCGTGGATGAGGATCTTGCGCAGGTACACGTTGCCGCGTTTGCTGATGCCGAGCAATCTAGCCTTGCCTCCAGTTGAATGCTGCCGTGGCACGACACCGAGCCACGCGGCAAAATCGCGTCCCTTCCGAAAGGCAGCGCCGTTACCGATGGTGGCAACGATGGCCGTCGCCACGATAGGCCCAATCCCTGGAATCTGCCGGATGCGAGTACAACCCGGATCGGCGGCAGAGATCCGTTCCAACTCGAGGCTGAGTCCTTCAATCTGGTCTTCGACTGTCTTCCACTCCTTCGAAAGAAGATCGATCAGGCTCCGCATCTGCGGTGTCAGGTCGAGGTCGGCGTTCTCAAGAATGTCGGGCAACGCAGCCCGCAGTTTCGCTGGAGTCTTCGCGAAAACCAGGCCTCGCTCGAGCAGGAACGCACGCACCTGGTTGATGACCGCGGTGCGCCGGGAGATCAGGCGATCGCGAACGCGATGGATTGCTTGCAGATCGAGTTGGTCATCGGTCTTGATCGGGACAAAGCGCATGTTCTTGCGCTCCACGGCTTCGGCGATTGCCTCTGCGTCCACAAAGTCGTTCTTGTTGGACTTTACGAACGGCTTCACAAACTGAGCTGGGATAAGCCGGACATCATGGCCTCGCTGGCGCGGAGCGCGTCCGAGAAAGTGCGCCCCAGAGCAGGCCTCAAGGCCAATCAGAGATGCCGGGACGTTCGCGGTATAGGCCAGAAGCTGCTTCTGGTTGAACTTCTTCCGCACAATCACCTTGCCGGCAGCGCCGAGTGCGACCAGATGAAACGTTGTCCTCCCTAAATCGATGCCAACCGAGTGTATCTGCATATCGATGATCCTCCTTATTAAATGCTGCCACCTCGATCACCCGCTCTCGCGGGTGAATCAAGCGACGGACCATCTCATTAGTCGGCTCTCCGACACAGTTTGGCGACATATCTCATCGCGGTCGGCCGCGACGTAAAAACTGTTCAAACCATCTTGCGGCACGCCAACCCGATGACCACGCTTCA
>JBEKAS010000199.1:0-7927 GCA_050015795.1 Occallatibacter sp. | reverse complement strand
AAGCGCGCGGGAGACGCGAGACTTCCATTCGCGGGAAGGCTCAGCCACAACTGGCAGATGGAGGGCTCGTTGATCTTCCGCTCGATGGTCAACGGACGCACGGCATCCAGCGCGCTCGTATATTCCAGCCCCTGAATTGTGATCTTCATCGCATTTCTCGTGATTCGTGTCTCGTGGTTCGTGGTCCGTGGGCCGCGGCTCGTGGGTTCTTGCTCCCTTGCTCCCTCGCTCCCTGCCGGGGTCCCCTGCGAGCGGTCTTTGCTCGCTGGGGTGGCTTGGTCCCTGCGTTCCTACACCATCGCATTCGCCGCCGGCAGAAAACTTCGGTAGCAAACCACGCGTTCGCCGTCCAGCGGGTCCGTCACCGGCAGCGCCAGAAATTGCCCTTTCAGCGTGACCCGCGATTGTCCGTTCCGATCTTTCCCGTTGAGCGGGGCGATAGCTTCCTCCGCGCCGCTCATGGCCTGCAATCGCGGATAGTGGAAGAAGATTCTTTCTCCCTGGCTGCCCTGCATCAAAAACAGCGCCGACCACTCTTGATAAAAGCTGCCGCCTTCGCGGTCCACAAAACCCGTCACCGCCTGCACCTTTGCGCCCGTGGCCGGCGCGCCTCCGGGCAACGGCCCGGCAAGCGTCAGCCCGGTGGTCGTCACCTGTGCCACCAGCGCCACGTTGAAGGTCACACGCCGGATGTAATCCACATCCGTCAAGGCCTGGCGCACATACGCGCCCGCAACCGGGCAACCCACGTAACCGGTCTGCCCGGTGTAATCCACATCCACCGCGACGATCGATCCCGCCGCAAATTTGGCGGCATCAGACGACGCCAGCAGAACCGATGTACTTGTCGATCCGCTCTGCGGCGTCACTGCCGACGCGGCCGTCGCTCCATCTGCCGCCGGCGTTGGATCGCCCGTTACGGCCAGCACGTTCATATGCTGCGATCCCGTCGCCAGCGCCATGGTCAGCTTGGTCCAGCTCAGAAACTGCAGGCTCACCTGCGCCTGCACGGTCTCGCGCACCTGCTCGAGAGCCGCGGCAGGAATGCCCGTCAACAATGCTGTCGACTTGCTTGCCGGTCTGCGCGCGAAATCCTGAATCCAGCCCAGGTCGATCCACGGTGCCGGCGGAGCGGCGAGACTGAACCCTCCCTGTTGCGACGGATCGAAGAGCACGGGTGTCTGTGCCACCCGGTTCACGGGCGCAAAGTATGCGCGCACCCGCCGCGTCACCGGCGCCGGAGCGGAAAACCATGTTGCTGTCATTGCATCAACCTCTTAAAGTCAGGTTTCAGGTTCCAGGTTTCAGAAATCCCAGATGTCAGCAAGTCCGTAACTGAACCCTGACACCTGAAACCTGACACCTGGCGAAGCCTTTACTCCCCCTGCTCCTGGTAGCTGTACACCATCACACTCGCGTTGCGCCCCAGCAGGTCGCGATTGGTCGCTGCCGGCCCAAACACCGGCTCGTCCCAGAACACCTGCGTCAGCATCGCCGCCGCGGGCGTCGTCGCGTAGTTGAGCTTGGGCGTATAGAAAGGCTGCAGCATCGCCATCAGCTCCTCATCCATTGCGCTCAGGGCGCGCCCCCGATCCAGACCGCCAAAGCTTTGCGTTCCGCAGGTCTGGTACATGATCTCGCACTGTTCCGCCGCCATGGTAGACACCAGATCCATGTCCGCCGCCAGGCCCGTCCAGCGCAACACAAAAACATCGTTGGGAAGCTGGCTGAAGGGCGCTTCCGCTTCCTCCACCAGAATTCCCGGACGCACCGCGCCGCGCAGCAGGATGGTCCTTTCCGGATTGATTGCCGTCAAGCGCGCACGCAGCGCCATGTAAAACGAATCTTTCGCATTTTGCATAAGAAGACAGGGAACAGGGATTAGGGATCAGGGATCAGAAAAAAACGGCCCCGATCGCAGTTCCTTGCTTCCCAATTGCCTTTCCGAATCACTGTTCAATGGCATTTACCCACCAGAGTGACGGGTAAAACATCGGATGTGACTCCCGTTTTCTTGCTCCCTCGCTCCCTCGCTCCCTTGCTCCCTACACTCCCTGCTGCCGCGCCTCGCGCAGCAACAGCCGGTAGAGATACACCTGTCCGAAGGCTTCGTTCGAGGCGATGGATTCAATCAGATAGTCCTGCCCGGCCACCGTCACTGCCAGCGTCATGGCAAACAGACCCTGCGCCGACTCGAGGTCGAGCGCGTTCACCTGCTGTTCGACGCTGGTGGCCGACACCAGCAGCTCCCACTTCGACTCTCCGCCTTTCTGCCAGCTGGGCCGCAGCTTTCGCATCACCGCCGGACTTACCGGAACCTCCGCGAAAGTAGTCGCCACCAGGCCCACCTCCGACATGCCGGTATCGGTGTTCGTGCCGGTCACGCGCAGCAGGGCCGTGGCGCCCGCCGCGCTTCGCAGCAAGGCGTCGGCCAGCATCTGCGGCGCCCCCCTCGGGTTGCGCGGCGCTGTATCACTCATAACTTGCTCCCATCGATGTCCGGGATCGAGGCTAAGTCCCTCAGTCCCTTAGTCACTTAGTCCATCAGTCCCTCAGTCCCTTAGTCCATTAGTCCCTTAGTCCCTTAGTCACTTAGTCACTTAGTCCCTCAGTCCCTTAGTCCCTGCTTTTATCCCAGCCTGTTCGCAACGTACGGCTTCAGCCACTCCTGCACCGTCTCGTCGATCAACGAACTTGAGAAATACTTCACCTGCATGGTGTCGATCTTGCTCATGCTGGCGTTCAGCGCCGGCGTAGCCTGTGCGTTGCGCACAATCTGCGCGCAAGCCGACTTCACGTCGTCCCCAATCGTCGTCAAACCAGCCGTATAAGTGACCTGCACCTCGTTGTAAGGCAGCCCCAGCACATTCCAGGGCAGCGTCAACTCGCCAGTCGCCGGGTCGAAGTCCACCAGCGTGGGATCGATCGCCGTCCATTGCCCCGGCAGCGCGAACGCCGACACAATCTCGCTCATCGCCTCGTTCAGAATCTCCCCGCGCCGCGGCCTGGCATAGCGGCCATTGATGCCCACGATCGGCGAAGTAGCCGGAGCCAGCGGCGCCAGCGGCAGATAACTCAAGAGCACCGTCTGCGCTCCCGTCACCACGCGCAGGCGCTCGATGTACTCGATCACATTCAGGTCCGGTCGCCTGCAGTGACTGTTAATCAATGCCGTGGCGGCAGTGATCCAGTCCGCCGTCGTTCCCGCCGGCAATCCATAGTTCGCGTAATCCGCTGGCTCGAGATAGGCCATGAAAGTTCCTTTCAAAGGAAGGGGCCAGGGACTGAGGGACTAGCCTGCAAAAGTCAGTGGCGTAGTCCCGTAGTCCCTTAGTCCCTTAGTCCCTGTTTTTTCCTACCGTTCGACATTCACCTGGATATGCGCAAAGCTCGCGCCCTTCACCACCGGCGCGCCGAACTTGACTGCGACGTACTGGTAGGTCAGCGAGTTGGGCAGTCCGAGCTGGAAGACGCGTGGAGCCGGATCGCCGAGCCAGTGATACTCGATCAGGTCCTCGGTCACGATGTAGGCCGGAAGCACCGCGCTGCCCGATCCCGGCGTGCCCGTATAAGGTAGGCTCCAGTCGGGGATCAGCGGCAGATCGCCGGCTTGCGTCGAAAGATTCTTCACCGTGAAGCCCGCCGAGATCTGCGTGCTGTTCAACACCACGTTGTACTCGGACTTCATCTCCTGGTCGATCAGGTCCAGCAGCACCGGGTTGGCATAGATAGCCGTCGGCCGCACGCGATAACCGCTGCCGGCAACCATCTGCGCGATCGTGGTCTTGATCGAGTCCACGATCTTCATCGAGGTGGTCA
Organism: Occallatibacter sp.; assembly: GCA_050015795.1. GTDB lineage: Bacteria > Acidobacteriota > Terriglobia > Terriglobales > Acidobacteriaceae > Telmatobacter. Next base: position 4,108 of record JBEKAS010000199.1, on the reverse strand, counting down.
CGGTCACGCTGTTGCCGCCGGCCGCGATCTGCGCCGCGCATCCCATGTACTGCGTGGTCGTGGGCGCGCTCAGGCTGGTGTCGGTGCCCTGCCACAGAGCCACATCGTGCGTCACCATCACGCCGCTCACCGTATCCACCAGGTCCTTGGCCTGCAGATAGGCAAACTGCTTCTGCTGGTCGCCCAGTTCGATGTCGAAGAGGTTGTAGTTGATCTGCGCCACAATCGCCTTCAGCGGCACGCTCAGCTCGATGCGCGTCGGACTTACCACCGTGGGGCTGATGCTGCGCGGATTCACGAAGCCGGCTGCGCCCGGATTGGGGATCGCCGTCTCCTCGAAGAACCGCGAGGGATGACCCGTCGCCGGAACCTGCTTGATGCGCTGTCCAAATGGACTGGAGCGCCGGCAGATGTCGAAGATCTCCGTCTGGTACAGCGGAACTTCAACTGCGCCCGGCCCGATGTAATCTGCTGCCGCGTGAATATCTGCAAAGGTTGCGTTCATAGCTCTCTCCACCCCCTCCATGGGGCCGTTTTTCAGCCGCTAGCTTCTAGCTCCCAGCTGCAAGCTGTTTGTGCCGGAATCCGGCTTGGTTGGTAATCCCCGGCTGCGCAAACTCAAATGACTTTTCATCGGAGCCGCTTTCCGGCCGCAATGTTCCCGTGTTCATCCGCGCAGGCTTTTAGCTAGCAGCTAGAAGCTAGTAGCTAGAAGCTGCTCTTACGCGATCGCGCCTGCCCGCAGCAGTTGCGTCTTCACCGCGATGCGCTGTTCCAGGCTCAGCCCCGACAACGCCGCATCCAGAGCGTGCACATCCACCGGCCCTTCGCCGATGCCGTGCTTGGCCAGCATCTCCGCCGTTGCCGCAGGCATGGTCCGGCGCAGAGGGTTCACAGTATTAGCCGCGGCCTTCACCTCGGCCAGCTCCCGCTCCGCAGCGGCCAGCTTCTCGGCCAGTTCCGTCTCCCGCCGGCTCTGCTCCACCGTGGCCGAAATCTTCTCCACCTCGCCCGACAGTGCGCCCTGGCGTTCTTCCAGCCAGTTCAGCGTCCTCTCCAGCAGTGTGGTCGCGGCCTCCAGCCGCTCCGCAATGTTCTTCTCGTCGTTTTCCATGTACTTCCTTTCTCCAGTGATCGGTGACCAGTGGTCAGTTACTCGTTCCTTTGCGCGCGGTCAACCCAATGGCAAAGAAAACTCCGGCTAACGCTTTTTCTTGTCCGCTGTCCGCGCCTTCGCCTTCAAACCAAAAGGCTCCGTTTTGCGGAGCCTCTCGCATTACTTGACAAAAATCATCGAGCGAACTCGCCAACCTGCGACGTCGCAAAGCGACGCCAACCCGCGAAGACACAAACTATTTGTTTCATCCACCGCAGGTGCGCATTGCTGACTCGCTCACTCGCTGTCTTACGGTTGCCCCATCCTTTCCGCGTCTTTTGCGGAAAGGGTGGGAGAGCACGAACCCCAATACACGCTTTTCAACCCAGCAAGTACATGGGTGCCCCACATCTCGAGCTTGAGATGTGGGATACCACAAACTTTCAAAGCTGACTCGCCGACTCGCTGACTAGCGCCCTTGCTCCCTTGTTCCCTTGGTCCCTTGGTCCCTTGCTCCCTGCTTCTCTCACCCCGCCATCCTGAAACTCGTCGCCCGGTACGCCGCCTTCTCGCGCAGCAGAATCGCCGCGCCTGTAAACGTTACGCGCGTCAGTTTCCATACCTCGGCGCGCATATCCTCCACGCGCGCGTCGGCCAGCTCGTAACTCATGCCCATCGCTTCCGGCGCGTGCGCCGCCATGGCCGACGCCACCTCGGGAAAATCGCGCGCGTACAGATAGCCGCGCACCACCAGTCGCTGCCCCACCACATTGGCCTCGGTCAAGAGGCCAATCTTGCGCCGCGCATCGTGCCCGTCCCAGCCGGGCCGGTAATCCACCGCCATGCCCACGAGCGAAGCCAGCGCATTTTCGGCAGCCTCCTTCGTCAACATCACGCGGTGCCCGCGCGCCCCTGCCGGCGCCTTGTCGCTGGCCGCATTCACCACCGTCAACACGCCCTCGAACGGCACCCGGTTGGGATGCTTGTCCACATGAGGTATTTCCACCGCCATCGCTTCCAGTCGCATGTTTTTGCTCCGCTCCGCTTCGCAAAGGGACTAAGGGACTAAGCCGGAGCCTCGTGTAACATCGAACTGCAGCTCCCCGCTCAAGTCTCCGCAGAAAAGAAGAGCTTCTTGCTCCGTTGCTCCTTAACCCTTCTTCCTTGTTCCTCAGTCCGGTAGCCCCTTAGTCCCTTAGTCCCTCAGTCCCTAGTCCGTGCTCTAACGGCGCCAGCCCCCGCATGGCCCGCACCTCGCTCACCGTCAGCACGCCCGCCTGCAGCAGCTGCACCTGCACCTGCAGCTCCGTCATCTCGTCGCGCGCGTTCAGTTCGTTGAAGACGAACTCGAACTCCCGCCAGCCGAGGCACTTCGAGAACAGGTCCCGCGTAAAGTGCTGCGCCAGCAGAATCGCCAGGGGCGAGATCGCGCCGCGAAACGCTTCATCCGCCATTTCGGAAGCTGTCGACTGGTTCACATCGGCTTCGAGGCCCAGCATCAGCGGCGGCAAGCCAAAAGCATTCGCCACCATGCGAATCAGAAACTCCTGCCAGGCCAGTCGCAAATCCGCGTCCGTTCCCTGCGCAAACCTGAGCACCTCCGGCTTCTGCTCGGTCGAAATCAGCGGCACGCGCCCCGTGCCCTCGATCTCGTCCTGCCACCAGCGGATCAGCCGGTCGTGCTGCACGGGTGTGGCTTCATTCAGCCACAGCGCATACTGCGCCACTGCGTTCGCCGCCAGTTTTCCCGCGAACCGGTGCGCGCTCAGAAACTGATTCACCGTCTCGAACGCCACTTCCAGCGGTCCCAGCCCGAAGGGCGTAAAGCTGCGCGGGTTCATGCGGATGTACATCAATTGGTTATCGAATAGCTCTACCGCGCTCGACTCCAGCTGTCCCGGCATGGCCTGCGCATAACGCGGCACGTCCTCCTGCCCGTCCCACCTGGCGTTGATGCGGATCGACGCTCCGTCCACCGGCCACAACATCGCCGGCCGCTCCGGATCGCCGGTCGCCTCCATCTCAATGGCCCCGAAGCCGCCCGTCAGCGCATCCTCGATCGCCTGTTCAATCAATGTGCGAAAGCTGTCCGTCGGGTTCGGCTCCTCCAGCGTGCGCCGCAGCGCCCGCAGTTTCCGCTCCACATAGCCCACGTCCCCGGCTTCGAAACCCCGTCGCACCCGCACCTGCCAGTCCATGGCCGCGATGCGATCCTTGATGACGTTGATCGCCCGCCGCACCAAAGGTGTTTCGGCAAACCGCCGCAGATTCACCGGCGTGGGCTTGGGCAGATGCCGCCACGGAAACTGCACCGGGCTAAGGATCGCGGGCAGCGCCAAAGTCTTGCGCTCTGCCTCTGCCGCGGCCATCAGTTCCGCGGCCCCAGCCTCTCTGCCGCGGCCATCCTGCCCGACCCCGCGCGCCTGCCGCCACATCTCCCGCAACTGCTCGCCTACCCTCACGTGCACCTTCCTTGTTCCGAACCTTGCCCCGAACCTTGTTCCGAACCTTGTTCCGAACTTTGCCCCGAAAACAAAAGGGCACAGCCCTTAGGCCATGCCCTTTGCGTCCTCAATCGTGTTCAGTGGTCAGCTTTCCGTCCTAAGCGACCGGCTCAGTCCAGAGCTTCAAAACCACCTGAAATCCATCAACAGAATCGATCCTACCGCGAACCGGGGAAATTATATGCAAACTCTGCAAACTTTTTTTTGAGGGGTCAATTGCCAGAAGGCGGGGACAGGTTTCAGGTTTCAGGTTTCAGTGCCTGCTCTTCCGCAGTCCCTTAGTCCCTCAGCCCCTCAGTCCCTAAACGCGCAGCTCCCGCCTCGCCGTCTCCGCCACGCGCTCCATATCCGACGTCGTCAGCACCCTGATCTGGTGTTCCTCCATCGTCTCCACGCCAAAGCGGTACATCGCGAGCCGCTCCGGCTCGTCATCCGTTGCGCCCAGTCGCGCCGCCGGCTCGATCACCGCCGTCAGCTCCAGTTCGGCCTTCTCCACGCGTTCCACGCC
>JBEKAS010000198.1:0-7958 GCA_050015795.1 Occallatibacter sp. | reverse complement strand
TTACCAAGCAGCAGATCTTCACCCTCTACGCCAATCAGATCTACCTCGGCAGCGGCATGTACGGCTTCGAGGCCGCATCCGAGTACTTCTTCTCCAAGCATGCCAAAGATCTGAACCTCACCGAGGCCGCGCTTCTCGCCGGATTGCCCAAGGGCCCCGCTGCCTTCTCGCCCGTCATGAATCCCGAACGCGCTCTGCATCGCCGCAATCTGGTGCTCAGTGAAATGGAGTCCGACGGCGTCATCACCCATGCGCAAGCCGAACAGGCCCGCGCGGCTCCGCTGGGTCTGCACATCGCGCAGCCCGTGGGCGCGGTGGCGCCGTGGTTCCAGGAAGAAGCGCGGCGCGAGCTCGAAAAGCATTTCGGCTCGGAGGAGGTGCACGAGGCCGGCCTGCGTGTCGACACCACCCTCGATCTCGACCTGCAGCAGGTCGCCAATCGCGCCGTGGCTGACGGCGTTGCCGCCTATGAGCGCCGCCACGGATGGCGAGGCAACCTTGAGAACGTCCTCTCCAACGACGTCACGCTCGACTCCTACCGCCATCCCGACTGGGCGGTGACAGTCGGCCCTGGCGACTATATCCATGCTCTGGTCACGCGCGCGCTCCCGCTTGAAATCCACGCGCGCATCGGCCCTCCCGGTCAGCCCGGCGCCGAAATTGTGCTCCTCCCAGCCGACTGGCAATGGACCGGCCAGCGCTACGGCGATGCCCTCGCCAAGCCCGGCAACATGATTTATATCCGCCTCACCGCGGCTACTGAATCTGGCTCGCGACGCGCTTCGATCGAGCAGGACTCCGGCGCCGAGGGCGCCCTTCTTGCCATGGACAACACCAGCGGCGACATCCTCGCCATGGTCGGCGGCCGCGACTACGCGCTTTCGGTCTTCAACCGCGCGACGCAGGCCGAGCGCCAGACCGGCTCCAGCTTCAAGCCCTACGTCTACACCGCCGCGATCGAAAACGGCGTCAAGCCCACCGACATCATCGTCGATGGCCCGGTCAGCTTTGGCGGCTACGTTCCCCACAACTACGAGAACGACTACAAGGGCGCCATGACCGTCGCCAATGCCTTCGCCGAATCGCGCAACATCCCCGCCCTCAAGCTGGCCGCGCGCGTGGGCATTCGCAATGTCATCGAAGTGGCGCACCGCTTCGGCGTCACCTCGAATATTCCCGCCTATCTTCCGGTTGCGCTGGGCGCGGTCGAAATCACCCTCGAAGAGCAGGTGGCCTCCTACGCCGTCTTCCCCAACGACGGCATTCGTGTGACCCCGCGTCTCATTCGCAAAGTTTCCAATGCCGACGGCATCACCCTCTGGCAGGACACGCCGGCCGTCAAGGAGGTCCTTGACCAGCAAACCGCGCGCACCATGATGACGCTGTTGCGCGGCGTCACCCAGCACGGCACCGGCGCAGCCGCAGCGCAGCTCAACCATCCCCTCGGCGGCAAGACCGGAACCACATCGGAGTTCACCGACGCCTGGTTCCTGGGCTTCTCGCCCTCAGTCACATGTGGTGTGTGGGTCGGCTACGACAGCCGTGAATCGCTCGGCGATAAGGAAACCGGCGCCGTCACCGCGCTTCCCATCTGGATCAACTTCATGCGCGCCGCCATCGCCGGTAAGGACGACGAACAATTCCCCGGCGACGACGAAAATGCTCCACCAAGCAGAGCTGAAAACTTGCCGCCCGCAAAGTTTCCTCTTCCATCGGCCGCACCAACAGCAGCCGGGCCTGCCGGGCGACACATCCCTCTAGTCAAGCCCGCGTTAGCCCCCACGCAAAAGCCAGCGGCGAAGCCGGCAAAGAAAGCCACCGTCAAGCCGGCATTGCCTTCAAGGCCCTGACGCATCGCAGCACGATCTCAAACGTGCCCTTCAAGTCACCACAAAATGCGGGTGCCCCACATCTCGATTTTGAGATGTGGGAAAGCACGCCTGTTGGAACCATGCACTGAAAGCTAGGAGCTGGAAGCTAGAAGCAGCCTTTACCAAAAGTACCGCTTCGCCCGCGCCACGTCCTTGAAGATTTGCGCCTTCAGCGCCTCCGGCGACGGCCACTCCCGTTCGCCGCGCAGCCGCAGCAGGAATTCGAGCTCGACGGGCGTTTCTTCGCTCATCTCCACCGGTTCAAAATTCAGAATGTGCGTTTCCACGGCGAACGACGCCTCGCCGAACGTCGGCCGGTTGCCCACATTCGTCACTGCCTGGAACGCGCGGCCCGCGATCTTCAGCCGCGTCACGTACACTCCGAAGGCCGGCAGCAATCCGTCGTACGCCGCCAGATTCACCGTGGGCACAAGCAGCCGCGTGCCGATGCCGCGCCCGCGTGCCGGTGTCGACAGCACCGTGAACGGCCGCCCCAGCATCCATCGCGCCCGCCGCACGTCGCCCGCGGCCACCAGCGCGCGAATCGCCGAGCTCGAAACCTCCAGCCCGCGCACGCACACCGCCTCATGCAGGTGCACCGTGAAGCCCAGTTCCGCTCCCATCACGGCCAGTTCTTCCACGCCCGCCGCGGCGCCGTGCCCGAAGCGAAAGTTCTGCCCCTCGTGCATGCTCCGCACTGCGAGCGCACCAACCAGAATCCGCTCCACGAACTCCCGCGGCGCAAGATTCGCCAACGGCTCGTCGAATTTCAGCACCAGCGCCGCATCGATTCCAGTTTCAGCCAGCAGGCGCAGCCGTTCCGCCGTCGGCGTGATCAGCCGCGGCGCCTTGTCCGGGCGCAAAAACTGTTCCGGGTGCGGATCGAACGTAACGGCGACAGCCTTCGCTCCCGCGCCACGCGCGCCGATGGCTCGTGCTTCGGTCGTCACGCCCGCGAGAATCTCCCGGTGCCCGCGATGCACGCCGTCAAAATTTCCCACCGCGGCCACCGTGGGACCGAATCCCGCGGGAATCTCCGCGAGCGAGCGAAACACCTGCATCACGCCGGCCGCGCCAGGCCCCGCGCCGCGCCCGCCGCTCATAACCGTACGGGCACGCTCAACCCGTCATAAGCAAGTTTTGCGTTCACCGGCAAGTTGCGGTTGGTTTCTTCGTGGCCCAGGTCGTGCGCAATATGCGTGAACCAGGTTTGCCTGGCGCCGATGCGTCGCGCCCACGCGAGCGCTTGTTCCAAAGTCGCATGGCTGGGATGCGGCATATGGCGCAGCGCCGAAAGCACCAGCACCTCTACGCCTTCCAGCAGCGCAAAGCTCTCCTCCGGAATTGCACTCACGTCCGTCATATAGGCCGCTTTGCCGAAGCGAAATCCGTTGATCGGCATCTCCCCGTGCAGCAGCGGAACGCGCACGAACTCCACGCCGTCGACCAAGTTGCGCTCGGCCAGCGGCTTCAGTTCCACGCGCGCCCGCGTGGGGTACGTGGCACGCGGCGAAAAAGTATACGAAAAAACCTGCTCCAGCACCGCCGTCGTTTCCGCATCGGCGTAGAGCGGAATCGGTCCGCCCCGCCGCGACGCGATAAAGCTCAGCGGCCGCAGATCGTCCATGCCCAGAATGTGGTCGGCATGCGCGTGCGTGTAGAACACCGCATCCACATGCGCCAGCTTTTCGTTGAGCGCCTGTTCGCGAAAGTCCGGCCCGGTGTCGATCACCACAGCGCGCTCCGTGCCCGTCTCCGGCTCGCGCCAGCGCAACAGCACCGAGGGCCGCAGCCTGCGGTCATGCGCATCCGCCGAGGTGCACACCGCGCACGCGCATGCCAGCGTCGGAACCCCCATCGAGGTCCCCGTGCCCAAAAATGTGAGGGTAGCGTTCATGCGAAAGCTTCTAGCTCCTAGCTTCTAGCTTCTAGTCCGGAGCTAGAAGGCTGCCTGGGTACGGCTAAAACGTCAGCTCATAGTCCCGATGAGAAAGTCGATGCCGAAGAATGATCCAATTTAATCGGCGCAGGAACCAAGCTAGAGGCTAGGAGCTAGAAGCTAGAGGCTGTCTTCACTTCTTCGGCGCCGCCGGTGGCGGCACGTTCGGCGCACCCACCATGCTGGTCAACTCCAGAAAAGCCATGCGCAATTCAAACAGCACCGACTGCAGCATGCGATCCTCGGCCTCCGTCAGGTTGCCGCGTGTCTTCTCCGCCAGAACCCCCAGCAGATCGATGGTGGCCCGCGCCCCCATGATGTCCACTCGTGGTCGCTGACCCTCCTGTGTGCCCGCGCCCATCTGCAGCATCGCGCTCAGGTAGAACTGCTGCACCAGGTGTTCGAATCCGACCGGTGGCTGCGGGCCCACCGTAGGATTCTGTGCGCGGATCAGGTCCTCGAGCCGCTGTGCTGAAGCATCGTAAGCTGCCTTCGACTTGCTGCTTTCCTCGGCCGTCGGCGCGGGAGGAAGTTCCTCGGTCAGCTGCTTCTCCGCGGCCGGTGCGGGCTCATGCGCTTCCGCCTCGCGGCCGGACGCCTCTTGCTTGGCCTCGTTCACCACCAGGCGCGGTCCGGGCGCCGACTCACGTGGCCCGGCCGGCTTCTCCGGTGGCGCCGTCTGCGCCGCGGCTTCCCCGCTCACTTTTTCTTCTTCCGCCTTCATCTTGCGGCGGTCGATGACTTCGAATTTTGGCGTATCACTCATACCTATAAGTTTCTCATCCGCGGCGGCCTGTCGCTCCAGCGCTGCCTGTCCCCGCTGTCAGAGCCTGCCCCGACTTGTAGCGCCGGTCTCCAGACCGGCTGTCGTGCGGACGTCCACGCCCGCACACCCACTCGCAGCGATTACAAAATCATCTAGTCACCCAACTACGCCCGTCCCTTGAGCCTCGGCGGCGCAGCCAGTATGCTCGCCGTTCCCTCCATGGTCCCGGCCTTGTACCGGAAGCATTGGCTCTTTACCTCTGCCTCAGCGCGAATCATGCCCATAGCAAGCACGCGTGCGCCATTTTTCAGCGGCAGTTCCGCCGCGCTGGTGATGGTTCCCGCAGCCGTCCCATCCTCCAGCGTCATTTCCGTGCCGCTTGCCGGCGCAGGCCCCTTGAGCTCCAGCGGCCGCAGATGCCGGTGCACGTTGCCCCGCGTCCGGATGCGCTCCACAATCTCCTGGCCCAGGTAGCAGCCCTTGCTGAAGTGCAGCGCCCGCATCTGCGCCGTCTCCTGCGGCAGGTCGCGTTCCACCATATCGATCCCGTACGCCGGAATCCCCTCGGCAATGCGAAACGCCTCCAGCGACGCCGAACCCACAGGCACCGCCCCGCCCGTGCGCAGGCACGACCACAACTTGGCCAGCCCCGCCGACGGCAGCCAGAACTCGTAGTGCGGCGCCAGCAAACCATAGCCGCGCAGAATCCGCACTTCCCAGCCGTTCCACTCCACGCTGGTTCCCGCCATCGCACTCGCGATCACCGGCAGCCCCACGCGCTCCAGCACCTCCGGGGCCAACGGGCCGCTCAGCCCAATCGCCGTCTCCGAACCCGCCTCGCCCACCTGTTCGTCGCCCAGGGAAACGAGCTCCACATCGTCCATGACAATGAATTTATTGAGGTGCGCCAGCAGCTTGTCCATCTGGTCGGCCGCAATCTCCAGTTCCAGCCCCGATTCGCCGGCAAACGGCGTGCCCAGCAGCGGGTCTTCCCCATGATTTCGACCGCCATTCCCATCCTTCGCCGTGTTCACAGGGCTACGCCGCTGCGCAGAAAACTCCTCGCCAGACCGCCACACCGTCAGGTCGCCCTGGATGTGCCCCTGCGCATTCAGCGCCAGGTTCCAGGCTCCTGTGTTCGGAAAAAGATCGTTGACGGTATTGGTCACCATCCCGCTCAACCAGCGGAATCGGTCGGCCCCGCGCACATCCACGCGCCTCATCCAGCCCAGGTCGTGCAGCGCGGCTCCAAAAGCCAATGCCTCTGTTTCCACCTCCGGCGCGTCCAACTCTCGTGGGGTCAACGCGCCGTGGTAAACGGTCAGCTCATGAGGTGTGTGTGCGGATTCAAGCAAGGTGGCCAGCGCAGTGGCCTGCAGGTTTGCGGCAAGATCGGACTTGAGCATAGGAGCGCTTCCGGCGTTTCCGGCGTCGTTTTCTTGGAATTCCTGGCGCAGAACCGCTTCCTGATTATAGCCTTGAAGTGTAGGGCGCAAATTGATCGCTCAGGCACCGGGCGGCTAATCAAATTCCCGCAGAGAGAATTGAGAGAATTGATGAAAGTGCAGTCCAAGAACGTAATCTTCCCCTGGCGCGGGCTCCTTTTTGCCCTTCCGCTCTGTCTGGCCCTATCCGCGGTCGCGCCAGCCCAAAAATCCACTTCGCCAACCGCCCCGCCGACCGCTCCCGCCGCATCGCCCACCCCCTCGCCAAACTCGTCGGGCTGCACCCTCCCCGCGGGTCCGCCCCACACCGACGCCAAGACCCCGTCCAAAATCACGCCCGAGCAGGCTCGCCAACTCTTCGCGCTGGTCGATGTGCTCATCAAGTTCTCCTCCGACGAAACCGGCCTGCCCATCAAAAGCTCCGTCAAGCGCCAGCTCACCACCCGCGATGCCGTCGTCAAGTACCTCGAAGAAAAGTTCAACGAGGATGAGGGCACCAAGCGCCTGCAACGCGATGAAATCGTCCTCAAGAAGTTCGGCCTCCTCGACCACGACTTCGAGCTCAAACCGTTTCTGCTCGCACTCCTCAAGGAGCAGATCGAAGCCTATTACGATTCCAAGACCAAGACCGTGAATCTGCTCGACTGGGTGGGGCCCGACGACGAACAGCCCGTCCTGGCGCACGAGCTCACCCACGCCCTGCAGGACCAGCACTCCGACCTCACAAAATGGGATGACCAGACTCCCGACGACGTCTCCACCGACTCCGCCGGCGACAACGATCATCTGGCCAAAGATGAGATGGACACCGCGCGCGATTCCGTGGCCGAGGGCCAGGCGACCGCCGTCATGTGGGATTGCGTCCTGAAGCCCATGGGCAAGAGCCTCATCAAGGATCCCGAGGTCCTCGACCTGGTCAAGGGCCAGATAAGCAGCACGGAAGACTCACCCGTGATGGCCCGCGCGCCTCTCTTGCTCTCCGAATCCATGCTCTTTCCGTATCGTGAAGGCCTCAGCTTTGAGCAGGACGTGTGGATGGATCAGGGCCAGGCCGCCGCCTTCGCCGGCGCGCTCGATCGCCCGCCCACTTCCAGTTGGGAAATTATCAATCCCCGCGAGTACGAGAAGAAGCACATCCCGGCCATCCCGCTCTTGCCCAACATTCATCCCCTCCTCGATCCCACCTATCGGCCCTATGACATCGGCCAGGTCGGCCAGCTCGACGTGCACATTCTCTCCGAACTTCTCGGCGGCGACAATGCCGCCCGCGACCTCACTCCCGCCTGGAACGGCGGCCTCTACTGGGCCGGACAGTTGCGCAGCGCCACCACCCCCGCTCAGCTGGCCGATACCGGCTCCATCGGGCTTTTTTACCTTTCCATATGGAAAAACGCCGACTCCGCGGATGTCTTCGCCAAAATCTACTCGAACAGTCTCGGCCGAAAGTATTCCCGCGTCAACGAGCTCTCCTCCAACACTTCTGCTGCCGGCGACGGCTCGGTAGAGAAGCTCTTCACCACCAATGAAGGCCCCGTCCTCATCACCACCCGCGGCAAAATGGTCTTCATCGCAGAGAGCTTCCCACTGCCCTTGGCGCGCCAGCTCACCGCGCTCATCCTCGACGCCCAGGGCGCCGGCCCCATGCACATGGCCCAAACGCCGCTCGAACTTCACCGTCCCTTGCTCGCGCCGGACACCGCACCCTCCCTCGCATCGAATTCCGAACCCTCGCTTGAGTCGGATGAGCCCCGCGGCGCCCTCACTTCCGATCTCGTGCACTTCTTTGCCGAAGCCGGCGTGATGAAAGCCGTCGTCGACGCCGAACGCCTGGCCCTGCAGAAATCACTCGCCCCGTAGCCGAAATCGTAGCTCCGCTCTTCAGACATTTGTAGCGCCGGTCTCCTGACCGGCTGTAGTGGGGGGGGCCCCCCCCCCCC
>JBEKAS010000197.1:0-7968 GCA_050015795.1 Occallatibacter sp. | reverse complement strand
AGCGGTCGTCAATCCTTTGGTGATCCGGTGGTAGCATAGCGTGCATTTATCCGCGATTTTCTTTTCAGGATGAATGTAACGGCAGCCGTAGGGGCAGGCCTGCACGCAATAGGCGCATCCCAGGCAGTACTTCGGGTCGATCAGGACGACGCCATCGGGGGAGATGAAAGTCGCGCCCACCGGACAAACCTGGGTGCAGGGTGAATCCGAGCAATGGTTGCACATCTTGGGGACGAAGAAGTACTTGCCTGCGTCCTCCTGGGCTACTGGAAATCCCTCTTTGCCTCCGTCCGGCGAGATCACCTCAGGATTCTCGAGATGGTAGTCCGTGACGTGATAGCGCTCCACCCAGGTGCGAAAAAACCCATCCGGCACGTCGTTCTCCGTCTGGCAGGCGCGCACGCAGTTGCCGCAGCCGATGCACTTGGGAATATCGATGAGCATGCCCCACCAGTGCTCGCTCATCTGGTAGTTGGGCGAGTCCTTGGGCGTGCCGGCCTCCAGGTATTTCCAGGCCACGGCCGCGGCCGGCAAAAGAATGAGCAGATGACGCCGGCTGATGTTCATTTCGCACCTCCCGCGGCTGGGCTGGCGCCGGCGCCTGTGCCCGCATCCGATCCGATCGCCGGGCTATGGGGGTTATGACAGGTTTGGCAGGGAACTCCGCCCATGTGATCGGCCGGATCCACCTGCGGAAAGCCCTTGGGCTTGGCTGCGCTGGCCGTATGGCAGCGCGCGCACAGCACCAAAGTGTCCGGCTTGACCGGAATCATGGACGTCGGATCGTCCGCAAGCGCATGCTGGGCCAGCGCACCGTGGCACGCCTCGCAGTTCACATGCGCATGCGCGCCCTTGGTTTTGGTATCGGCAATGTCCGAGTGGCAGGTTTCGCACGTCTGGTGCCCGGCAAACTTCACCGGACGCTGGGCAATCTCGCCGATCGCCGCCCCGCGATAATGCCCATACTCCCCGAAGGTCTTGGGGACCACATAGCCGCGCACTACCAGAAACACCAGAAACGCGACCACAAAGAGCCCCGCAAACCGGAAAAGATGTCCTGCATCCTTCAGACCGCTCATCAAACGCTGTCTCCGTACAGCCAGCGCCGGGAAGGGGCGTTGTGATCAACGATGTGATCTGGCACACTCCCGACAGCTCCGAAATTAGGCCCCTGACGCGGAACTGTATGTGAGATAGCTCACAAATCGATGTGACGAGATGCACTTCTCGGGCCGCCGCTCTCCGAAGCGATACGATGAATCTGGAGGCAGGATGGCAAGAATTCTCGACGGCGCGGTGCTTGCCGCCGCCATCAAGCAGGAAGTGGCCGAGGAAGTGGGCCAGCTGGCCGTGCGTGGCGTGCGCCCGGGTCTGGCGGCGGTGCTGGTGGGCCACGTGGCGGCTTCGGAGATCTACGTCCGCAACAAGGTGCAGGCCTGCGCCGAACTTGGTATCTACAGCGACCTGATTACGCCGCCCGCCGACGTCACCACGGAAGACTTGCTCGCGCTCGTCGACGAGCTCAACGCGCGCGACGACATCGACGGCATACTCATCCAGCTTCCCCTGCCGCGTCAGATCGACTCCAAAAGGCTGCTGGATGCAATCCACCCGGCGAAGGACGTGGACGGCTTTCATCCCGTGAACGCGGGACGACTGCTTGCCGGCCGTCCGGCGCTTGTCCCCTGCACGCCCGCGGGCGTGATTGAGATCCTGAAGCGCAGCCATATTCCCGTCGCCGGCCAGCACGCGGTGGTGGTGGGCCGCAGCGACATTGTGGGCAAGCCCGTAGCGATCCTGCTGCTCCGCGAAAACGCTACTGTGACGATCTGCCACTCGAAGACCCGAAACCTCGGAGAGGTTACGCGCCAGGCCGACATTCTGGTTGCCGCCATGGGGCGGCCCGGCTTCATCACGCCGGAGATGGTCACTCCCGGCGCCACGCTCATCGACGTTGGAATTAATCGCCTGAGCACGCGCGAGGAGTTCGACCGCTTCTTCAAGGGCGACGCCAAGCGCGAAGCGGCATTCGAAAAACGCGGGTCAACGATTGTTGGCGACATTCATCCCAAGGCCTTCGAGATTGCCGGCGCCTACACGCCTGTGCCCGGCGGCGTGGGCTTGCTGACGATCGCCATGTTGATGTCGAACACCGTGCGCGCGGCCAAATTGCGGCGGGGGTTGTAGATCGTGCTGCGCGTAGGACTCACGGGCGGGCTGGGCAGCGGCAAATCGACCGTGGCCGCCATGCTGCGCGAACTCGGCGCGCAGGTCGTCGAGGCCGATGCTCTGGGCCGCACGCTCATGGAGCCGGGCCAGCCCGTTTTTGCCACAATTGTCGAACGCTTCGGCCCTGAGGTTGTCAGTCCCGACGGCCAGCTGAACCGCGCGCGCCTTGCCGATCTCGCTTTCCGCCGCGGACGTCTGCAGGAACTGAACGCCATTGTGCATCCGCCCGTGATCGAGGCCCAGGCGCTGTGGATGAATGAGGTCTTCGCCCGCGATCCATCGGCTGTTGCCGTCATCGAGTCGGCGCTCATCTTTGAGGTGGTGCGCGACGCCCGGGCCCGCGGCGAAAAGGACAGTGTTTTAGCCGACTGGCGTAAGCGCATGGATCGCGTCATTGTCGTGACCGCGCCCGATGAGCTCAAAATCTCCCGCTACGCCGCGCGCATCCAACAATCACGGGGGGCTTCAGGTGGCGGCAAGGGAGCCAGCCTTGAAGCGATCGAGGCCGATGCGCGCAACCGACTGGCACACCAGGTTCCAGACGCCGAAAAGACCGCACAGGCCGATTCTGTGCTTGATAATTCGGGCGATATTGAATCGCTGCGCGCCCAGGTCGATGTGGTCTGGCCACGCCTGCTTCAGGCGAGTAGGGCCGAGAGCAACAAATCCGGCCAATCACTGTCACTACAATAAGAGAGGCAGTTCAAATTTGCGCGGGGAACTTTGCCCGTCAACCGCCGTAACTCTATTGGGAATCTTTTTTCAGGGAACTAAACGATGAGATTGAGCCGAATTCTTCTTATTCTAGTGATTTTGCTGGGCGGATTCTGGTTGGTGACCACGTATCTTGAGCCCACGCACTCGATGGGGCGCATTTCGCTGCTCGGCGGCGGGCCGAGTGCGCCGCTTGAGCTCACTGAGGCCCAGGCCGCGCCGAAGTACGACGCCGAAGAAGAGAACAACATCGCGGTCTATAAAAGAGTGCTGCCCTCGGTGGTCAATATCACCTCGACGGCGCTGGTCTTTGACTTCTTCTATGGGACGGTTCCGCAGCAGGGGCAGGGCTCGGGATTCATTCTCGACAAGGCCGGCCACATTCTGACGAATTTTCACGTGGTGGCAGGCGCCAATCGCGGAATCGAAGTGCAGCTGAGCGACAAGCGCAAGTTCGCGGCGCGCGTCATCGGCACCGACCGCACGCACGACCTGGCGCTCTTGCAGATCGATGCGCCCAACCTGCAGCCGGTTACGCTGGCCGATTCGTCGCAGCTCAACGTGGGCCAGAAGGTCTACGCCATCGGCAATCCCTTCGGCCTGGCCGGCACCATGACGCGCGGCATCATCAGCGCCATCCGGCCCATCCGCAACGAGAGCGGCGCGCCCATTGAAGACGCCATTCAGACGGATGCGGCTATCAATCCCGGCAACTCCGGCGGGCCGCTGCTGAATTCGAGCGGCGAGGTCATCGGCATCAACACCATGATTGCTTCGAACGGCGCCGACCAAAGCTCGGGAATCGGCTTCGCCATCCCCATCAACACCGCCAAGGCCGTGCTGGCCGACCTGCTGAAGTACGGGCGCGTCAAGCGGCCTTCGCTGGGCATCGTCTCGTTTGCCATCGGTCCCGATCTGGCTTCGCAGATGGGATTAGCGGCTGATTCTGGTGTGCTCATCCAGCGCGTGCTTCCCGGTGGAGCGGCCGAGAGCGCCGGCTTGCGCGGTGGCAACGAGCAGGCCTACGTAGGCAACACGCCCATCATGCTGGGCGGCGACCTCATCATCGCCATTGACGGCCATGACGTCACCGATCCTCAGGACATCAACGCCATCATGGAAAAGCATCAGGCGGGCGACACGGTGAGCGTGACCATCGTGCGCGGCCAGCGCCGGATGACAATCAAATTGATCCTGGGCGAAGCCAGGGACTCAAATACGTAGGTTCTTTTCGAGCGATTGGCGAACAGGAGATGGCGGGCCGCTTCGACATCGAAGCAGCCCGCTTGGTTTTTGCATCGGGACCACTGATCACTGAAACCTGACACCTGAAACCTGACACCTGTTCTTCAGAACCCGGCGTTGATCTCCGCCTGTTCCACCTGCGCTACCTGGGCTCGCGCCTTCGTCAGCGGCTCGCCGTAATGTGCTGCGACCAGCTGTGCCGCGCGCGTGTAATTTAGATACGGCCGCAGCATGGCCAGCTTGATGCCGGTTTGCGCCGACATGTTGGCTACGGCGGCCTTGCTGGAAATGGAAACGATCAACGACAGAATCGTGCTCACAATGGTCGCCACGGCCTGAATCGCCGCCAGCGCATGAGTCTGGCTGTTGGGATCGACGATCCTGGCTGCCTGCAAAAGTGCCGAGCTCACCTGCTGCTGAAATGTCGCCACCTGGGTTTGAAGCAATTGCAGTGCGCTGGCGGAGGGATTGGCCAGATAGGCCTTGGCCTGCGCCACCAGCAGATTCGAGGCTACATCAAAACCAGCGGTCGCCGCGGTAAAGATCGGCGCGTCGGCCGGCGCCAAAAGCGACGCAGTCGTGTCCACCGTTGCCACCGCGCTTTGCAAAGCGGGCGTCCAGTTCACAATGTCCTGCGCCACACCGACTGCTGAACAGCCCTGCATCCACGGTAGCGGAATCAGCAGTGCAATTAGCATCCACGCGCCCAGCTTGGCGCTCCCGCTTGATGCGCCGGCTCGCTGACTTGCCGCCCCGCTGACTTGCTCGCTCGCTGCCTCTGGATCTTTTGCCAGCAATCCCAGCAGCGCCGTGGCCAGCGCGCTTGCCAGCGAGACCACCGTTCCTGTTCCCGCTTTGCCAAGTGTCACGCCCTGCTGCGACAACACTCCGGCAATGCTCGCCACCGCAATCAGCAGCCCCGCCGCTGACGTCTTCGGTTGATTCCAGATATTCGTCAAAAAATTCATGGGTCATACTCCTTCGCGCCACGTCTCTTCGCTGCGGCGAGCGCGCTTCATGGGGTTGTGTGCGATTGCGTCGAAAACTTCTCCTGCGCAGGCGGCGCTATATCCGCCGCCGACCCTGCGCATGGTCAGGGGTGGCTCTCAAAACCCGGATGTTGCCGTGGTTTCGGTCAGGGCATCCGCTGGAGGCCGCCCAATCGAGACAACAGCGGTCCTGCGCCCCTGGGAAGCAATCGCTGCTTCCCAGGGGTGTGCGCCGCGACGCCATCCATGGCTGCGGTTCGACTCCGTTTCTGCCAATTCGTCTGCGTACAGAGACAAAATGCAGGCGAATTCAGGAACCGCAGGGGGGAGGGCTTCTCCATCGCCCGGCGCTTTATTTCCGCTGTTTATCTGGTTGTCTATAAGGTTAGGCAATTCGGGGGTAATTATCTGCAAAGCGCCGCAAGGCAGGAACTGCTTGAAAAATCATTGGCTTACGGAGAGCGAGCAGACTTCGGGCGCTTGACATGCAGTTGGGGTGCACCCCTCGGGTGAGGAAGTGAAGAGTGTGAATTGAGTGAAGGAGTGAAGAAGTGAAGAGGTGAAGAGAGTGAATTGAGCGAAATGAGTGACGGAAGCGAATTGAGTGTAGGGAGCAACGGAGTCTACTCCGAACTCCCTGTCTTTACGTACCGCCGTCCGCGGACTTCGTACTCTCCGCTGACCACGCGGGCAATCGCCTCGGTGTAGGCGATGTGTTCCTCCGCGAGAATACGCGCGGCAAGCGAGTGAGCATCGTCGCTTTCAAGCACGGGAATGGACCTTTGCAAAATAATTGCGCCGTGGTCCAGCTCGTGGTCGACAAAATGCACGGTGCAGCCCGTCACATTTACGCCGTAGTCGAAGGCCTGCTGCTGCGCGTCAAGGCCGGGGAAGGCCGGGAGCAGCGAAGGATGGATGTTGAGAATGCGATGCGGAAATGCGGCCACGAATTCGGGCGAGAGCAGCCGCATGTAGCCGGCAAGACAAATCAAATCCACTGCGTGCGCCTCGAGCAAGGCCGCGACGTCGGCGTCGTGCTCCGCGCGCTTGCGGCCTTTTGAGACCAGCACTGCGTGCGGCAGACCCAGTTGCGCCGCAGCGGCAATGCCCGGAGCCTCGGCCACGTTGGAAATGACAATGACGATCTCGACGCCGGGGAGCTTGCCGGCGCGGATGGACTCGGCGATGGCCAGAAAATTGGAGCCGCGGCCGGAAAGCAGGATGCCGAGGCGGACGGGCGAGGGAAGCGGTCGATCGATTTGCGAATCTCTTAACGGCATTCCTTCACGCCTGCGATCTTCTGTAACCACTTGATTGAGCTGGCGGTCTGGAAACCGCCAGTACAGCCGGCCTCCCACCCCAGCGAGCAAAAACCGCTCGCCCGGGGGCCCCGGACTGGAGTCCGGCGCTACTCGCGGCTATGTGTACTGTACCCGGCGCTCACCCTTCACCACGCGGCCGATCACATAAAATTTCTCTTCAGCGCGGTCCAGCAGGTTCTTCGCGCGCGTAAACTTCGCCGCGGGAATGACCGCGATGAGCCCGATGCCCATGTTGAAGGTGCGCATCATTTCATCCTGCGGCATATTGCCCAACTCGCGCAGATGCTCGAAGATGGGCAGCACCGGCCACGAGCCGATCTCCACCTGCGCCGTAACGCCCTTGGGCAGAATGCGCGGCAGATTTTCCGTAATGCCGCCACCGGTGATGTGCGCCATGCCCGTGGTGAGCCCCGCCGTCACCAGCTTCTGGATCACGTGCAGATAGCTGCGGTGCGTCTTCATCAACGCCGCGCCGGCCTTCTCCTTGATCGCCGTCACGTACTGCGTGGCCTTGTAGTGGCCCACCTCGAACAGCAGCTTGCGCGCCAGCGAGTAGCCGTTGGTGTGCAGCCCGGTGGAGGGCAGTCCGATCAGCACGTCACCCGGCTTGATGCCCGCGCCCGTCACCATTTTGTCGCGATCCACAGCGCCCACAATGAATCCCGCCAGGTCGTATTCGCCGTCGGCATAGAAGCCGGGCATCTGCGCGGTCTCGCCGCCGATCAGCACGCAGCCGTTGGCCTTGCAACCATCGGCCAATCCGCTCACCACGCTCTCAATCACATCGGGGTCAAGCTTGCCCGTGGCCAGATAATCGAGAAAAAACAGTGGTATTGCCCCCTGCACCGCAATGTCGTTCACGCAGTGGTTCACCAGGTCCACGCCCACCGTCTGGTGCAGTCCCAACTCGAATGCCACCTTCAGCTTGGTGCCCACTCCATCGGCCGAACTCACCAGGATGGGGTTTTTCCAGCGCTGCAGATCCAGCCGGAACAGCGCGCCAAAGCTGCCGATCCCGCTCAGCACATTGCGGTTAAATGTCTTCTGCGCCAGGTACTTGATGCGTTCCTTGGCCTGGCCGGCGCCGCGGGTGTCCACCCCGGCATCGGCGTAAGTTACGGATTTGCTTGAGGCTTCCTGAGGCACGGTCGAGATCTTCTTTTCGTGGAAGTTGCGCGGCGCGGAGTTGCCGGAAAGAGGAATTCTAGCAGCATTTGCAGGGGTCATTTCCCACAAAACGCTTGGGCTCCGTATCAACGGTAACTCCGCGGTCTAGTGATCCGCTAATCCGTGAGAGCGCATCATCCGTCAGGATGCATGATCTTTTGCTCGCTCACCGCGTTGCCGTCCTCGCGCTTCAAACCCGCAAACACTATCGTCGACAGCAGCGTCAACCCTCCCAGGCAAAGCAGCGCCTTATGGATCCCGCCGATCATCAGCGCCGCATCGGCGTAAGCCGCCCTCGGCAC
>JBEKAS010000196.1:0-7970 GCA_050015795.1 Occallatibacter sp. | reverse complement strand
GTTCCTGCAAGATCGCGGAAGATCTGACCTTCCGTTCCGTTAACGACCTGGTTCCCCTCGAAGTCCAACCGCAGCTTGACGATTTCCAGGTACCAGTCGCAGAAACTGCCCCAGAAGAATTGATAAATAATGCTGGCAGCTTCGTCGTAGCGATAGTTTTCGAGCGACTCGTTCACTTTTGCGGCGGTCGCGTGCAGTTCGGCCACGATCCAGCGGGCTTCGAGCGGTGCGTCGGCAGCGACGGTAGGCATGGAGCCGAGCGCGGAAGAATCGACGTTGATGCCGATCTCTGCCGCCCTGTCCACGTTCATGAAGATGAACCGCGCGGCGTTCCAGATCTTGTTGGCAAACGCGCGATAGCCCTCGGTGCGGGCCACGTTGAAGGCAATATCGGTGCCTGGCGAGGCCATGGACGCCAATGTGAAACGCACGGCATCGGTCCCGTATTGCTTCACGATTTCAATCGGATCGATGACGTTGCCCTTGGTCTTGGACATCTTCTCGCGGTTGGCGTCGCGCACCAGGGCGTGAATATAAACCTCCCGAAAAGGTACCGAGTCCGCAAGAGCGCGTGAGCGCCCGTCGGGCATCGGCACGTCGCCGGCGAACCAGCAGCCGAGCATAATCATGCGCGCCACCCAGAAGAAGAGAATGTCGAAGCCGGTGACGAGAAGGCTCGTCGGATAAAAGGCGTCGAAATCGGCCCGTGTCTCCGGCGTCAGGTTCGGCCAGCCGAAAACGGAGACGGGAAGCAGACCCGAGGAGAACCACGTGTCGAGCACGTCGGTCTCCTGCGTGATCTTGTCTGATCCGCAGTGGGCGCACGCGGCCGGATCGCCAGTCGCGCCGGGCTGGGGCACGGTGATCTTGTGGCAGACGCTGCAGTGCCACGCGGGAATGCGATGGCCCCACCAGAGCTGGCGCGAGATGCACCAATCGTGGATATTCGTCATCCACTCGAGGTAGATCTTCTCGTAGTTCTCGGGCGTGAAGCGGATGGCCTTGTTGCCGTTGGCATCGGGGCGGACGGCGGCGATGGCCTTGTCAGCAAGCGGTTGGATCTTGATGAACCATTGCGTGGAGAGGCGCGGCTCGACCACGGTTTTGCAGCGGTCGCAGTGGCCCACGTTGTTGGTGTAGTCCTTGATGGCAGCCAAAAGTCCCAGCGCTTCAAGGTCGGCGACGATTTTCTTGCGCGCCACGTAGCGATCGAGGCCCGCGTAGGGCCCGCCGTTCTCGTTGATGTGCGCGCGGTCGTCCATCACGTTGATGGAGGGCAGATGATGCCGCTCGCCGATGGCAAAGTCGTTGGGATCGTGCGCAGGCGTCACCTTCACCGCGCCGGTGCCGAACTCGCGGCTCACCCAGGGATCGACCACGATGGGGATCTCGCGATTCATCAAAGGCAGGCGCAGCTTTTTGCCGTGCAAGTGCAGGTAGCGCTCGTCCTCGGGATGAATGGCGACGGCCGTGTCGCCGAGCATGGTTTCGGGGCGCGTGGTGGCTACGGTGATGAACTCGCTGGTTTCTTTGCCGCCGTCGCCCAACACGGGATAGCGAATCTCCCACAAGTGGCCTTTCTGCTCCTGGTGGACCACTTCAAGATCGCTGATGGCGGTCTGGCAGCGCGGGCACCAGTTGACGATGTAAGCGCCGCGATAGATGAGGCCCTGTGCGTAGAGGCGGACGAAGGCCTCGCGCACAGCGACCGAAAGGCTTTCACTCATCGTGAAATACTCGCGCTGCCAGTCGACGGTATCTCCGATCCGCTTCATCTGTTCGAGAATCATGCCGCCGTAGTGCTCCTTCCACTGCCACACGCGGGCAAGAAATGCCTCGCGTCCCATCTTTTCTCGTGTTGTGCCTTCGCTTACCACCTGCCGCTCAACCAGCATTTGCGTGGCAATACCGGCGTGATCCGTACCTGGCACCCAAAGCACGCGGTCTCCGCGCATCCGACGCCAGCGGATCAGGATGTCACTTTCCGTGTGTTCGAACATGTGGCCCATGTGCAAGTTTCCGGTCACGTTGGGCGGAGGCAGCAGGATGACAAAGGGTGACTTGGCGCCGGAGGACTGGCCGTCGGACTCGCAGACGGGGCCCTGGTTTTGGATGGAGGTCGTGGCCGGATCAGGCGTCGATACGGCGAAAAGGTTCTCGCGGACCCAGTAACCGGCCCAGTGATCTTCAATGGCGGTTGGGTCGTACGCTTTGGGCAGATCGTGAGGCATTTTGTCTTCGGTGAGCCCCGGAAGATTTCGAGAAAACACCCATGAATGCAGGGGCTTTCAGACGTTGGGACCACGTTTCAGGTTAGCAGACGGAGGGTGCCGCGATTTACGGCGCGATGAGGGGCACGGTGGGGAAATAGGATGAGTACTTACCCGTATCTCTGGTTAATATGGGGCATCCGAGCACAGCCGCATGAGCCCCAATAAAGAAGTCGGATAACACGACGGTTTTTCCTCCACCGCGGCGGCGATAGAGGACGAAGGCCTTTCCCGCGAGGAAGGCGGCCGAACGCGGGATCTCCTCGAACATGAGGTTCATGGTTGCTATTTTCTGGTTGAGAATGGCTGCCGATGTGTGGGTCGCGGCGAGTTCGGCGTAAATGACCGCGTTGATGACGAGTTGATGGGCCGCCGCCAAGCTTTGCATCTGGCCGAGAGACCACTTCCACCATTGCGGGTCGCGCTCGAGCACATCGACCAGCACGTTGGTGTCGACCAGGACCATCAATCGTCACCGCGAAGGAGGGCCATCAACTCATCGGTGCGCCACTTGATGTCTGCGGTGCCGAGAACCGCCTCAAAGCGATCCCGATGCTGCTTCCTGATCGGGCCGCATTTGCGCAAAACCCTATCTCCGTCTTTGTTCAACTCGAAGATGACCTTGGTGCCAGGTCGAATGTCCATGGCATCACGCACGTGCTTTGGAATGGTCACTTGCCCCTTGCTGGTGACTGTTGTCGCCATGAGATACGCTCCAGGTATTACTTCAACTGATCATAGTAATACTTTTAGGCATCGCAGGGCAAATGCGAAAGGCCGCCTTGAGGCGGCCCTTGCTCGTCGATAAAGTATTGATTCTGATGGCTTAGAACGGGTTCAGCTTGGCCAGGCCCTTCTTCTTTTTCTTCTTGCTTGAAGATTCGTCGCTCTGATCGACTTTGGGCTTCTTCTTGCCGTTGGTGGCGACCGTCGGCGTAGGATTCGCGCCGGGCTTGATGTCGTTCACCTGGACAGGGGCTTCCGCAGGCGCGTCCGCGTTGGGCAGAGCATTGCTGGCCGGCACTACGGGCTTGACCAGCGCATTGGTATCCGGTTGCGCAGGGCTGTTGGGCGCGCTGATAATTTGCACGCCTACACCGGTGCCTTCACCCGGAGCCTGCATCTGCAGGGGAGCGGTAGAGGGTTGATCGCTGCGCGGCGGCTCATTGGGACCGGTGGGCGTAACGGCCGTGGCGGGCGCGGGCGGCCTGCCTTGATTGATGGCCTCAACAAACATGGTCCGGTTCTCTTTGGTGATATCGGGAGCCAGAACCCGCTTGGGATCGTCGAGTGTGGGTTCGCCCACGTGGACGGCCTCCACCACCGTGGGG
Source organism: Occallatibacter sp. (assembly GCA_050015795.1). Taxonomy (GTDB): domain Bacteria; phylum Acidobacteriota; class Terriglobia; order Terriglobales; family Acidobacteriaceae; genus Telmatobacter. The sequence continues at coordinate 4,369 of JBEKAS010000196.1, read as the reverse complement.
CCATGCTTGATGATGTCCATCGTCTTGTCGGTGAAGTGCAGCGGCTGGCGGCTGCGCTCTTCGGCGTCGCTCTCGGCAATGGCCGCTTCGGTGGGCTCGGGAACGGGGCGGTTCATGGCCACCAGGCGGTCGCGGGCGTCTTCAACGTGCGGCGCCATGGGATAACGCGTGATCACCTTTTGGTAGGCCTGGGCGGCCTTGTCTTCATACATGATGTGCAGGCGCTCGCGGATCGCGCCGGGCAGGCCGGGAGCGATCTGCACGTTGTGGGCTTGGCCGGCGTAGGCGTCGCCGATGCCGAGCAGCACCTGGTCGCTCTTGGAGTAAAGCGGATAGGTATCGGCCACCGTCTCAAGGCGGGCAATGGCGGCCACGAAATCTTCGCGGCTCTCGTAGTAGGCGCCGACCTGGTACTCGCGCTCGCCCAGAACCTCCTGCACGTCGCGCAGCTTCTGCTTGGCGCGCGGGATGAGCGTGGAATCCGGGAACATGTTGATCATCTCCCGGTACTCCTTTTCGGCCTGTTGCGCATTGGTAAAGTCACGGTCGGGCTTCTCCATCTGCTGGTAGTAGATGTCTGCTACCTTCATCTTGGCTTCGGCAGCCTCAGGAGCGTTGGGGAAGAAGGTGATGAAGTCCTCGTATTCGGCTTCAGCTTGAGTCAGCGCAGCCGACCCGCCTTCCTTGAACCATGTATCGCCGACCGAAAGCTTGGCCCTCATGCGGTATTCCGACTCGGGATAGGTGTTCAGCAGGGTCTGCAGGTCGAGGCGGGCGACGTCGTAGCGGCCTTTCTTCATGGCCACCATGGCTTTGTCGTAGAGTTCCTTGTCGGGCTGCTTGGACTGCACGCCGGCCAGCGGGTTGGCGTTCAGATCGTAGGCCTTCTTTTGTTTCTTCTTGCGGGCGTCGGCCGTAGCCGCGCCCAGAAACAACACCAACAGTGCAACCGCGACGATTTTCAGAGACAACCGGTTCATACCACCTCGTTCGAGGACAGCTCCCGCATGGGGCCATCCGGTCGATGCTTGCGCTTTTCAGGACATGCGCTTTTCAGTGAATTTTACTCTTTCCGCCCACTGCCGTGCTCGCGGATCAAAGGATTTCTGCCTGGCGGGCCGCATCGAGCAGGGCGCGGGCATCGCGCTCCGGCTGCCCGGCGCCAAAAACGGCGTTTCCCGCAACCAGCAGCTCCGCGCCAGCTTGGACGATGGCTGCGACCGTGTCGTGAGCCACTCCGCCGTCCACTTCAATTTTAAAGGTCAGGTCCAGTTCGCGGCGGATGGCGGCCAGGCGGCGGATCTTGTCGAGGGAAGAGGGGATAAACTCCTGGCCGCCGAAGCCTGGATTGACGCTCATGATCAGGACGTGGTGCACCATGGGCAGAATCTCGAGGATCAGGTCGACGCGCGTGGCCGGGTTCACCACCACACCAGGCTTCATGCCGTGCTGCAAAATCAATTCGAGAGTGCGGTGCAGGTGGGGGCAGGCCTCGTAGTGGACGCTGACCCAGTCGGCGCCGGCATCAGCAAATGCCGCGATGAAATCATTGGGGTTATCGATCATTAGATGACAGTCGAGCGGCAGCTTGGTGGCCTTGCGCAGGCTCTTCACCACCGGCGGCCCGATGGTGATGTTGGGTACGAAATGGCCGTCCATCACGTCCACGTGGATGGCCGTGCCGCCGCCGCGCTGGGCCGCCGCAATCTGGTCGGCCAGGCGGGCAAAATCCGCGGATAATATCGAAGGCAGAAGTTCAATCATCGTAAGACCGGCAGCAGTTCGACCATGGATTTTGTGCAGAACCCCTTGCGGGGACAGTGTATCAGGCGGTGAGGGGCGGTGGGCTTCTTGATCCGGCCCGTAAATACCGGGAAGCGTTTTAGAGGCCGGGTCAATCGTCGGCGATCAGGGATTTTGCGGCCACGCGTCCGATACCGCGCAGGATAGTTTTTGTGGGCCAGCGGTCTTCCGCGTCGGGAAAGAAGATTTCGCCCGTGCGGCGTGCCTCGGGACGGTAATACCAGCGCTTGAGGAGCGCCAGATGGCCCTGGCGGATGGTGGCTGAGGGCGACGCGATTGGCGCGGAGAGCGCAGCCAATGCACTTTCGAGGCGGGATTCGAGAAGGCCGCGCGGAAGCTTGGCCGGGTGGGCGATTGTCGATTCTTGCGCCGGCGCGACCGTTCCCTCAGGGGCTAAAGCCCCGCCGTTCTGTTGCCCATTATCGGCACGACTGAAGTCGTGCCCTTTCACTTCGTGCTCCCCCGGGCTTTGTTCGATCTCTGATCTCTGATCTTTGATCTCTTGTGCCTCCGGTACGGGTTCGATCGCCATGGGCTGCGCGAAGAGCGACGTCGAGCCGGATTGCTCGTTCTGGATTCTCATGCCGAGGGTAGAAAAAGCGGCCGGCCCGCGCATGCGACCGTTCTCAAAGAGGAAGACCGCGACTTCGTCAGGATTTGCAGAGGCTTGCAGGATGACCGCACGAAGATGGCTGAGTGGGCGGACGAGTTCGGCGGCCAGGGCGTGCACGGCCTCCACGCGCTGCACCTGTGCGTGAAGCGCGGCGGCGGATTCGAAGGCCAAATTCGCCGAGGCCAGGTCGCGCTGGGCACGGAGCGTGACCAGACGGCTCTCACCGCGCGTCGCGAGAAAGCTCTCCACGGCAGCAGCCTCTTCCGCGTAGCGCTCGTCACTGCAGCCCTTGTAGCAGGGCGCGAGGCACATCTTCATCTCGGAGTAGACGCAGCCGGGAAAGCTGGGGTCGGGATTCAAGTCGAAGGTGCAGCGGCGCAGGAGAAAGAGTTTGAGCGCTTCTTCGGAAAACCGTTCGGCGGCGGCGCGCGAGGGGAACGGCCCGTAGGCCCAATCGGCCTCGCGCAGGCTGGGCCGGTGCGTGACGGTGATGCGCGGGTAGGGATTGCTGCCGAGAAAACGTACGAAGGCAGGCGCGCGCAGGTGCATCCGCTCGAGTGCCTTTGCGCCGAAAATCTCGTCCAAAAGGGAAAACTGCGTAAGCAGCGATTCAAACTCCGAGCCGGTGAGCTGCCACTCGATGCGGCGCACCAGGCCCGCGAGATGCAGGCGGCGCGGATGTTTTGCCGAAGGCTGCAGCAGCCGCTCCAGCCGCGCGCGCAGGTTGGGCGTGCGGCCGATGTAAGGTTCGGCGCGTGCCTCGGCGCCATACAGCGCAAACACCGCCTGGGCCTGTGGCAGTTGGGCCAGCGCGGCCCTGGGATCGGCCGGGTCGAATTTGAGAGCTAGCGGCACGGGCCGTGGTCACCTCACGATGCGCGTTCGCGCGTTCAGAGTGCGCATTCAGAGTGATTGTACGGCGCGCTTCGGGCGGCACGCAGCCGCGTTCAGGATGCCGGATGCGCTTCTCAATCCGCGGCGCTCACCACGACCACCAGCCGCTGCGACCCATCGAGCGAAAACTGGATGGGCGCGGCGCGCTCCGCCGAGGCTCCTGTCTCCACGTCCCGCTCCATCTTGCCTGCAGCCGCGCCGGAAATGACCACATGCAGCTTCAATGTGGCTTGCGGCGCGGTTTTGGCAGTGGAGTCTGGCGCGCCGCCGTTGCTGGCGACAGGAGAAAACTCCAGCGTGTAATCGCCCTTGGGCCAGACGCCAAAATCGGCCTTGCCGCCCGCATCGGTGGTGCGCGCTGCGCAGCCGCCGCCGGGATTCTTGCCCAGCTTGACGTCGATTCCCTTGAGTGGCGCGCCGGCGAAGACGGTCTGCGCCAGAAAAAGACAAGCTGCCGCAACCGCGACAAAACGCGTCCTGAGTCCAAATCGGATCGAATCGTTCATTGTGCCTCCGGGGATTTCTGAACATGCTACTACGCGCCGGCTAGGACTGTCAGACCCAAAGAAGAGCAAGGCTTCGGCTCGATGCAGCCTTCCGGAAAGACGGCGAAAGCTGCTATGCTGCGGGCGCTACAGAAAAGCGATTTACGGCAAGGGGGATTGCGCATATGTGGTTCCTGGGCATGGATGTGGGCACGGGCGGCACGCGGGCGGTGGTGGTTGATGGCGCGGGCAAACTGATGGGCACTGCGTCGTGCGATCACGCGCCGTTTCGCGCGGAACATCCGGGATGGGCAGAGCAGGATCCCGAGGATTGGTGGCGCGCCGCACAGGAGGCAATTCGCGGAGCCCTGGCGGCGACGCCGGAACCGCGCCAGCCCATTGCGGCCATCGCGCTCACCGGCCAAATGCACGGGGCCGTCATGCTCGATGAGAACGGTGCAGTGCTGCGGCCGGCGCTCATCTGGTGCGACACACGCACCCAGCCGGAGTGCGACTGGCTCACCGCGAAGATCGGCTACGAGCGGTTGATCGAGCTCACCTGCAATCCCGCGCT
>JBEKAS010000195.1:0-8051 GCA_050015795.1 Occallatibacter sp. | reverse complement strand
GATCCCAGTGATCGAGGAAGCCGTGGCCGCGCTCTTCGAACCATCCGTCAAAATCGGCAGCGGTGATGCGATTGGGCGAGTTGAGAAGCAAGTTGGCGGGATCGAGCAGCTTGACGGGCGCCTGCTCATCGACGACGCGCTCGCCTATGCCTCTGATGGCCAGCGGCAGCGGCGCGGGAAAGTTGTTGGTCTGGTACAGCACGAGGAGCGTTCCGCCGTGCTCGACGAAGGCTTCAAGGCGCGATTCGGCGGCAGCGAGCTCGGGGCGCACGGAGTAGGCGCGATCACCGACGACGAGCACGTTCCACTGCGAGAGATCGGCGGTAGCGAGTTCGTCGTTGGTGAGGAGATGCGGGGTGATGCCCAGCGCCTCAATGGCTTCAGGGACGGTGTCGCCGGTACCCATCACGTAGCCGACGCGGAGGCCGGGTGCGAGCTCGACATCGACTTTGCGCGTGCGCAGCTCGGCGGGCTTGTACTGGTTATAGGGCCGCAAGCCGGTGTAACCGATGCTTTGCCAGCCGGTGGTGTAGTCTTTGCCATCGACGTGCGCGACGGCTTGAATGCTGTAGGCGCGCGCGGCCACGTCGCCGGCTGGAGAAACCGAAAACCGGAGCGGCTCAGTGTCGCCCGCGGTCTTGAGATGAAAGGATTGCCCCGCGGGATCGGAGCGCCAGCCTTCGGGGAGCTTAAGATTGATGGTTCCGTCGGCGGCGCGCTCGGCGTGGACCGTGACGCTGACGGGAAGCGGTGAGCCGTCGAGGGGGAGAAGGCGAGCTTCGGGTTCGACGCGAACACCGACGGCGGGAGTGACTACGAGGGGCTGATAGACGCCGCCTACGCCGGTGACGCGGGCCAGGGTTTGGACCACCATGCCGAGACGGATGGGAACACCGTCGAACTCAAACTCGGCCCAGGCGCTGAGCGGGTAGGGCGCGAAGGAGCGCTCGCGCCAGGCTTCATTGGAAATGTCGTAGTAGGGCTGCTCGGTAGTGGGGCGCGTGAAGTAGGGCTCAGTCGGTTGCGCGTCGTCGGGGACGTGCAGGTGAACGAGCGCGTTGGCTGATTCGGAGCTGCTCGGCGCGCCGGCGAGCTCGCCCATTGCCCACGATGTGCCGGACCCAGTTTCAAACCATGTCCTGGAGAGACGAGCGCTGCTCGATGCGCTGAAGGTGTGCACGCGGCCGCTGAAGTCTTCGCCGGGATAGACGCTGCGACTGGATTCGTCGGCCGATGCGCCGCGGCCGGGACCGCCCTGGCCACCGTCTCCTCCGGCAGTGAAGGCGACGAGGTCGAGGCCGAGGAGATCCTTGAATGCGATTTGGAACCTGTTGATTTTTTCGACGAGCTCGAACTGGAGATCGGATTTTGCTTTGGCGTCCAGGTCGCTGGCTTTTACGCGGGCGTAGAGATCGAGAGTCTCGCGGTAAATGGGGACAAGTTTGTGCGCACCATCGACGCCGCCCTGATTGCTGCAGTCGGCGATGAATGTGTCGAGATCGGATTGGATTTTGTGCAGGCCATCGGTGAGCCACGCAGGTGGCGTGGGGCCGGCAAGGCGTGCGAGGCCTGCGATGCTGGTGTCGATGTTGACCTTTTGATTTTGGAAGAGGCTGGTGTTGGTCGCGCTCGCGTTGACGCCTGCGGCCGAGGGCGCGGCGGCCCACAGGTGATAGCTCGACGAGTCGGGGGCGCTCAATGCAGGATTGGCGCCGCCGTCTTGCGACATCTGCTTGCCCCAGCCCTCGCGCGCAATCTGTACATAGGTGCGCCCGAGCGCCGGGTCCCACGTACCAACAGGAATTGACACGTCGGCTTTGGGCGCGCCTTCCGTCCACTCGCCGGTGACGTAGTTATGGAAGCGAGCCGGCGCCCATTTGCCGGTGGCGTAGTCGAACATTTGGCCGTTTTCGATGCGAGCAAACGGCGCACGCGAGTAGACGGCCAACGACTGCCAAGGCTGCAATCCACCCTGCAACTGCTCGGGAAAGACCCTGGGGTCGCCGGCGACCTTGAAGGCTTCCTGCGCGACTTCGCCCGAGACCTGATGATGGCCGTGGCCGTCGGAGGGTCCGCCGACAAAGGTGGAGAGGATGATCTGCGGCCGCACCATGCGCACTGCGAGCACCGCGTCGTAAAGCACGCGATCGTGGCCCCACTTGGCGAAGGCCTCTTCCTGGGTTTTGGAGAAGCCGTAGTCGGCCTCAGTGCCCCACAGCTGCTGCGCGCCGTAATACTCGTTGGCTTTAAGCAGCTCGTTGGTGCGGATGAGACCGAGTGCATCGTAGCTCTCGGCCGACATGGCGTTCAGGCCGCCTTCGCCGCGTGTGAGGGTGAGCAGCGTGACGCGCACGCCGAGGCCGCGCGAGAGATAGGTCATGAGAGCGCCATCCTCATCGTCGGGATGGGCGACGATGAAGAGCACACTGGCGGTGGTGCCCAGGCGCTTGAGCGTTTGCTCAAGATCCGCAGCGCCGCGGTCTTCTGGAAGGGGCAGGGCTTCAACGGTGGGCTCGGGAAGCGGGACCTGTGCGAGCTCCGCATCGGGGGATGGTTGCGCGGCTTGTTGCGCGCGTAGCGATGCGGAGCCCGCGCCCAATAGAACGGCGGCGATGGCGACGATTACCGCCAGATGATGCAGTTTTCGGGGAAACGAAATCATCATCGTCAGTGTACAAGCTGGCGTGCTACCCCAGTCGGCGAATACAGGGTTCTTGGGTTCGCACCCTTCGCAAGAAACAAGCGAAGGATGGGGCAACGTGGGTGCGGGTCGGGAGACCCGCACGACAGCCGGTCTGGAGACCGGCGCTACTTAAGGCCAGCTGAGTGGCTCAGCTCCAGTCGTCGCGGGCATTGGCGAGGCCCTGATTCATCAGCGCGTCAAAGCCGGAGTGCTTCTTGATGAAGATTTCGCTGAAGTGCCGGTCCTGGCGGAGCAGGATGGCTTGCAGGCGGACGAGCTCAAGAAGCGCGAGAAACATGGCGATGAGCGCGCGCTCTGACTTGGTGTGGCTGAGCAGGCGGCGCAACGCGACCGGCTTATCTTCCATGGTGAGGCGGCGCGCCAGGAACTGGATCATCTGGCTGACCGTGACCGAGTCTTCTTCCACATCGAGGATGGGGCGATTGCGCGCGCGCTCGATAATGCCGCTGAAGACGCGCACCAGGTCGGTGGTGTCGGCGGCGATCTCCGGCTCCGCGCCGGCATCCTCCTGGAACTCGCGGATGCCGGGATTGGTCCACGTGGCAGCTTCGAGCATTTGCTTTTCGTGCAGCATCTGCGCGGCGTTCTTGAAGCGCTCGTGCTCGAGCAGCCGCTCGACCAGCTCGCGGCGCGGATCTTCGGCCGCGTCGTCGGGCCCGGAGGGCGCCCGCGGCAGCAGCATCCTGCTCTTGATGTGGATGAGCAGCGCGGCGGTGTAGATGAAATCTCCGGCTACATCCATGTCGCCGGCGCGCAGCTGGTCAACGTAGGCCAGAAACTGCGCGGTGATTTTGGCGATGGGAATGTCGTAGATATCAATGTCCTGCTTGCGGATGAGATCGAGCAGCAGGTCGAGCGGGCCGTCGTAGACCTGGTTCACGATGACGGAAAAGGGCGACTGCTCGGCGTCTTCTCCGCGGGCCTCACGAGCCTTGAGCGCGGCGGCAACTTTTTCTTGGGTGGTGCGCTGGGGCTTTTCAGGAAAGGGCAGGGTGGGCGCGGCGTCTATTGGCACGGGAGCGGGCAGCGGATCGGGGCCAGGGGGTTCGGTGACAGGTGGTTGGGGCACAGGTGGCGCGGGTGGTGGTTCCGGCACGGGCAGCGGCGGTGGTTCGGGTGGATCGGGCATGGGTGGATCGGGCACGGTTGGGGGTTCGGTCACGAGCGGGGGTTCGGGGTCCGACGCGGCTGCTTCTTCCGGAGCGGGTGGGGCGGCGATTTCGAGGAGTACGGTCATTTCTTCTGCCGCTGCGGTTTGGGCGAATTGAGTTGTGTCGCCCGAAGCGGCGGGAGTTGGCGCGGCAGGTTCGTCGAGTGACGCGGAGGCAGATGGAATTTCCGGCTCGGTGCTGGGAAGGCTTGCGGCAGGGGCTAAAGCCCCGACGGTTATTTGGCTGCTCGCGGCACGACTGAAGTCGTGCCCTTTCACGTCTCGCGCCTCTACGGAGGGTTGGTCCGACGGTTGCACATTGGATTTCGGCGCAACGACCTCTTTGGCTGCAGCGGGCTCGGATTGGGGGGAAGATGGTTTCACTCGACTCTCTTCTTTTTGTGCTTGCGTCTCGTCTCTTTCGGCTTCGCGGCGTTGGTGAGCAACCCCGGCCTGTCGAGCGAGCTCCGTGCCGATGACGGCTTTTTCGTTGCGCCGGAAGAGACCGAATCCCGATCGGATTCCGCCGAGCGCAACGGTGAGCGCCCTGCGCCACCACGGGACTGATCGTTCCGTCATTCTTGCTTTCCCGGCCGCCTGCGCCGCGCGCTTCCCGCAGTCCCTTCCCGGCGGCCCTTGCTTCCCGCGTCCGGCTCAGGCTTTCACGGTACTGAGCGGCATTTTCATGGCTTCGCGTACCTCCACCATGGTTTGCTCGGCGCGTACCGCGGCTCGTCGCGAGCCTGCGTTCAAAATTTCGATGGCCTGCGGCCCGGTGATGGCGGCGCGCCGCTCCTGAATGGGTTGCAAGACTTTCAGGAGTGAGTCGGACGCCCAGCTTTTGCATTCGATGCAGCCGATGCCCGCCGAGCGGCAGCCTTCGTAGACATTCGCCATGATCTCCGGCGTGGAGAAGACCCTGTGCAGATCGCCCACCGGGCACTTGTCGGGGTCGCCCTTGTCGGTGCGGCGAATGCGCGCGGGATCAGTGACCATGGTTTTGAGTTTCTGGCGCACCACCGGCTCCGGGTCGCTCAAGAGGATGGTGTTGCCGTAGCTCTTGGACATCTTGCGGCCATCGGTGCCGGGGAGCTTGGGCGACGGCGTGAGCAGAACTTTGGGCTCGGGAAGCACCTCGTCTGCCTCCCACCTGGCAATTGCGACTGGCCGGATATCCGGGTGTTTTCCCGCATCCTTGGGCAACCGTCCGCCTCTCGGGTAGAAGAAGTTGAAGCGCCGGGCAAGCTCGCGCGTGAGCTCGACGTGCGCCTGCTGGTCCTGGCCCACGGGTACGAAATCGGGCTGGTAGATCAGGATGTCGGCGGCCATCAGCACTGGGTAACCGAGAAAACCGTAGGTGGTGAGGTCGCGGCTGGTGAGGTTTTCCTGCATCTCCTTATAACTGGGCACGCGCTCAAGCCAGCCGAGCGGCGAGATCATTGCAAGGTCGAGGAAGAGCTCCGAATGCTGCTTTACACGACTCTGCAGAAAGAGCACGCTCTTCGCCGGATCGAGCCCGGCGGCGAGATAGTCGAGGATCACCTCTTCAATGTTGTCCGTGATTTGCGAGGTATCCGCGTAATCCGTGGTGAGGGCGTGCCAGTCGGCGATGAAGAAATAGCACTCGTACTGGTCTTGCAATTTGACCCAGTTGGCGAGGGCGCCCATATAGTTGCCCAGGTGCAGCTTTCCCGTGGGCCTCATGCCGCTTAAAACGCGCGGCCGTCCGGATCGATTGGGGAGTTCAGACATGATTGCGATTCGAATTCCTGGCGGCCAGGAAAAATGGCCGCATGCATGGCAATGAAAGACCAGATAAAACGCTCATTCCATTGTAGCGGGAGGGGGCGCGGCGAATGGACTGCTTTCTTAGAGGCGCCCGAGCAGGGAAAAGACCAGCCCCAGCGCGGGCCACAGCAGCAGGCGCAACAGGAAACTTCCGACAAAGATCATGAGGAGGTAGCTGATCCAGCCGCCGATGCGGTCGTAGACCTGCACGGCATTGTAGGGCAGCATATTGCGCACCACGCGACTGCCGTCGAGCGGAGGGATGGGCAGCAGGTTGAAGAAGAAGAGCGAGAAGTTGATGAGGATGGCCAGGCTGAGGAGCAGAGCGACCGGATGCGCTTGACTGGGATCGGCCATACCCAATGCGGCCGCAAAGGACAACTGGACGGTCGGTGCGCCGTTGGGCATCACTTTCGCCATCACCACCAGGGCTGCAAGCGCCACCGCGACGAGGATGAGATTGGAAAAGGGTCCGGCGAGTGTGGTGAGGTTGTCGTCGCGGACAATTTTCTTGAAGTTGCGGGTGATGACCGGGGTGGGCTTGGCCCAGCCGACGAGCATGAAGGGAAGATGGAAGCCGATGAGCGGCCCGAAGATGACCAGGGCCGGAAACAGCAGGGTTCCGATGGGATCGATGTGGTACATGGGGTTGAGCGTGATGCGCCCCTGCAGCCGGGCCGTCTGGTCGCCGAGGCGCGAGGCCATCCAGGCGTGGGCGCACTCGTGAAAACTGAGCGAAAAAAGGAGCAGGACAAACTCGAAGACGTCAATAACGAACGCAGTGGGTTGCAAGCGAAAGCTCCCTGGGGAAGATTCAGGTTAGCACGGAGGGGTGGTTGCGGAAGGCGGCTCTCAGCTCTCGATATATTCCCAGAATGAGTCGGCGAGGTCGGCGCCGAGCTCGGTGGTCATGCGGCGGGCGGCGCGCTCGGTTTCTTCCATGAGGCCGTGCAGGTAATCGCGCGAGCGCGAGATGGCGGCGACCCCCAGCGTGGCCGATTGCCAGGTAACGGCCTCATCGAGCTCGGCCACGGAGACGTTGAAGCTCTGGCGCAACTGGTCCTTGAGGGAGCGCACCACCTGCCGGCGGTCCTTGAGCGACTGGGCGTGCTCGATGCGGATCTCGAGGGTGAGCTGAGCCACAGGCATAGCGGTTCGGGGGATCACCGATAGTGTAAGACGGGATTGGTCGGGCAGAGCAAATTTTTTCGTGGCGCAGGCGGCGATCTGTTACCCGCCGGTCACTTCGCCAGCTTCGCCAATTGCTCCGCCGTCGGCTTCGGCGTGAAGGCGCTGACGACGACCAGCGCGACGACCGCGGCGAAGAGCGCGGGGAAGATGGCGTCGCGGTCGGCGAGAATCGACGGGAGATGCAGGAACGGCTTGACGCCGGGTGCGTCCCAGGCAAGAGTGACAACGGTTCCTGTGGCGATGGCGGCGACTGCGCCCCAGGCGGTGGCGCGCCTGGAGTAGAACGCAGCCAGCACCACAGGCGTAACTGCGGCCGAGTAAATGGTGTAGGCGTAGAGCATCTTGGCGAGAATGCTGGGCGCGTAAAGGGCCTGATAGAGCGCCCAGGCGCCGAGCAGCACCACGGCGAGACGGGAGACAATGAGGACGCTCTTGTTGGTCGCGCCCGGAGAGATGTAGCGCACGAAAACGTCTTCGATAAGATTGCTGGCCGGAGAGAAGAGGTAATTCGACGCCGTGGAGATGACCTTGGCGAAGACCGCACCCAGCAGCAGCGCGCCCATGAGGGCGGGCAGTCCGTGGCGTGCCGTGTAAGGGATGATCTCGTAGGGTTGCGCGGCGACTTCCCCGCTGGGATAAAGCGCGGAGCCGATGACAGCGATGGCGACAATCAGCGTTTCAAGCACCACGGTGCCGAGAATCCAGCCGACGACGGAGATGCGCGCGTCCCGCTCGGATTTGGCGGAGAAGAACTTCTGGTACATGACCTGGTTGCCAAGCATCAGCAGCATTGTGGGAACGAGGAATTCGAGCGCACGAACGAGCGTCAGGTTGCCGAGGAATTCAAAATGCGTGGCAGGCAGCGCCGCGTGCAGCCCGCTCCAGCCGCCGGCTTTGGCTAGCAACATGGGCGTGGCGATGATGCAGATGACGGTGACCAGCGAGCCGATGGCCACATCCATATAGGCGACGGACGACATGCCGGCCATGGCCGTGGTGACGATGACGAAAATGGCGATGATCCAGGCGCCCTGCTCCGGCGTCAGAGTGTCGGGAAAGATGAGGTGCAGCACGTTGCCGCCGCCCTTGAACTGGTAGCTGGTGATGGCCACGTAGGCGAATAGGATGGCGATGGTGCCGAGCACGCGCGCGGTTTGGTTATAGCGGGCCTCGAGAAGGTCGGGCAGGGTGAACTGCGCGAATTTGCGCGCGCGCGGG
>JBEKAS010000194.1:0-8126 GCA_050015795.1 Occallatibacter sp. | reverse complement strand
TGCCCACGGCGTCGAGGGGCGAAGGTTCCTTCTTCGCGTCAGAACTTGAATTCAGGCTCGTGTTCAGCGGCTGCGTTCCCTTGGAACCGTCGCGGTAGATGGCGACTGCCTTGATGCCTTGCCGCCAGCTCTCCGCATACGCCTCGGCCACTTCTTCAATGGTGGCTTCGTGCGGCAGGTTCACTGTCTTCGAGATCGCGCCCGAAAGGAACGGCTGCGCCGCCGCCATCATCTTGATGTGCCCCATGTAATGGATGGAACGCGTGCCCTTGGCCGGCTTGAACGAGCAATCGAACACCGCCAGGTGCTCCGGCCTGATGCCCGGTGCACCCTCGATGGTGCCCGTGGCATCGATGTAGCTGACTATCGCGTTCACCTCGTCGTTTGAATAACCGAGCTTGAACAGCGCCGCCGGCACTGTGTTGTTCACGATCTTGATCATGCCGCCGCCCACCAGCTTCTTGTACTTCACAAGCGCCAGGTCGGGCTCGATGCCGGTGGTGTCGCAATCCATCATGAAGCCGATGGTGCCCGTGGGCGCCAGCACCGTCACCTGCGAATTGCGGTAGCCGTAGCGCTCGCCGTAGAGCAAAGCCATATCCCAGCACTCGCGGCTGCTGTCGAGCAGAGCCTCGAGCTGCGGCACCATGAAGGGCTCGCCCGATGCTCCCGACTTGCCGATGTTGTTCACCTCGGCGCGGTGCATGCGGATCACGTCGAGGAATGGCTCGCGGTTGACGTAGAAGCCCGGGCAGGCTCCGCCCTGATGCTCCACTGAGGCGGTGAGCGGCGTGGCTGAAGCCACCGGCGGGCACTGCGCGGCGATAATCGCCGACTGCAGGTACGACTGCCCGCACATGATTGCCGTCATCGCCGCTGCCAGATCGCGCCCGGCTTCGGAATCGTACGGCAGGCCAAACGACATCAGCAATGCGCCCAGGTTGGCGTAGCCCAGGCCCAGCGGCCGGTAGTCGTGTGAGTTGCGCGAGATAGCCTCGGTCGGATATCCCGAGTTGTCCACCAGGATCTCCATCGCTGTGGTCATCACCGAAATCGCGTGCCGGTAGGCTGCGATGTCGAACGTCCCTGCCGGCGACACGAAGCGCATCAGATTCAGGCTCGCCAGGTTGCAGGCTGAGTTGTCCAGGAACATGTACTCGCTGCATGGATTCGAGGCATTGATGCGCGCCGTGTTCTTGCTGGTGTGCCACTTGTTGATGGTGTCGTCGAACTGCATGCCCGGATCGCCGCAGAGCCACGTAGACTCGGCGATCTTTTGCATGATGTCGCGCGCCTTGTAGATCTCTACCGGCTGGTGGCCCTTCACCGTATAGGTGGTAAAGTCCCCATCGGCCTCGTAGGCACGCATAAACTCGTCACTGACCCGAACGGAATTGTTGGCGTTTTGAAAGAATATCGATGAAAACGCTTCGGAGTCCGGCCCCGATCCGTCGTAGCCTGCCTTGATCAGCGAGTGCGCCTTGGCCTCTTCCTTGGCCTTGCACTCGATAAACTCCACGATGTCGGGGTGGTCCACATTCAGGATCACCATCTTGGCGGCGCGGCGCGTCTTGCCGCCACTCTTGATGACACCGGCAAAAGCGTCAAAGCCGCGCATGAAGCTCAAGGGCCCGCTGGCCTGTCCACCGCCCGACAGCATCTCCTTCGAGCCGCGCAGCGACGACAAATTCGTCCCCGTTCCCGAACCCCACTTGAAGAGCATGCCTTCGGTCTTGGCCAGGGTCAGGATCGAGTCCAGCGAGTCTTCCACCGCGTTGATGAAGCAGGCCGAGCATTGCGGATTCTTGTAGCCCGTGGCCGAGTACTGCACGCCGCCCGTCACCGGGTCCCAGTGCCAGTTCTGTCCGTCCGCCTCCGGCTCCAGCCGGTCGCAGCCCACGTTGAACCACACCGGCGAGTTGAACGCCGCCTTCTGCGTCAGCAGCAAGTGCGCCAGTTCATCGTGGAAGATGGCCGCATCCGCGGGCGTGGCAAAGTAGCCGCTGGCAAGGCCCCAGTCGCGGACCGTCTCCGCCACGCGCGCCACCAACTGGCGCACACCCGTCTCGCGCTCCGGCGTGCCCATCTGCCCGTGCAGGTACTTCGAAGCCACAATATTGGTGGCCGTCATCGACCAGTCCGCCGGAACCTCCACGTCCTTCTGCTCGAAGATCGTGTTGCCCTTGGTATCGGTGATCGCTGCGGTCCGGCGCTCCCACTGGAGCTCGTCGTAGGGCGAAACGCCCTCGGTCGAAAAACGGCGCGTAAAGGTCAGTCCCTGCTGGGTCCGCGGGGTGGATAGGAAGGCAGCCGTCGAAGTCTGTAGTTGAGCCTCGTTCATCTTGATCCTTTCCATGGGGCAAAATCGATGAAAAATCTCTCGGGTCCGGCGCTGGCGCCGGAGATGGGTACAACCTGCAAGACCTTGGAAACAAACAGAAAAAAGGGATGAAAAAGGTCGCGAGCTTGAAGATCATCGCGGCTTCCCGGCGCCCCATTTGCGCCGGTTTTACGTTACAGTCCGTTTACAGCCGCAGATGAAAAAATACCGCTGTCCATGGTACGTGTCAACAACAAACCACAACATCTTGTATTTTGTTGGTAATTCGCGCACCTGCTCTCTAAACACCGCCATTTGCCTGTGGAAAGTCGCAAACGGCCTTGTCTGGCGCGGCGTCGCGCGGTTTGTTTTGCACCGAAATCGAAGCAAACCCTAAAACAAACCCAAGGCCCGCCTCGATTCTTGTACCACCATCCAACGGTAGTCCTTCGCTGGCCCCCTCACAAGGCGCAGAACTGGTGCAGAATCGCGCCTCGGCTGTGCGAATTGTGGACATCGGGGCCCCTTCCCCAGCCCAACTTCTGGCTGCCGGGAATTTCAAGCCGGCGGGGTGGTCGTCACCGCCGCCAAAAGCGCATCAAGTTCCAAGGGGGCCTGCTGCGTTGGGAAGTCCCATGGAATCAATGTAACTGTTCGTTTTTTGGCTGCCGGAAAGTTTCAAATGTTCGCTTGGAAGCGACCGTTTGACGCGCCCGCGTTGGCCTGGGAGTTCGCGATTTTTTGAGACATATTACAGAGAATTTCGCGCTTTTGATGCGAGTGTGAATAGAGAATTTCGCGAATAAGGGCGCAGGTTGGTAGAGAATTTCGCGTAAACGCGTCAAAAGGGCCTTCGATGCGCGTTTTTGCGCATGTTTTGGCGTGTTTTGCATGCCAGAAAGCGCTTTCTTATGCGCTGCGCGCAGGGGTCAGGTGTCAGGTTTCAGGTGTCAGTAAGGCTGGGACCGAGCGCGCGAGCGAGTGTGAGTGCGGGTGTGAGTGTGAGTGCGCGGGTGCGGGCGCCCCGTCCTTCGCTTTTCAATGGCGCAGGGTAGGATGGCACGATCGCCACGCGGAGGGAGCGTGGGGCTCTGCAGCCGCTTGCTGCGCAATGAAAACGCCGCCCATTGCCGGGCGGCGTTTTCGTTGACTTGGAAAAGGAATCAGTCGCTTGCCTTCGATTCGATTCTCATGCCGTAGAACGATTTGTGCACGAAGAACACCGACACCAGGAAGAAGGCGACTGCCAAGGCGGTCGCCAGCACCGGGTTCTGCCCACCGAGCTTCACGGCAAGCTCGACTGCAAGCAATCCGAACAAGGTGGTGAACTTGATCACCGGATTCATGGCCACCGACGAGGTGTCCTTGAACGGATCGCCGACGGTGTCTCCGATTACGGTGGCGTCGTGCAGAGGCGTGCCCTTCTGTTTGAGGTCAACCTCAACCACCTTCTTCGCGTTGTCCCATGCGCCGCCGGCATTGGCCATGAAGATGGCCTGGTACAGGCCGAAGACCGCGATCGAGATCAAGTAGCCGATAAAGAAGAACGGCTCAATGAACGCGAAGGCAAGCGTAGCGAAGAAGACCGCGAGAAAGATGTTGAACATTCCCTTCTGCGCGTACTTAGTGCAGATTTCGACCACCTTCTTCGAGTCACTGACCGACGCACTCTCCGCGCCTTCCAGTTTGATGTGCTTCTTGATGAATTCGACCGCGCGGTAAGCGCCGGTGGTGACGGCCTGCGTGGAAGCGCCGGTGAACCAGTAAATCATGGCTCCGCCGGTGATCAAGCCGAGCAGGAATGGCGCGTGCAGCAGTGAGAGATTCTGTACGTCATGGGTCAGCCCGCCCGTCAGCGCCATGATGATGGAGAAGATCATGGTGGTTGCGCCCACCACGGCGGTGCCGATGAGCACCGGCTTGGCCGAAGCCTTGAAGGTGTTGCCGGCTCCATCATTGGCTTCGAGCAGGTATTTTGCGCGTTCGAATTTCACGTCGATGTTGTAGTCCTTCTTCAACTCCGCTTCGATGCCGGGAACAGTTTCGATCAGCGACAATTCGTAGATGGATTGCGCGTTGTCGGTCACCGGCCCGTAGGAATCGACGGCGATCGTTACCGGGCCCATGCCCAGGAAGCCGAAGGCCACAAGACCAAACGCGAAAACCGCCGGCGCCAGCATGAGGGCCGCCATGGACGTGCCAGTCGAGAAGAAATAGCCCAGGCTCATGAGGGCGACCATGCTGAGACCGAGCCAGTAAGCCGAGAAATTGCCGGCTACGAAGCCCGATAAGATGCCCAGCGACGCTCCGCCTTCCTGCGCCGATTTGACGACTTCCTGCACGTGGGCCGACTTGGTTGAAGTGAAGACCTTGACGAGCTCAGGTATGACTGCGCCCGCCAGAGTTCCGCAGGAGATGATCGAGGCCAGCTTCCACCAGAGCGATCCGTCGCCGAGCGTGGGGATCATGAGCCAGGAGACGAAGAAGGTGAGGCCGATGGAGATGATGGAGGTGAGCCACACCAGCGAGGTTAATGGCGTCTCAAAGTCCATTTCGTCGGCGTTGCCGTACTTGGCCTTGGCGATGGCGCCGTTAAGGAAGTACGCGCCGGAGCTCGAGACCAGCATGGCCACGCGCATGACGAAGATCCACACCAGCAGTTGCACTTGCGTGGTGGGGCTCGGGACCGCCAGCAGAATGAAGGTGATGAGGGCCACGCCGGTGACGCCGTAGGTTTCAAAACCATCGGCGCTGGGGCCGACCGAGTCGCCCGCGTTGTCGCCCGTGCAGTCGGCGATGACGCCGGGGTTGCGCGCATCGTCTTCCTTGATCTTGAAGACGATCTTCATCAGGTCAGAGCCGATGTCGGCGATCTTGGTGAAGATGCCGCTGGCAATACGCAGGGCCGCAGCGCCCAGGCTTTCGCCAATCGCGAAGCCGATGAAGCATGGGCCCGCATACGCGGCGGGGATGAACAGAAGGATGCAGAGCATGATGAGCAGCTCAACCGAGATCAGCGCCATGCCGATGCTCATGCCGGCCTTCAACGGAATGGCAAAACATGGAAATGGCTTGCCGCGCAATCCTGCGAATGCCGTCCGCGAGTTCGCAAAGGTGTTGACGCGAATTCCAAACCAGGCCACGCCGTAGCTGCCCGCAATGCCGACCAGCGAGAACGCCAAAATGATGGGCAGCGTCACTGCAACATTTCCTACCGGCGCCAGAACACCGAAGTAAAGCGAGATGATGACGGCGATGAAAACCCAGAGCAGAAGAATGAACTTGCCCTGCGTCACGAGATAGGTTTTGCAGGTCTCGTAGATCAGTTCGGACATTTCGCGCATGGTGCGATGCACCGGCAGGTTCTTCAACTGCACGTAGATCGTCAGGCCGAACAACAGACCGCCGACACAGAAGAGCAATCCCCAGGTCAGAAGGGCATGTCCGTTCAGGCCGAAAAAGTGCTCGAAATTCACGCTCGTCAAGTCCGGCAGCGTCAAATTGGCTTCGCCTCCGCCGGCCGGTTCCGCGTGCGCGTTGGCGAATGCGGGAAGCAGCAGACCCAGCAGGGCCGCCACGATACGGTATTGCCGCTTCAGGAAGACTCCGATGCCTTGCTTCATAAATGAAAAGCTCCTCAGTAACGCGGCCGCAAGCAGCCCGAGCATACTTGCGCCGAGAAAGAAATAGACACAACTCTGTACCGTCACATATCCTCCATATTCAAGGTTTTGAAGACGCAAAAACCACGGCCCCGGATCGACCTCTCGAATACCCCGGGGCATTGCCACGGGAAGGCTATCATCCGGATACACGGCTGTCGAGTGACAGCTGTCACGGGAAGAACAGGGACCAAGGGAACAAGGGAAAAAGAGAACAAGAGACCAATATGGGAGGGAGCGAGGGGGCAAGAGAGCGGCCAGCAAGTCTGCCGGTCAGCCATGTCGGCACATGTCCTGGTCCCCTCGGTCCCTTGGTCCCTGTCCTTACTCGATGGCGACGTCGATCTTGTCGCCGGGCAGCGCAATTTTCAGGTTCTGTTTACTGGGGTCGCGCACCTCGCCATTGGGCAGCGGATGCAGCTTGAACAGCACCAGAAGGTCGCGGTCAGGGTCGTCGAAGGCGGGAAAGCTGGCCACCTGCTCGAGCGAGTAAAAGGTATGCAGGTCTTCGAGCGTGCCGGGGTCGAGATCGTTCCAACTGGCGTACCAGCCCGGCTGATAGGCTGCGAGCTTGGGCGCAAGGTCCTCCGTGCCGAAGTCGTCGCACAAGCTGGGCACGTGGGTCAGCAGCGTGATTTCATCGCCGCTGATCGAATCCAGCAGCCGCTTGCCATTGGGGTGCGTATCTATATATAGCGCCAGTTGCGTCGCGGCGTTGACCCACGTGTATTCGGGGTGGGTGGCGTAGCGGAGGGTCTGCGCTCCATGCACACCGGCTGCGGACACGGCCGCAAGCACGACGACCCAGCCCAATCCGCGCGCCCAGATTGATTGGCCTGGCAGGTCTGGCTGGCCTGGCGGGTTTTGCTGGCCTGCCTGATCCAGCAGCGCCTCGGCTCCCAGCGCCACCACGAAGAAGCAGAAAAACGCCGGAACTGCGAAGTAGCGCGGCTGGGGATGATTTTGCAGCGTCATAAACAGCAAATATCCTGCGACGGCCCACAACGACGCGCCAAACAACGGATCCCGCCACAGTTTGCGCCCCCACGCGCTGCGCCAGGCAATGGCCGCGGCCAACACCACCACGCCCGCCAGGGGAATCAAACTGTGATCCACCCACAAAAGGCCATGAAACGACCACCAGAGCGACACCAGCGGCCAATAAAACTGCGTTGGCTTATCGTAGGTGTTCACAAGAAAGTAATACTTGTAGTCGCCGAGCAGGCCAAAAGAGGCGATCAGCGCTATCCAGACGCCGTACGCGGCGGCAGCCGCGCCCCCCATCGCCAGCGCACAGCGCAATGCCAATTTGCGCTGCTTCCACAACGACGCCGCCACGGCCCAAAGCAGCGCCGGGAGCAGGAAAAGTCCCGTCGTCTTCGTCAAAACGATGAGCGCAAACAGCAGGCCGATCGAAATCGACCCCAGCACCGGCCGCCGACCTTGCGGCAACCGCACTGCCAGAATCAGCGCCGCCAGGGTCAGTGTGATCTGCAGCGGCTCCAGAATCGCTAGCCGGTTGAAGCAATAGAGAAACGGGCTGGTTACCAGCAGCGTGACGCCGAGGAACGCTATCCAGCGCGGGCCGGGGCTGCCCACCTTCCGGGTGCGCAGCAGCAGGTAGCTTAGCGCCAGGCTCAGGAAGGAGCACGCAACCGCCAACTCGCGCGCGGCCTGAACCGACACGCCGGTGAAGAAAAACAGCAGCCACTCCAGAAACGGCCACACCGGAACCGCGACCGCCGGGTTAAAGTCCCCCGCCACGTACCAGTTCCCAAACAAGTGTGCGCGGATGGCCGCGTTCCCATACCACCCCTCATCGGTGAACTTGGCCCAGTCGCAAACCCACGGGGAGCCATTGGGGAAATCGGCGCGCAGATGCCACGCGTGCAGCAACGCAAAGCCGACGATGGCGGCGATCCACACTACGGGCCACACCGCGTACCCCCAGCGCCGCAGTTCAATCGCCCGACCCCTCACGTTCTCCGTCGCCAATGTTCGTTCCCTGGGCATGGGTTCCCTGGGCCCCCGTGCGTTCCTGAGTCCCGCCAAGAGATAGGGCAAACGCCGGCCCGTTTCCACAACATCAGAGAAACGTAAGGCTGCGCATAAGATCGCCGCGGCGGGGATGCCCTTGAGTATAT
>JBEKAS010000193.1:0-8256 GCA_050015795.1 Occallatibacter sp. | reverse complement strand
CAGCAGGCCTCGGTTTCAATTGTTGTGGCCAAGGCAACACCGGTTCTCTCCTGGCCAACTCCTGCCAAAATCATTTACTGCGCCGCATTGGATGGCGCGCAACTCAATGCCTCGGCATCGGTGCCGGGAAGATTGGACTACTCTCCCGCGCCGGGCGAAGTGCTTCCTCCCGGAATGCATACGCTCTCGGTAACCTTCACGCCCGCCGACAGCGCGAACTACACAACAGCAAAGGCTACCGTATCGCTGCCTGTGGCCAAGGCAAAGTCTGAAATCCAATGGCCGAGACTCGATCCTATTACCTACGGGACAAAGCTCAGCAGCTTGCAACTCTGTGCCACGGCGTCGGTTCCGGGAACGTTCGAGTACAACCCCGGTTTAGGGGCGGTGCTTGCGGCTGGAGAGCATAAACTGTCGGTTGTTTTCACTCCGGCAGATACCGTGGGCCACTCTACATCGCGGGCCGCCGCATCAGTGACTGTGGCCAAGGCAACTCCTGCCGTCAAGTGGCCAACGCCCGATCCAATTGTCTACGGCGTCGCCCTCAGCGCAACTCAGTTGAATGCCAAAGCATCGGTGCCGGGATCTTTTGCTTTTGCACCTGCCGCGGGCGAGATGCTCCCGCCAGGAGTGCATGAGCTCTCAGCAACTTTCACTCCGACCGACACTTTGAATTACACAACGGTGAGTGCAGTTGTGTCGCTGACTGTTGCGGAGAAGTCACCAACCCTCATCACCTGGCCGGTCCCGTCCGCAGTTTCTTACGGCGCCGCGCTGAGCGCCGCTCAGTTGAATGCCACGGCATCGGTTCCGGGAACATTTGTCTACACTCCTTCCGGGGGCCACGTACTCGCGCCGGGGAGGTATACCCTCTCCGCATCGTTCACTCCATCGGACACTGAAAAATACGCGACGGCGCAAGCCGCGGTCGTGCTTGAGGTGGGAGGATCGCCTGACATGGCTTCATTGCCAACCGCAGCCACTGAGACTCAGTCCGCACGGACCTTCACCGCAACCAACTCTGCCCTTGGAGATTCGGCGCCGGCGGAAGTAACGGGCGAAGACACTGCCGCCATGGCAAGCCCGCGCGAAACGCGTTCCTACAAAGGCGCAATCTACGAGAAAGGAGAGGACGGCCAATGGCATCTCCAAAAGAACTAGCTCCGTTGCTACCTGAAACGCTTCCCGAGGATTTCAACGATTGGGATAGCAAAGCTTCTGCTGCGCCTTTGCCTGTTCACTCTGGTGAACGGGAAGCATGGGAAGCCGCTGATGCCTTCAGCGAGACTCCAAAACCGCTTTGGCAATCCGCTGACCGCGAAGCACTCCTGGCAACCCTGGTGGATGGGCCGCGTGATTCGGGTTCAGCCACGTCCTCAGCAGTCTTTGTTAAGCAGCAAGAGGATTTCATCGATTGGGATAGCGAAGCTACTCCTGCGCCCTGGCCTGTTGACCGTACGGAATGGGAAGAATGGGAAGCCGCGCATTCCTTTGGCAAAACCGCAAAGTCTCCCGGACAATCCGCTGACCGCGAAGCATTCCTGTCGCCCGTGGTGGACAGGCCCCGTGATTTGGGTTTAGCCGCGCCCGCGCCAGCCATTGTTAAGCAGCAAGAGTCGACTAACGAGTTGGTGGATGGATCGCCCAGCCGTGCTTCGCACAAGCCAGAGGCTCATGCTACGACGAGTGAGGTTTCCGTGGCGTCGAGTTCGCCAAACGTCGCTGCGTTGGATGCGATGCCTAACTCATCCGAACCCACGGCGACATTGAGACGCAAAGCTGACGAGGCTCTCTTCCAGTTGTTTTCACCGAAGAACATCGAAGTTAAGGGAGAGCGGAAGACAGCGAAGAAGAAGTGGATGATCGTTGCTGCCGTTAGCGCCTGTTTGATTCTGCTTTCGCTCATCCTCATGATCCCGCTGCTCCATCATGGAACCAAATCCGTGGCGAATCATTCTGTTCAGCAGCCACTTCCGGGAGCAACCGCTACGGAGCCGATGACGAACACGCCGAACCCGCCGGCTAATAAACCGCCAGCTCAGGGCAAGCCGCTGGCAGCGACCGAAGGGCAAAAGACAACGGATAACCAGCCAACCGGCGAACAGGAGGGAACGACCCCGGCACAGGTGCAGACGAACATGATGAACGATCAACTGACTGCGCCAACACGGATTCCGAAGCAAGAGGCGGAAAATGCGCCTCCCCCCGCGAGCTCTGACACGGCCAGTGCGGATGGTCTGGGCGGCGGCAGTGCAAATGCCAGCATCTTCAATGGGCACACACAGCCAACCGTTAAAGTTACAGCTTCCAAGCCGGTTGCCATCTCATCGGGCGTCGCCACTGGAATGCTGATTGAGAGGACGCCGCCGGTTTATCCGAACATTGCTAAAACAGCCCGCGTGAGTGGTACTGTGGAGCTGCACGCCATTATTTCCACGAATGGAACGATTAAGGATTTGCACGTTGTGAGCGGGCCGGTCATGTTGCGGCAGGCCGCCCTCGATGCCGTGCGGAACTGGCGCTACCAGCCGTACAAACTCAATAACCAGCCTGTAGAAGTTGAAACAACAATCAACGTACTTTTCACCCTTGGCGGATGACCTATCGAAACGCGAAGGCTGATACGGCTTCGAGGATATAGCAACTGCGGAACCGGTATAGCTGCCAACCTGTGCGAGGCGCTTCTCCCGTAGCGCCTCGCATTTTCTTTGCGCGCTAGCAGAAACTACATGCCGAGCAAGGTGCTCCGCGTGCAGATTGGGTAAGCCGACTGCTGGCGCTCAGGCCGAAAGTGCCGCCCTGGCGCCGCGTCCGGCGGGCATGTAGCCCATGTCCATCGAGATGCCGCGCACGCACTGCAGCAGATGATTGGCGATTGAAGGCAGCTTTTGCGCGGTGACGCGGAACGACGGTCCCGACACGCTCACCGCCGCGACAGGCAGCCGCTGCGCATCCAGAATCGGCACGGCGATGCAGCGCAAACCTTCTTCGAGCTCCTCATCGTCCACCGCGTAGCCGCGACGCCGCGTCTTTTCGAGCTCGGCGCGCAGGGCCTCGGGCGTGGCGATGGTGCGCGTGGTCATGCGCTCGAAACGCACGCGGCGCAGGATCTCGGCCGCCCGTTCCGGCGGAAGAAACGCAAGAATGGCCTTGCCCACCGAGGTGCAGTGCACCGGGTTGCTGGCTCCGATGCGGGTAATCATGCGCACCGAGCGGGTGGGCTCGATTTTGTCGATGTAGATGACGCGCGCCGCCTCCAGCAGAGCCAGGTGCGCGGTCTCCTCGGTCTCGGCAACCAGGCGCCTGAGGTGCGGCTGTGCACGGTCGCGGAGGTCATACTGCTCGATGGCGCGGTTGCCGAAGTCGAACAGGCGCAGGCCCAGGCGGAACTTGCCGTTCGTGGTCCGCTCCACCATGCGATGCCGCTCCAGAACCATCAGGAAGCGATGCGCCGTGCTCTTGTGCAGCTGCAGCGAAGCGGCCACTTGCGCCAGGCCCAGCGGCGTATCGCTTTCACCCAGCAGATCCAGTACGGCAAAAGCCCGGTCGAGGGCTTGAACTTTGTAGGTGCCTTGGGGGGTTGCGTCTCGCATGTTGATCCTTTGTTCCGTCTTTTGAGTCCAACTTTAGGTTCTCACATGATGGGACGCGCGTCAACTGGTGAAACGCAGGCCTGCGACGTCAGGGGCGGGAATTGCGGGGCGTCGGAGAAGAGTCTTGTGCGGGCGTAGACCCTTCGACTTCGCTCAGGGCAGGCTCTCGCACGACAGCCGGTCAGGAGACCGGCGCTACACGCCGCTGGCGCGGCTACGCTTCCCTGTCTTCGTCCACTTCTTCGTCCTCTTCGATTTTGTCGCCTTCGCCCGGGGCGAGAAACAGGTTGGCTTCGAGGCCGTGCTGGCGGGTGTAGAGGTCGTGATAGCGGCCGCGTTGGGCAAACAGCTCTGCATGGTTGCCGCGTTCGACAACTAGGCCCTGCTCGACCACTAATATCTGATCGGCGCGGCGAATGGTCGACAAGCGGTGCGCGATGACGAACGTGGTCCGTCCGTGCATGAGCTCGGCCAACCCGCTCTGGATCATGCCTTCGGATTCGGAATCGAGGGAGCTGGTGGCTTCGTCGAGAATGAGGATGCGAGGCGCGGCCAGCAATGCCCGAGCGATCGACAGTCGCTGGCGCTGCCCTCCCGAGAGCTTGACGCCGCGCTCGCCCACAATGGTGTCGTAGCCCTCGGGAAAGCGCTCGGCAAACTCGTCGACATTCGCGGTGCGGCAGGCAAAGAGAAACTGCTCCTCGGTCGCGTCGGGGCGCGAGAACATGATGTTCTCGCGGATGGTGCCATCGAAGAGAAACGACTCCTGCAGCACCACGCCCAGTTGTGAGCGATAGGTGTTCAGGTCCACGGTAGCGAGATCGATATCGTCCACCAGCACGCGGCCGCTCGTGGGCGTGTGAAAGGCGCAGAGCAGGCTGATGATGGTGGACTTGCCCGACCCGGAAGAGCCCACCAGCGCGGTCACCGTACCCGGCGCGGCCTTGAAGCTGATGCCGTGCAGCACGGGTTTCTCGGGCGTGTAGGCAAATTCAACGTTGTCGAACTGCACGCGGCCCTCGATGGGCGGCATTTTCACGGTGCGCCCCGGGGTCTGATTCTCTTCGAGCTCGGACATGATCTCGTGGGTGCGGTCAAGGCCCGCGAAAGCCTCAGTCAGTTGCGTGCCGATGTTCACGATCTGAAAGACGGGCGCAATCATGAAGGCGAGAAACATGTTGTAGGCAAAATAGTCGCCGACGCTCCACGAGCCGTGGAGCACATTGTGCCCGCCCAGCCACATGACGAGCGCCGAAACCAGGCCGAGAACCGTGGTAGAAGCCGACCCAAGCACGCTGGTCATGGTGAGCGACCTCATCACATTCTGTAAAAGCCGCTCCACGCCGCCGGAAAAGACTGTGGCTTCGCGATCTTCGGCGTGGTAGCCCTTGATGACGCGCACGCCGCCGAGCGATTCCGTCAGGCGGCCCGTGACTTCCGCGTTGATCCGGCCGCGCTCGCGAAAGATGGGCCGGATGGTGCGAAATCCATACTGCAGAACGAACACAAACACGCCCAGCACGGAAAACACCGTGAGCGTGACCGTGACGCTGCGATGCAGCAGGTAGATGAAGGCGAGAATCGCAGTGAGCATGCCGCCCAGGAACTCCACCAGCCCGGTGCCGACCAGGTTGCGCACTCCTTCGACGTCGGTCATAATGCGCGCGACCAGCGTGCCAGTGCGATTCTCGTCGTAATAGGCCACGGAAAGCAGGCCCACGTGACGCTGCACCTGGCGGCGCAACTCGGCGATCAACCGCTGGCCGGCCTTGGAAAGCGACTGCGTGAGCGCATACGAGGTGAGCGCCTGCACCGCCATGGCGCCAAACACGATGAAGATAATGCGCGGCAGCAGTTCAGGGTGCGGATGCTGCGTAGAAAGCACCTTGTCGAGCAAAGGCTTCGACATGTAGGGCAGCACCAGGCCCGCGAGGCGGTTGATGACCATCAGCACCAGCCCGCCCAGGATGAGCCATTTGCGCGGGACCACAAGGGCCTTGACTTCAGGCCAGATTTTTCTCAGGTTCGGCTTGGGTTTGGGCAGGTCAGCCTGGCCGGCGCGTGCGCTGCGCCCGTGCGGCGAGCGCTCGGCGCGCATGCCCATTCCCATTCCTCCGCCGCGAAATCCGCCCATGCGTCAAACCTGCCGCGATCTACGTGCATGGATGAACGAGCGCACGCAGAGAATGACGTAGATGAGCAACAGAATTGCCATAGCGAGCTTGGCGGCAAGCGCAATGTGGTCTGGCCCCAACCCTTTGGCTATCGCGCTCACATAGCCGCGCACTGCCTCAACAGCTGAGCCGATGAGGCCCAGCAAACCGACCGTCACATTGATGTGCATGAAGAGCTTGCGACGGCCTTCGCTGGGACTGATGGCGAGAAATCCGCCGATGACCAGCGCTAGACCAAACCACACGGGAATCAGCGCCGTGGGATGGGCGCTGCCCGTGCCGAAGTATCCCACCAGCCCCACAAGGATCAGCAAAACGCCGAAAACATACGTCACTTTTGCCATGCAGACCTCCAAACTCAGTGCATGGCAAGAATAGCAGTTGGGTCAGGTGTCAGGTGTCAGGTATCAGTGGCTAGTGGTTAGTGATTGGTGGTTAGTGACAACGAGGCAGGTTTCAGGGACCGGGCTCTGCGGCGCCGCAGACGTACCCGGCGTTGAGCCTCACGGAGTTTTCTGATCCCTGACCCCTGAAACCTGACACCTGTTTTTACCGCTGGATGCGCGCCGATCCGCCCTTGGCAAACGAACGCACCTGGTCGAGCGTCGCCATGGTGGTGTCGCCGATGAACGTGGTGAGCAACGCGCCGTGCGCCCAGCCGAGCTTGAGCGCCGTCTCGGGCTCCTCGCCTTTGAGCAGTCCGTAAATGAATCCCGCCGCAAAGCCGTCGCCGCCGCCTACGCGATCGATCACGTCCAGCTCCGCCGTGGGCGCGACATGGGTCTTGCCGTCGATCCACGCCACCGCGCTCCAGCTGTGCCGGTTGGTGGAATGCACCTCGCGCAGCGTGGTGGCCACGATTTTCACGTGGGGATGCTTCTTGACCACGTTGTCAATCATGCCGAAGAACACCGTGGGATCGAGCTTCGATTTTGAGTGGACATCGGGGCCGGGAATGCCGAGGCCCTTCTGCAGATCTTCCTCGTTGCCGATCAGCACGTCGACGTTCTTCACGATTGAGGCAATGGTCTCCACAGCCTTTTCAGCGCCGCCCGAGATCTTCCAAAGCTTCTCGCGGAAGTTGAGATCGAACGACGTGATGGCGCCGGCCGCCTTGGCCTCTTTCATCATCTCCGCAACCAGCGGCGCCGTGGTGGGCGAGAGCGCCGCAAAGATGCCGCCCGAGTGCACCCAGCGCACGCCGCCCGCGAAGATCTTCTTCCAGTCGAAGTCGCCGGGCTTGAGCATGGCGCCGGCTTCGTTGGCGCGGTTGTAGAACACCACGGGAGGCCGCACGCCGGCGCCGCGATCGCTATAGACCGTGGCCATGTTCGGGCCCGTCGCACCGTTGTGCTCAAAGTGCTTGTAGATGGGCTTGACGCCCATAGCGAGCACGCGCTCCGCGATCAGGTCGCCGATGGGATAATCCACGATGGCCGACGCCACCGCGGTTTTCATCTTGAAGCAGTCCGACAGGTTGGCGGCCACGTTGAACTCGCCGCCGCTGACGTGAATCAAGCACTGTGTCGCCTTGCGGAAGGGAATGATGCCCGGATCCAGCCGGTGTATCAACGCTCCCAACGACAGAAAGTCAAACTCGCCACTTTCGCGAATATTCAAACCGTATTTCATTGTTCTCTCCTTGCCTTCGTTTATAGAACTGCATCAATAGTTGATCAGGCCCCTTCAGAATCCCTCAGGGGCTAAAGCCCCGGGTTTTTCTGAATCCGTTTCGGCACGCGACCCTCCCACTGGGTGGGTTCCCCGATCATGCCCTTTCACAAAACCTCTATTCGAAACATTCCGCATCCTAAACCGGCCGCACAGAACCACACAAAAAAGCTAACAGCTAGAAGCTAAGAGCTGGTTGCTGTTTTCTGCACGTCGGCAACCACTTGCTCGGGCGTCCACTCGTTGCCCGGATAAAACTGCGCCACCTTGCCGTGCGCGTCGATCAGCGTGGTGGAAAGCGTGTGCGTAATCGTGTCATCGGCGCCGTAGGTAATGCCCACATCGAAGAACTTTGCCATCTCCAGCAGTTCCGGCTGCGAGGGCACGGCAAAATCCCAATGGGCAAATGCGTCGCTGCCGATGTATTGCGCGCCATAGGCACGCAAGCGCGCCGGCGTGTCGTGCTCCGGATCGAAGCTCACGCAGAGCAGGTGCGTTTTGGCGTAGAGCGCCGGGGTCGCCGCCAACTGCCGGTCGATGACCGCAAAGTTGTGCGTCACCAGCGGGCAAAAAGTCGGCGACGGACAACGCGTGTAGATGAAGGTGACGAGCAGCGTCTTGCCGCGAAACTGACCGAGATGAAGGACGCGCCCATCCTGGTTGTGCAGCTTGAAATCCGGAACCGCGTCGCCGGGTGCGGGCACGTGATAGAAGACCGCGGGCTTGTAATCCGGCTTGCCCTGCGCAATCACCACAATGTGATCGAGCAAAATGTCCGCATCGGGATTCTGCGAAACCAGCACGTCGGCGGTGATGGT
>JBEKAS010000192.1:0-8288 GCA_050015795.1 Occallatibacter sp. | reverse complement strand
ATCCGCTTCGATATGTCGGAGTTCATGGAGAAGCACTCGGTGTCGAAGCTGATCGGTTCGCCTCCGGGATACGTGGGCTACGAGGAGGGCGGCCAGTTGACGGAGCGCGTGAAGCGTTCGCCGTATTCGGTGGTGCTGCTCGACGAGATCGAGAAGGCGCACCCGGATGTGTTCAACATTCTGCTGCAGGTGTTTGAGGACGGGCAACTGACTGACGGACTGGGCAACACCGTCGACTTCAAGAACACCATTCTCATCATGACGTCGAATATCGGCGCGCGGCACCTGCAGAAGAAGCAGGGGCTGGGCTTCCAGAGCGAGCGCGAAGACCTGGTGAGCGAAAAGGTCGAGGAGCTGGTGAAGAACGAGGTGAAGAAGACCTTCAACCCCGAGTTCCTGAACCGTCTCGATGAAGTGATCCTGTTCCAGTCGCTCTCCGATGCAGATCTCATTCAAATCGTCGAGCTACTGGTGCAGCAACTGAACCTCAACCTGGCGCAGAAATCGATCACGATCTCAGTGAACGACGACGCCAAGAAGTGGATTCTGGACAAGACGCTCGTCGACCGCAGCTATGGGGCGCGCCCGTTGCGCCGCGCGTTGCAGCGGTACGTTGAGGATCCGCTCTCGGAGGCGCTGATCGCGGGGCAGATCCAGGAGCGGCCGGCATTCCTCGAGGTGTATCTCGACCAGAACCAGCTCTTTTATCGCCCCGTGAGCGCGGACGAGAACGCGAGCGAAGAAAAAGCAGCGGGCGTGCTGTTGTTCAGCAACTGAGCGGCGGCAAAATCAACAAAAGACCCCCGGTCAGCGGCCGGGGGTTTCCTTTGTAGTGAGTCTTCACGCTCATATCCGCTTCAACCGCGCCATTTACACTGGTAAGCGGAGAATACTGTGTTTTTCGATAAGATTCTGACTAAAATTTTTGGCACGGCAAATGAGCGCCTGATCAAGCGGCTCATGCCTATCGTGATTACAATCAGCGCGATGGAGCCGGAGATCAAAAAGCTCTCGGATGAAGAGCTGAGGGCCAAGACCGCCGAGTTCAAGGCGCGGATTGCGGCGAAGCTCGAAGGCATCAAGGACGCCGACGAGATCAAGCAAGCGGAAAAGGACGCGCTCGAGGAGATTCTGCCGGAGGCGTTTGCGGTGGTGCGCGAGGCGGGCTGGCGCGCGGTGCAGATGCGGCACTTCGACGTGCAGTTGATCGGCGGCATGGTGCTGCACCAGGGCAAAATCTCCGAAATGAAAACCGGTGAGGGCAAAACGCTGGTGGCCACGCTCGCGTGCTATCTAAATGCGCTGGCGGGGCACGGCGTGCACGTGGTGACGGTGAACGACTACCTGGCCAAGCGCGACGCCGAGTGGATGGGCAAGATTTACGAATTCCTGGGATTGAGCGTGGGCGTCATTGTCCACGACCTTAGCGACGACGAGCGCCGCGCGGCGTACGGCGCCGACATCACCTACGGAACCAACAACGAATTCGGTTTCGACTACCTGCGCGACAACATGAAGTTCGAGATCAAGGATTGCGTGCAGCGCGGGCACCACTACGCAATTGTCGACGAGGTGGACTCGATCCTGATCGACGAGGCACGGACGCCGTTGATCATTTCGGGCCCGACGGACCAGACGACGGACAAATACGCGCGCGCGCGGCGCATCATTCCCGCGCTCGAACTGGGTGAAGAGATTGAGTGGACCGACACAAAACGCCAGGCGGAGGTGGGCATCCAACTGGGCGAGGGCCAGAAGCACCTGACCGGCGACTACATTGTGGATGAGAAACAGCGTTCGATCGGCGTGACGGACGAGGGATGGGTGACGATCGAAAAGGCGCTGGGCATCGGCAACATTGCCGACGCGGAGAACTGGGAACTGAAGCACTACGTGGAGACGGCCATCAAGGCGCACGCGCTCTACAAGCGCGACGTGGATTACGTGGTGAAGGACGGCGAGGTGATTATCGTGGACACCTTCACCGGCCGCCTGATGCCGGGACGCCGCTGGAGCGATGGGCTGCACCAGTCGATCGAGGCCAAGGAGGGCGTGACCATCCGCAAGGAAGACCAGACCCTCGCGACCATCACCTTCCAGAATTACTTCCGCCTGTATCAAAAGCTGAGCGGCATGACGGGCACGGCGGAAACCGAAGCAGCCGAGTTCGAAAAGATCTACAAGCTGGAGATCGTAGTGATTCCCACCAACATGCCGATGCGGCGGTTGGAGAATGCTGACGTGGTGTTCCGCACGGAGAAGGAAAAGTACAAGGCGGTGGCGGACAACATTGCGGAGCTGCACGAGAAGGGGCAGCCGGCGCTGGTCGGCACGACGTCGATTGAGAAAAGTGAGCGGCTGTCGGCGATTTTGCAGCGCAAGGGCGTGAAGCACGTGGTGTTGAACGCGAAGTTCCACGAGCGCGAGGCGGAGATTGTGGCGCAGGCGGGACGGCTGGGGATGGTGACCATCTCGACGAACATGGCCGGCCGCGGCACCGATATTCTGCTGGGCGGTAACCCGGACTTCATGACGCGCAAGGAGCTGGTGGACAAGAAGAAGGCGCGCGCCATCAGCGTGGCCGAGGGCGCGATCAATCCCATGGCGCCGGCGGGGTTCCAGCGTTTCTATTACCAGGGGCAGGAGTTCGAAATCTCCAACGGGGAATGGGCGGAGACGAATGTGGTGCACGCGGCGGCCGCGCAAAAGGACCACGAGGCAGTGATTGAAGCCGGCGGGTTGTTCATCCTGGGCACTGAACGGCACGAGTCGCGGCGCATCGACAACCAGTTGCGCGGGCGCGCCGGCCGGCAGGGCGATCCCGGAGAATCGCGCTTCTTTCTTTCGCTCGAAGACGACCTGATGCGCATCTTCGCCAAGCAGTGGGTGAGTACGCTGCTGGAGCGGCTGGGCATGGAAGAGGGCGTGCCCATCGAGTCGCGCATGATTTCGAAGCGCATCGAGGGCGCGCAGAAGGCCGTGGAGGCGCAGAACTTCGAAGCGCGCAAACACCTGCTCGAATACGACGACGTGATGAACAAGCAGCGCGAGGCGGTGTACGGCCTGCGCCGTCAACTCCTCGAAGGTGTCGAACAGCGCGAGCTGATTCTGGAAGATTATGTGGGCGGGATTTTGTCGGGCCTGCTCGACGAGTACTGCAACGAGCGCACGCGGCCCGATCAGTGGGACTTCAAGGGACTGGGCGAGAAGTTGGTCGATCATTTTGGATTCGACCTGATCGGACTCAAGGCGGGGTCGGGCATCAAGTTCGAGGAGCTGAGCCGGCACGAGCTGGGCGAGGAGATTTTTGCCAAGCTGACGGAGAGCTACGAGGCGAAGGAGAAGATTCTTGGTGCGGGCACGATGCGCTACCACGAGCGCATGGTGATGCTGAGCGTGATCGATGGGCTGTGGAAGGATCACCTGCTGTCGATGGACCACCTGAAGGAGGGCATCAACCTGCGCGGTTATGCGCAGAAGGATCCGCTGGTGGAGTACAAGCGCGAGTCCTTTGAGTTGTTCGAGGCCATGATGCTGAAGTTCCAGGAAGACACGGCGCGGTTCCTCTTCCGGATGCAAATTCTGGGGCCCGATGGACAGCCGGTGACGGAGACGGTACGTCCGCGCGGCCCGGTGCCGAGCGCTCCGCCGGTGGCGAGTGCGGCGAGGCCCGTGGGAGCAGGCGATGGCGCCCCGCGCGAGATTACGATTCCCACACGCCAGCCTACGACAACCATCGATCAGATTGAGAAGGAATTCCACCGCAAGAAGGAGCGGGAGCTGGCCGCGGCCAGCCGCGCGGGCGCCGGTGAATCGAGCCAGCCCACGCAGCGGCGGACGGGCGAAAAGGTGGGACGCAACGATCCCTGCCCCTGCGGCAGCGGGAAGAAGTACAAGAAGTGCCATGGAGCGGGCAGTTAGCGAGTCAGCAAGTCAGCGAGTCAACGAACCCTCGCGAACGGTTGCGCGCGGCGTAGAATGCCTAGTTATGAAAACGCCTAGCAACGTTTTTACGCGTACCGATCCGAATCTGCATCCGGTACTCGAAGAGCTGAAGCGCCGGGAACCGATTTTTCACACGCGGGAGTTTGGCACATCGCGGACAGACTTCGAGAAGGCCGTCGCTCCTGAGTACTGGGAAGCGAGTGCCTCGGGGCGCCGCTACAGCCGGGAATTCATTCTGAACGAGTTGGAAAAGTATCCTCCCGTGGATGCGGCCTCCGCCGGATGGACGAGCGAAGACCACGCCGTCCGGCAACTCGGTCCGGATACCTATCTGATGACGTACACGCTGCGACAGCTTGAGCGCGTGACGCGGCGCGCGACGATTTGGCAGCGGACGCCCGAGGGCTGGCGGATCGTATTTCATCAGGGGACCATCGTCTCTGCCGAAGAGGACGACGCATTTCCCGCGAACTGGCTCGAATCTCCTCCATGGCGCGAGACGGCAAAGAACAGGGAATAGGTCCCTGTCTTTTCACCGCAGGAAGCGGAAGAAGCCGCGCTTTGCGTTCTTTTCGGTGAGCAAGCCGGCGGCGCTCTTTGCCATCTCGCGAATGGCGCGGGCGATGGCGGAGTCGACGAGCACCATGGGCGACGCAGTCTCGCGGGTGCGGCGGGCGGCGGCGTAGTCGTCGGGGACCTTCCACTGCGGGGGCCGGGTGAGCGCCTCGGTAATTTTCCTCTCGTCGAAGAGCAGATCGCTGGGCTTGTAGCGGTTGATCACGATCTGCAGGGTATGGTCGCGCGTGAAGAAGAACTTGGACACCATGCGGTTGGCGTTGAGCATCTCTGAGATGCCCACCTGCGTGATCAGGTAAATGATGGCCGACTTGTCAAAGAGCGAGGTGTTGAACAGGTCGACGCGCGAACCCGCGTCGACCACCACGAAGTCGTAGCCTTCGCGTGCCACAGAGACCAGCTTGTCAATGGATTCGAGAGGCGTGATGGAATCGGTGAACTCAGAAGGAGATGCCAGGACCGCTAATCCCGTGTTGTGCTTCACCACGAGCGTGGAGAGCAGCCTGGGGTCGAGCCGCCCGGTGAGCTGGAGGGCGTTGGCCACGGAATATTCGGTTTTGATGCCGAGGTTGATGGCTGCGTCGCCCAGAGGCAGGCCGAAATCGATCAGCAGGGTCTTGCCTTCGGATTCCTGGGCCAGGGCGAGGGCAAAGTTGGCTGCCAGGGTGGTGACGCCGCAGCCGCCCTTTGTGCCCAGAAAGACGAACAACCGGCTGGTTCCTTTGGACTCCGGAGGAGTGGTCGCGGCATAATGCTCCGCCGCGCGCTCCATGGCGGCGGCAATCTCGGCGGGATCGACGGGCGTGGAGAAGAACTCGCGGGCGCCGGCGCGCATGAGATGGACGACCAACTTCGTGTCGGATCTGGACGAGTAGGCCATCACGTAGGTGCGCGGATTGGCGCTTAGATTTTCTGCCAACGCGAAGGCCAGATTGCGGTCGCAGTCGACGTTGAACAGGACTACGTTGTAGGTTTCGGGCAGCAACTGCGCCAGCTCTTCCACCTTGCCGGGGAAGGAGGGAATTTCAGTGATCTGAAGGCTCTTATTCCCCGCGAGGGCCTCGGCGGCAGCCTTGCGGCGCTGCGCATCAGAGTCGAGAATCGCTACGGTCAGGAACTTGCCGTCGGAGTCATCTGAACCATTGCGTGCATTGGGCATTGTCTTTGAAAGTACCCCAAAAGATCATGATATTCCATTGGAATCCTCTCAAGCACCCGCGGGAGAGTACCCCCGGGTTTCTGCCCCCGAGGGGACGCATGCCAGGCATGCAAGTTCCTGCATGGGATGGGGAAAAGCAGGAAGCGAGAGAGCGAGGGAGCACGGGAGCAGGGAGGTGAGTCAGCGGGCGGCCGGGGATTGGGCGATGGCGGCGAAGGTGAGGTCATTGGCGGAGCTCGAATGCTCCTCGCGCCAAGCCTCGAAGAGGCGCCCGTAGCTGAGGGTCACGTACCGGGCGGGTTCGACGCCGAGGCGGGCAGCGGTGCGGTCGATCCAGGCCGAAGAGCCCTCCAGCTCCGCGTAATCGCCGATGGGCGTCTCGTCGATGACGCAGTGGCCCTCACCGTCGGTCCACTCCGTGCGCCACTTTTCGTAGCGGAAGGCTACGACCAGACCGAGCGAGAGAAAGACCTCAGCCAGCGCGTCGCCATCGGCGATTCCGGTCTCGGTTTCAACGCGGTGTTTGTGCCGGGCGTCGCCACCACCCCAGGAAGCAAGGTTCGCTTCCTGGGGGCCCCGGTCATCGGAATCAGGGGCGGGGCCAGATCGCGGCAAGCGCTTGAGGGTCAGGGTCCAGCGGCCCGCGTAGCTGCGGATGCGGAGAATCTCGGTGCGGGCGCGCATCTGCCGGTCCGGCGTGTCGTAGAGGACATTGCTCTCGAAGCTGCGCGGAGTTACGAGGCGGAATCCCGCCGACTGGAGCTGCTCGGCCAGTGCGGCGAGCGAGTCTACGCGGAATTTGATCTCAGTTTCGATCGGCATCGGGCGGCAAGGAAACGGGGTACTGCGAGTATACCGGTCCATAGCGCGGAGGGGGCGCGGAGGGGCGCGGAGGGGCGCGCAGCGGCGACAATGGAAGAGTGAAGACCCTGCACTTGATCGTGGATCCAGCGCAATTGGAGACGGCTGCAACCCAGGAGGCACTGGAGCGCGCGGCAGAAATTCTACGCGCCGGAGGATTAGTGGCGCTGCCGACCGAAACCGTCTACGGTCTGGGGGCGAACGCTCTCGACCGCACCGCCGTGGAGCGCATCTTTGCCGCCAAATCGCGGCCGGCGTGGGACCCGATCATCGTGCACATTGCTTCTGAAGCGATGCTCGAAGGGCTGGTCGCGGAGGCGCCCGCGGCGGCGCGGCGGCTGATGGAGCATTTCTGGCCGGGGCCCCTCACGCTTTTGCTGCCGCGCACACCCGCGGTGCCCGATGCTGTGACCGCGGGCCGACCGCTGGTGGGGGTGCGCGTACCTTCACATCCAGTCGCGCTCGAGTTGATTCGACGCGCCCAGGTTCCCGTAGCTGCGCCCAGCGCCAACCGCTTCGGCCACATCAGCCCTACGACTGCGCAGCATGTGCTGGACGATCTCGACGGGCGCATTGACGCGATTCTCGATGCGGGGCCGTCGCCACGCGGCGTGGAGTCCACGGTTCTCGATCCCTCGGCAACGCCGATGGTGATCTACCGGCCGGGCGCGGTGACGGCAGAGCAGATTCGCGAAGTGGCCGGGCCGGTGGAGATGGCTCGGGGCGCCGGAGGGTTGCCTGAGACGCCCGCGAAAGCGCTGCCCTCACCGGGCGTGGGGATTCGCCACTACGCACCGCGGGCGCGGCTGGTGCTCGTGGAAGCGCCGCTCGCCGCATTGAGTGCGTGCCTGGAGAAAGCGGTGCAAAGCGAGCCCGGCGAAGAGTTGGGCGTGATGCTGCCGCAGGGAGTTGCCGCACCGGCGGCGATCGCGAAGGAGTGCGTGTTTCTGTGGGGGCGGTGGAACGCTCCGGAAGAGCTTGCGCAGCGGCTCTATGCAGGGTTGCGCGCACTCGATGCCGCGGGATGCACGGTGATTCTTTGCCCGTTGCCGGCGGCGGAGGGGATTGGCGCGGCAATTCGGGATCGGTTGAAAAAGGCGGGGACGAAAGGCAGCCTCTAGCTCGTCGAGGTGAATTGGCGGCACGTACGCGGAACGGCAACTTGTGTTGTGGATCTGAGGTCAATGGAAAATAACCGCAGGTTCTTCGACTCATTTTGGCGCGGAGCTATCCCCGGTCCACAAAGGCGAGGGACCGGGGGCACCCTCATCGTGCTGAGTGAAAGGCGCGAAAAGCAAATGCAAATGCAAAGACAACCGCAGATCCTTCGACTCCGTTTGCCGCAGAAAGCGCGGCAAACTTCGCTCAGGATGACAATTTCATTGTGATGCGAACTTCTGACTCGCCACACTGGCTAGCGGCTATAGTAAGACTCATCGGGTCAACTCAACACGGCTCAGGCACTGAGGCGGTGTGAACGTGAAATTCTCGGTTGTGCGGCCGTTCTTTCGGCAGCAAATTGTTTACCTTGCCCTATCTGCGGTTCTTATCGCCATGTTATGGGCGATGGGAGTGCGAGCCAATCCTGGCCCGGTTGTCGTGTTCACACTTTGTGTAGGAAACCTTCTCTCGCCCGCAATCAGCCGGGTGGAGTTTCTCTATTCGGGCAGGCCGTTCCCATTCAACTGGTTGATTTTTGTGCCTGTCCTCCTTGTACTGACGGTTCCCGTCTACCTGATTTCGACCA
>JBEKAS010000191.1:0-8300 GCA_050015795.1 Occallatibacter sp. | reverse complement strand
GAATCGCACTGCGTGTAGTTGCGCGCGCCGGTTGCGCCCTTCATGATCTTGACCTGGCCGCGATAGGTGTTTTGCCCGAAGCCGGCCGAGATGCCCTTGGACACGATGGTGGAGCGCGTGTTTTTGCCGATGTGAATCATCTTGGTGCCGGTGTCGGCCTGCTGGCGGTTGTTGGTGAGCGCCACCGAGTAGAACTCGCCCACCGAATTGTCGCCTTGCAGAATGCAGCTCGGGTACTTCCAGGTGATGGCGGAGCCGGTTTCGACCTGCGTCCAGGAAATCTTGGAGTTGCGGCCCAGGCACTTGCCGCGCTTGGTGACGAAGTTGTAGATGCCGCCGCGGCCTTCCTTGTCGCCGGGATACCAGTTCTGCACCGTGGAGTACTTGATCTGGGCGTTGTCGAGCGCGATGAGCTCGACGACGGCGGCGTGAAGCTGGTTTGTGTCGCGAATGGGCGCGGTGCAGCCCTCCAAATAGCTCACGGATGCGCCTTCGTCGGCGATGATCAGGGTGCGCTCGAACTGGCCTGTCTCCGCGGCGTTGATGCGGAAGTAAGTCGAAAGCTCCATGGGGCAACGCACGCCCTTGGGCACGTAAACAAACGAGCCGTCAGTGAAGACCGCGGCATTGAGCGCCGCGTAGAAATTGTCGGTATGCGGCACCACTGTTCCCAGGTACTTCTTGATGAGGTCGGGATGCTTCTGTACCGCCTCAGAGAACGAGCAGAAGATGACGCCCATCTCGGCGAGCTTGTCTTTGAAGGTAGTGGCCACGGAGACTGAGTCGAAGACCGCGTCGACGGCCACATTGGAGAGGCGCTTCTGCTCATCGAGCGGAATGCCAAGCTTCGCGTAGGTCTTCAGCAGCTCGGGATCGACCTGGCTCAGACTCTCCAACGACGGCTTCTGTTTGGGCGCGGAGTAGTAGACGATGTTCTGGTAGTCGATGGGATCGAACTTGACGTTGGCCCACTTTGGCTCGCCCTGCTCCCGCTCCAGTTGGAACCAGTGGCGCAGCGCATTCAGCCGCCACTCCAGCATGAACGCGGGCTCGCCTTTGCGCGCCGAGATCAGGCGCACGATGTCTTCATTGAGCCCCTTGGGCACGCGGTCTTCGTCGATCTCGGTGACAAAGCCCCACTTATAATCCTGGGCTGCCAGATCGCGAATGGTATCGACACTTGAACTCATTTGACCTCCACGGGAAACCGCGATGAAAGAGGTTGAACCGGGTGCCTATGGCACCCATCGCCGATTGAGCGTCGCCGCTCTATAAGGTCCCGGCGCCTACCGCTCTATCCAGAGAGAGGAAGTGCTTCACCCGGAATCCCGCAATATAGGACTTAATTAGTCCTATATTGACTTTAGTGTACCCTGAGAGCCTTTTGTTTTCAAGGCCGGCGGAAGGCCGGAGCAGATTTTCAGGCTTTTTCCGCCATTGAGGGAGGGGAACACACTGCTAACTAGATGATTTTGGTGGGGATAGGTTGCAGTAATCGTTCCGGGAACGAGGCAGCCCCTAGTGGAACTCGTTGCGCCGGTGCTGGCCGGCCTCGCGAACGTGGCTGGCTTCAAAGCTCACAATCTTCCACACGCCCTGCGCATTGCGCACGTAGACATGCGTGTAGCGGTAGTCGCCGGTCACCGGGCCATCGGGGTTGGTGGCCTCAATCGTGGCCAGCGAGGTGACCACGGCCGTGGTTCCGTAGAAGCGCACTTTGCGGTCGGTGATGGTAAGCGTAGTGAAATGCAGACGGCCAGAGCGAAGGTTCGCCAGGGTCTCATCGCGCGATTGCAGCGTGCCTGCGGCGGTGATGGCCATGTAGTCGTCGGCCAGCAGGGAATCCATAGTTTTGGCGTCGCCGCTGAGAGTTGCGTTGCGCCATTCGTCCTCGAGCTGATCGATCTCGTGGCGGCTTTCGTGCTTCTGCGCCAGCGAGAAGCCGCCGGCGAATAGAGGAATGGCTCCGACCGCGAATGCGAGAGCTGCGGCCATGGCCCACCGGGGGTGTAACCGGCGCAAACGGATAGGGCTCAGTAGGTCGATCGATGAACCCGGCATACGCGTACACGGTAGTACCGGAACGGGGTAATGGTCAAATGGATTTGTGATAAACAGGCACCGGCAGTGCTAAGCGGGTGTTACCGGCCACGTTACCCGACCCAAAAATTGGACGGAAGTGAGGAGGAAAAGGGGAGCAGGGCGCGGGTTAGTGGTTGGTGGTTAGTAGCTAGTGAAGGAGTGAAGGATTGAACTGTGGGGATGGCCGTTTCGCTCCGCTAACGCCGCTAGCCCCGCTCACTCCGCTGTTTCTTACGCGTGGATGCTGTCGAGGGCCGCGGCAAACTCAGGCAGCACAATGGTATGGTCGCGGTCGGGACCGGTGGAGATCATGCCGATCTTCGCCCCACTCTCGCGCTCCTGGAAGGCGAGATAATCGCGCGCGGCCTGCGGCAGCTTGCCGTACTCGGCAATGCCTTCAGTGGACTGGCGCCAGCCCTTGAGCGTGGTATAGCACGACTTGATGGCCTCCAGCCCGCGCACATCGGCGGGAATTTCGTCGCTGACCTTGCCGTCGATCTCGTAGCCGATGCAGACGGGAATCTCTTCGAGCTCGTCGAGGACGTCGAGCTTGGTGACGACCAGCCATTCCGCGCTGTTGACCTGGTTGGAGTAGCGGAGCAGCGGTATATCGAGCCAGCCGCAGCGGCGGGGACGGCCGGTGACGGCGCCGTACTCGTTGCCGCGCACGCGGAGATGATCGCCGATGGCATTGCGAATCTCGGTGGGGAAGGGTCCGCCGCCCACGCGCGTGACGTAGGCCTTGGTGACGGAGATGACCGTGCCGATGGCCGTGGGCCCCACGCCGGTTCCGGTGGACGCGCCGCCGGCCGTCGCCGAAGACGAGGTGACATACGGATAGGTGCCGTGGTCGATGTCGAGCATGGTGCCCTGCGCGCCTTCGAACATCACACTGCCGCCTTTGGCCAGGATGCCGTGGAGCAAACGGCCGGTATCGGCGACCAGGGGACGGATGCGCTCGGCCGCGGCGGCGTAATCGTCGTACATTTTGGCGGGATCGAGCGGGTCAGTGTCGAAAAGCGCGTGGGCGATTGCGTTCTTCTCTTCGCAGGCCGCCTCAATGTGCGTTTTGAGCAGCGAATCATTCAGCAGATCGATGACGCGGAGACCGCTGCGCGCCATCTTGTCTTCATAGGCCGGGCCGATGCCCTTGCTCGTGGTGCCGATCTTCTGGCGTCCCGGCGCGGTTTCGGCGGCCAGCTCGATCATGCGGTGGTAGGGCAGGATGACCTGCGCGCGGTTGGAGAGGAACAGGCGCCCGTCGATATCGAGGCCGGTCCGGCGCACGCGGTCGATTTCGTCCAAAAAATAAATGGGATCGAGCACCACGCCGTTGCCGATGACGCCTTTGCAGTTGGGGCGAATTACGCCGCAGGGAATGAGTTGCAAGACGAATTTGTGCTCGCCAATGATGACGGTGTGCCCGGCGTTATGCCCGCCGGCGTAGCGCGCCACGGCACTGAACCGCTCGCTCAGCACGTCGACGATCTTTCCCTTACCCTCGTCGCCCCATTGGGCGCCCAGCACTACAGCCGTCTTTGCTAGCATTGCCTTCCCTGATTCCACACGATAGCCCGCCGCAACAAGTCGTTCTCGGGTCGCTGCGCGCGGGCGTGATTTTGCGTGCGGTGAAGTGACCCGCAACCTCCTCGATTCTAAACCCCGCCCTGTCTTCCTCGAAACGTGAAATGTCGCCCTTCAAACAACCCATGTTGCTCAAATGCAATCCGGCGATATACTGTCCTGACAACCGGAGTGAGCCACGGTTTTTTCCGATCAGTTCCCCGCGAGGGCTCGATGGCTGCTGCAAATACTATCTTTGGCCCCGGATACTCTGTAGAGATTCCGCCGGGATATACCATCGCACAGAGCAATCCGATGGCCGGCTTTTATCGGCTGCTTCCTCCCGGCGTATCCCCATTCAATATCGAAGCGATGATTCAGATCCGCTCCGTGCAGGCTTTTGAGCTGCAGCCGCTTTTGCAAACGCTGTATTCCCTCGAAAACCCCATGGTGGCGATGCAGCAATGCAGGAGTCTGGAATTGGCGGGATTTCTGGGAATGCAACCCTGCAGGCAGGTACAAATGGCACAGGGCCCCGCGCATATCCGGGAGTTCGACGCCATGAACTATTTCGGAATTCCCTTGCGCTTGATGGAGGTGGTGATGACGAGCCCGCAGGCAGCCGTGGAGGTGCTCATTGCCATTGCGCTCAACAATTGGACCCAGTTCACCGCTCCTTGCATGGAGTTTTTCGGCCGCATCATTCTGGCCGGAGCGCCGCAATCTCCGCAACAACTCGTCGCCGTAGTGGACGAAGACCGAAAAGACCAGGTCGAATATCGGCTGGTCGGCCCCAACCAGCAATCCATCCCGCTTACCGCGCTGCCCACCAGCGTGGGAGGCATCACCATCATCAACGTCGATGCTTCCATCCGGACCGGCAACATC
Source organism: Occallatibacter sp. (assembly GCA_050015795.1). Classification (GTDB taxonomy): domain Bacteria; phylum Acidobacteriota; class Terriglobia; order Terriglobales; family Acidobacteriaceae; genus Telmatobacter. The sequence goes on along the minus strand of JBEKAS010000191.1, from coordinate 3,767 downwards.
AACGGGACGGGCATCGCCATCGGAGAACACAGCATCGCGAAGGTGAATTGGGATAGTGCAAGCAACAATGCGAGCGTTCATCCCTGAATAGAGGAGGCAATATGGCAGGCGAAGGTTCCCCAATCACGACAGGAAATATCTCGGGCACCGGCATCGCTGTGGGCGCTGGCGCCCAGGCGACAGTAACCATCAACCAGCAGGTGCAGAAAGAGGTTCTTGACCTCCTCTCGCAACTGCGTGACCACATACAAAACGCCGATCTTCCCGAGGGCGCAAAAAAAGTGCTCCTCGAAAAGGCGGTTCCCGAGATGGAGCAGGCCGTGCATGCGCCGGAGCCCAAGGCAGCTATGTCCGACGCCATCGGGCGGATCAATGACCAATTGCAAGGCGTCGGCGCCGTGGCGAAGAACGTCTCCGGGATTGTTGAAACCGTTTCAAAGATTGCCGGAATCGTCGGCATTGGGGTGAAAATCGTAGCTCCGTTTCTTGCCGGCCTGCTCTGACGCTCCGAGGCGATGTCTCCTTTGGCGACGCATCTTCTGCGCGTGTGGCTTCGTCGCGCCTGAATCCCAACATCCCCGAATCCCGGACCCAAGCCTTCCTTGTTAACCGATTTGCTTCTCGTTCGTTTCATATGCAGACGCGTCCCATCGAATGGAAAGAAGGCATCTGCAATGGAAAATCGAAAAATCATCGCATCGTGGATCCTCTCGACCGCAATGGCGCTGAACGTGGCAACTGCTCCTCAGGCCTACTCCCAATCGCACTCCGCGGCCACACCCACAGCCCAAGCACCCAGCGAGAAAGACGTGGCCGATACCCAGGAGCAGCTGCTGCACCTGCTGCGCCTGAGCCCGACACTGACTGCCGCGGTCGCGGCCGATCCCTCGTTGCTGGCCGATCAGCAATATGTGGCCCGCAGCAATCCCGAGCTGGCACAGTTCCTGGTCAACCACCCCGACGTCGCGCGCAACCCCGAGTTCTATTTGTTCAGCAAGCTCAACCCGTCGGACGGACGCCGCGACCAGGCACTGCAGCGCGTGATTTGGCCGGAACTGGCGGCGCAGCAGCAGCAGGGGTCCGATGCGGCCAGGATCGTGGACGAGCTTGTCCCAATGATTGTGGTCCCTGTCATCTTTGGCGCTTTCGTCTGGATTATCTATATCTTTGTCCAGAGCCGCCGCTGGAGCCGCACCTTCAAGCAGCAAAGTGAGATTCATGGCCGCCTGATCGAAAAGCTTGGCACCGGCCCGGATCTGGTTGCGTATATGGAGACAGAGGCGGGTAAACGGTTCCTTACGGCCTCGCCCATGGCGCCGGGCTCTGCATTGGGCCAGCACATGCCCAACGCTGTGGCGCGCGTGCTGACGCCGCTGCAGGTGGGGATCGTGATGACACTGCTGGGCGTCGGGTTGCTCTTCCTGCGTCATGCCGGGCCCGGCATGGAAACGGGGATGACCGTGCTGGGCACGCTCGCTTTGGCTCCGGGCATCGGGTTTATCCTCTCGGCAGGAGTGACATGGGTTCTGGCACAGCGGTTGGGGTTGATGCCCGAAAAGGAAGTTGCACAGAACGGGGCCGGTGCGCCCTTCGGCTCACAGGACGGGCAGTGAGCCCAAGAAGGAGCCGGCGTGGCCCGGAGCGGGAAACGAACGCGTATGTCAATGCACATGTTTTGGGAATTCGCATTGCCGGATGCACTTTTGCATACATCGCCCGGCGGCGCCGAGGATGCAGCCGCCGGCGCCGGCGTCTGTGACCCTGCGATGGAGAACGAGGCCTTCGCCGCGTTTTACTCGCGCTCGGCGCGTCCGCTCTGGGCCTACCTAGCGCGGTCTTCCGCCGATCCCGCATTGGCCGACGATCTGATGCAGGAGAGCTACGTGCGCTTCCTGTGCGCGGCCGGTGCTCCGGCCCTCGCGACAGATGGCGAAGCGGCAGCGCGACTTTATCTTTTCCGCATCGCCACCAACCTGTTGCGCGACTATTGGCGCCGCCCGCGCGCCGCGTCGATTGAAGAGATTCCCGAAGAGTTCTTCGCGGCACGCGGCAGTGCGGCGCAAACCGAGGCGCAGATACTGCTGGCGCCCGCGCTCCGGCAAATGAAGCCGCGCGAGCGGCAGATGCTGTGGCTGGCTCACGCCGAAGGCTACTCGCATCGCGAGATCGCGCAAGTGATGGGTTTGAATGCGGCCAGCATCCGGCTGCTGCTTTTCCGCGCGCGGCGCAAGATCGCAGCCCTCCTCCGCGCGTGCGCTGCGGACGGCGGGAGGAAACGATGAAGCTGACGCCTTGCCCGTATGAGAAAGAGGTGCGCCAGTTCATGGCGCTCGGCCAGTGGCCGGATGCGTGCCCGCCGGAGCTCCGCACGCACGTAAGCGGCTGCCGCGCGTGCGGCGACCTGGTGCTGATTTCAGAAGCCTTCCGTCATGCGCGTGTGGAGTCGCTGGCCGCGGCGCGGCCGGTGGCCCCTGCGGTTTTGTTGTGGCGCGCGCAACTGCGCCGGCGCAATGCCGCCGTGGAACGCATCAGTTTGCCACTGTTGGGCGCACAGATCTTTGCCTGCGCCGTGGCTCTCGTTGCCGCCGCGGGATTTGCCGGCTTTGAGGCACGCAATGGCGTGGAGTGGTTTACCTGGAGCTACTGGCACGACTGGTTTGTGCAGCTCCCGCAGGCCGCTGTGGCGCAATGGGACAGCCTGAGCTCCGGATCGCTGGCCGGCTCCGCATGGGTCTGGATGGTGCTGGTTCCCACCGTGGCCACGCTGGTGCTTCTGGGCGGCGCGGCCGTTTACCTTGCGACCGATAAACAGTAGGCAAACCGCTCAAGAGAGGTATGGCCGTACGATGACGAGTAAGGATAGGCACTTTTTTGCATTTCGCAACAGGTTTTTGCTTACCGCTGTTTTCGCCGCTCTTTCCGCGATCGCATTCTGTCAAACTGCACCGCCCCAGCCGCAGCAGCAGAACTCGCCGGCCGCAGCCTGGGAGACGGCTGCGGGAGGCAAGCAGCAGTTCGAGGTCGCATCGCTGAGGCTGAGCCCGCCAGACACGCCCATGAGAACCAACTTCGGTCTGGATTCTTTTGAGGACACGGGGCAGCTGCACGGCATCTTTTCAGCTAACGTTTTCCTAAAAGGCTACGTCGAGTTCGCCTATAAGCTGCTCGAATTTCCCGACCAAGAATCCGCACTGGAAGATAGCATACCCCAGTGGTCGCGCGAGACGCCCATCGCCATTGAGGCACGCGCGTCAGGCGAGCCAACCAAGGACCAGATGCGGCTGATGATGCAGTCTCTGCTTCAAGATCGCCTCAAGCTCAAGATGCGTGTTGATACCAGGGAACTCCCTGTCTACGCGCTGGTGTTGGTTGAGCCCGGAAAGTTGGGGCCTGGATTGCAGCGGCGCCTCTCCGGAACAAACTGCATCGATCGCTCCAGCCCGGCACTGGGGCCCACAGCCACTGACGAGCCTCCTGGGTTCTGCGGAGATGCATCCTGGAGCGGAGGCGGAAAGATGCATATCCGCATGCTCAATGCCACGATGAAGCACTTTGCAGAGGTTTTGACCGAGATCGGAGCTGCACAGGGCGACACTGGCGGCAGGTTGATCGTGGATGAGACCGGCCTCACCGGCCGATTCGACCTGCATCTCGCCTGTTCTCCCCAGAAAAACATCACCGCGGAAACCGGCTCCGAAGGACAAACGGCCATTGAGGCAATGAAGACGCAGCTGGGCCTGAAGCTCGTAAAGCGGACGGCGCCTGTC
>JBEKAS010000190.1:0-8304 GCA_050015795.1 Occallatibacter sp. | reverse complement strand
GCCCCAAGACCGGTTTGCCCGACTTTGGCGTGCTCACGATTCGCTACATGCCCAAAGAGCGCTGTCTCGAGTTGAAATCGCTCAAAGAGTACCTGTTCTGCTACCGCAATATGGGCATTTTTCAGGAAAACATCGTCAACCAGGTCCTTGAAGACATCGTGAAGGCCTGCGACCCGGTGTGGGCTGTAGTGAAAGGCGAATTCCGCCCGCGTGGAGGCATCGGCACCACCGTCGAGGCGCGTTGGCCGCGTCCGTGAACGGAAATAGTTTCAGGAGGCGGTGGGCGCACCAGCCTCGGCTGTGATATTCCTTGGACTTCGCGACGCTTTCAACTGGACTTCAAGTAACTTGCCAACTTTTCTCCGATCGCTGCGTCCCCACAAAAGCCCCGCACTGGGTACGGTTCTGCTGCTCCTCGCGCTCAACCTGCTCAATTACCTCGATCGATACATCCTGCCCGGCGCACAGCCTCTTGTCCAGAAGGAGTTCCACGCCACCGACCAGCAGATGGGCGCGCTCACCACGGCGCTGTTTCTTTTTTATATGTTTGCGGCGCCAGCCAGCGGTTGGCTGGGCGACTGGTTTCGCCGCAAGCCGCTCATCATCACCGGCGCGATTCTGTGGAGCCTGGCCACGCTCGGCACCGCCTTTGTGCACAGCTACTGGAGCCTCTACACCCGGCGCGCGCTGGTAGGCATAGGCGAGGCCACCTTCGGCATCTACGCCCCGGCCGTGCTCGCCGATTTCTATCCGGAGCGCGACCGCAACCGCATCCTCTCCATCTTCTATCTGGCCATTCCCGTGGGCGCGGCGCTCGGCTATCTGGCGGGCGGGGAACTGGGCAGCCTGTGGGGCTGGCGTGGGCCGTTTCTCCTCTGCGCCATCCCCGGCCTGATCGTCGCCGCGCTCTATGGGGTGTGGGGCCGCGAGCCGGAACGCGGCGCCAAGGACCGTCCCCGGCCCGTGCAAAAGCGCGCCGACTCCTGGGATGCGCTCGAGCGTATTGTCAAGCGGCGGCTGCGTCTGTTTACGATGGGCGCGTTCCTGACGGCGTGTGGTACGGCATTGATCACCTTCACATTCGGCAGCGTCCGTTTCGGGCGGCCGCGTCTGCGCATCTTCAAGAATCCGGCGTTCCTCACCTCGACCTTTGGCCTGGCCGCCATCACTTTTGCGCTGGGCGGCATCTCGGCCTGGGTGCCCACGTTCCTGCACCGCGTGAACGGTCTTTCCGTGGCCGATGCCAGCCTCGTGGTCGGCGCCATCACCGTCATTGACGGTATCGGCGGCACCATCACCGGCGGTTGGATCGCGCACCGCTGGCAGCGCACCGACCATCGCGCGCTCTACCTGATTTCGTTCTGGAGCGTCGTCTTCACGATCCCCTTCGGCGTCCTGGTTTTCTTTGGACCGCACTCAACTACCATTCCCGCGCTCTTTTTCGCCGAGTTCTTTATCTTTGTCAATACCGGTCCGCTCAATGCCGCCATCGTGAACTCTGTCCCGGGAGCCGTGCGCGCCACGGCTATTTCCATCAATCTCTTCTGCATCCACGCCTTCGGCGACACCTTCTCGCCGCAGATCATCGGCGCCATCAGCGACCGCTCGACCTTGAGCATCGGTCTCGGCGCGACCCTGGTTTCGCTGGTCATCGCCTGCTGGATCCTCTGGTACGGCGCGCGTTTCGCCCCGCCGTACTACGAGGCGCAGCTGCCGTGATACGGGCCGCCGGTTTCCACCGCCTGTCGAAAACAACTCCAACGGGTCGTGAGAAGTGTCAGACACGACCGGGGATCCCACCTGGGGAGCTGCGGAAAAGGCGAGTAGGCGAATTCTCTTCTTGAATCTGTGCAAATTTCTGCACATTTGATGGTTTCGCTAGACGTAAGTGGCTTGAATCACGACGATTAAGTTTGGAGGGAGAATTGCAAAAGGTATTGTCGACCGAAAGGATCGAAAAACAACCATGAAGCTGATCAATCAGATTTTGCAAGCACGGCGGGCTGCGAAGCTCTCTGTTTTGGCGTTGCTGTTCTTCACTTGGGGCGTCGTTGCTTCTTCACCGGCAAGAGCAGACACGGCCTTCGATGTAAATGCCGTGATCACGGATACTCCAAATGGGCCGTACGCCGGGGATGCGATCGCGGGTACGGTCACGATCAATACCACAACCGGTGCGGTCGACGCAATTGACCTTTATTCCCCCACCAGTGCTTTCCCCACGTTCACGCTTATTGATAGTGTTTGCTGCGCTTGCCCCGGGCCGAATTGCGTAGTGTTCTACGATAACGGGTTCGACCAATACGGCGAACTGGCCCTGGGAAACACGGTGGGCTACACGGGCGGGGCTCTCGGATCGGCGAGCTACATCGCTCTCACCATCACCGACATATACGGAACGGCCAACGTCGCGTACGACGTCACGGGAAACGTCGTCGCCCCGGAGCCCGGCTCGCTGAGTCTTCTGGCCCTCGGCATGAGTGGATTGCTCTTCGTTTTGTATCGCCGGCGCCTGCTGCCAAGCCTGTAATCAGGCTTGGAGCGCGCCTCGCGCTCGTCCTGTCTACCGCCTCGCAAGAGACGGTCTGCGCATCGTTAACGCCGCTTGCCTATTTCCCCGGCAGCGTCTCCTGCTCCCTGGTATTCATGAACGCACGGCGTCGGCCCTGGCTGCGCAGGTTGGGATCGTTCACCGGCGGCCGTTCCTGCTCCGCGTTGAAGCCGCGCGCGAGCAGCGGGTTCGGCTTGAACTTCGGCGGACCGCCGTAGAACTGCCTGGCATGGCTCAGAACCATGCCCGCCCGGCCATGCATGGGCTGCACGATGCCGCGAATCTGCACGTCCATGTCGCGATACTTCTTCAGCTCGCCCACCTCGTCGGAATCTTCGCGATAGCTGACGACGGTGAAGCGGCACTGTTCGTCCGTGGTCTGCGGCGAGCACACGTCGAGGAAGCGCGTGCCGTCTGGAAGCTGCACTACATCATAGATATGCGCAGAAACGCAAACGTCTTTGTTGAGCATTTGCGCGGCCTGGCCGGCAGGGACGCACGGTTTGGTTTTTCCGGCAAGCGCAAGCATCGGCATGCCCAACATCAGGACCATCGCGCACAAAGAACGGCCTGGGTACATGGTGATTTCCTGGGTGAGAGTTGCTGCCAGTCTACGGCATCTTCCAAGATCGTGCCGCGGTTTTTTGGCGGCGTTCCGGGCGCTGATGCGGCCAACGCATACGGCAGCCTGAGCTTCATGGGGCCTGTGATAGCCTGCAAGGGACTTCGGCTCTTTTCGAGGGGATTGGCATTGACCAACTTGCGCGCCCTCTATTGCAAGGCCCTTTTTCGCATCCGCGAAAGGGTCGAAAGCCTGCTCCTGCGCCCCGTGCGCCGGGCCTTCTGGTTGCTGCAGGGAATGCAGATCGGAAAGGGCACCACCTTCAGCTCTCTCCACGTGACATGGCCGCATCAGGTCCGGATCGGCAGGAATTGCCGCATCGAACACGACGTGTATTTTCACTTCGACGGGATTTACTGCCCTGGCCCGTCGATCATCATCGGCGACGATTGCTTCATCGGGAGCGGATGCGAGTTCAACATCAGTGCGCGAATCGAAGTAGGCTGCAAAGTGTTAATCGCGAGCGGGTGCCGTTTTGTCGACCACAATCACGGCACCGCGCTCGGCATCCCGATGGGGATTCAGCTGGACACCGCTGCCAGGATTTCCGCGGAGGACGATACGTGGATCGGAGCCAATGCGGTGATTCTCGAAGGAGTTTCGATTGGCTCGGGCGCCGTGATCACTGCGGGCGCGGTGGTGACGCGGCCGGTGCCTGCCAACGCGATTGTGGGCGGCGTGCCGGCCAAGGTCCTGCGCTACCGGGGTGCGGCGGATCCGGCGTAATTTTCAGATCAATCCATGCAGAACAGGTCAAGGTATTGGTGGTCATATTTCCGCGGCGGCCGCGGCTTGGGCGCACGCGCAGGCGAAGCCCTGCGGCGCGGATGCGTAGAGCGCCATCTCGACCGATCGACCGCAGATCACCGAGGCCAGCACCACGGCCCCTTGCGGCAGCCTGCAGTTTGAAAATGGACTGGCCGACACCGAGGCGAGTGGAAAGTGGGGCCTCGATCTGCCGGAAACATGGATGCGTTGGGGCGTTCCGGGTGATGCAGAGGTGCGCTTCGCAGTGCCGGACTACTTCACCAACGACCAGACGGCTTCGGGCTACAGCAGCGGAGCCGGCGATGTGGTGCTGGGCTACAAGCAGCACTTCATGCTGGCAAAGGGGCTCGATGTCTCGGTGATTCCGTCGCTGAGTTTTCCCATCGGCTCAAGCCAGATCTCGAGCCACGGCTACGATCCGTCGTTGCAGATTCCGTGGTCGCGCGGGCTCTCGAAGAACTGGACCGCGGCGGGGATGTTTTCCGGGTCGTGGCCGACCCAGCCCGGGACCCACAATTTGACCCGCAACACGACGGGGCAGGCGAGCGTCTACTTTGACCGCCAGCTCACCACTTCCTGGGATGCGTGGGTGGAATATTCGGGCTCGTTTCCCGAGCGCGGCACGCCGGCACATATTCTCAACATGGGTACGTGCTACAAGTTTTCGGCGCATCAGCAGATCGATTTCCACTGGAGCGTGGGACTTTCATCCGCCGCGCCGGACTACGCGATCGGAGTGGGATACTCAGTGCGATTTCAGTTGGTGCGGGTCAAGACGGCCGCGCATTGAATGCCGCGCGAGTGTTTTCCAGAGCCGCCTCGAAAATAGCATGAGGGAGGCGCGCAGGCCGGAGAAACATTCCTCAGGGGCTAAAGTCCTAGGTTTTAGGTAGCTTTTGTGGCACGACTGAAGTCGTGCCCTTTCACGGCCCCATTTATGCAACCGGTTCTAGTGTGTCCCGACTAGCTCCCCGCTCTTCGCGCCCTGTCCGTAGTGGCTCTCGACGTAATTGTCCAGGATCTGCTTGAACTCGGCGACGATGGTGTCGCCGCGGAGCGTGGTCGAGAGCTTGCCATCGATGTAGACGGGAGCGACGGGATCTTCGAACGTGCCGGGCAGGCTGATGCCCAGGTTAGCGTGTTTTGACTCGCCGGGGCCGTTGACGACGCAACCCATGACGGCGAGCTTCAGCTCCTCGACGCCGGGATACTTCTTGCGCCACTCGGGCATGGAAGTGCGCAGGTAGGTCTGAATCTGCTCGGCGAGCTCCTGGAAATAGGTGCTCGTGGTGCGGCCGCAGCCAGGGCAGCTCGTGACTTGCGGCATGAAGCTGCGGATGGAGAGCGATTGCAGGATCTGCTGCGCGGCTTGGACTTCTTCCGTGCGGTCGCCGTTGGGCTTGGGTGTCAGGCTTACGCGAATCGTATCGCCGATGCCTGCGAGCAGCAGCGGCGCGAGGCCTGCGGTCGAGGCGATGAGCCCTTTCGAGCCCATCCCGGCTTCGGTGAGGCCGAGGTGGAGCGCATAATCGCAGCGCGCGGCTAGATTGGTGTAGACATCGAGCAGGTCGCGCACGCCGCTCACCTTGGCGGAGAGAAGGATCATGTCGTGTCCCAGACCGTAATGCTCCGCAGCGGCTGCGGATTCGAGGGCGCTTGCGATCATGGCTTCGATCATCACGTCGCGGGCGGGTAGAGGCTCGGCCTTTTTGCTGTTTTCGTCCATCATGCGCGTCAGCAGCGACTGATCAAGCGAGCCCCAGTTCACGCCGATGCGCACGGGCTTGTGATTCTCGACAGCGCACTCCACCATGATGCGAAAATTGTCGTCGTCCTTGCGGCCGATCGACACATTGCCAGGGTTGATGCGGTACTTGGCGAGCGCACGGGCCGTGGCGGGATATTTCTTGAGCAGGATGTGACCGTTGTAGTGAAAATCGCCGACGATGGGTACGCGCAGGCCGCGCTTCTCGAGACCCTCAACGATGTGCGGCACGGCTGCGGCTGCGGCCTCGTTGTTGACCGTGACGCGCACGATCTCAGAGCCGGCAAGGGCGAGGGCCGCAACCTGTTCGATGGTGGACTGCACGTCAGCCGTGTCGGTGTTGGTCATCGACTGCACGACAACCGGAACCTCCCAGCCTACGCGCACATGTCCAATTTTTACGGTGGGGGTTTTTCTGCGTTGAATCTCCGGCATGGTTCTAGTGTACCCGCAACCGAGGCGCGTCGAGCGCCGGGCGCGGTTGCCGACCCAGGTGCGCGAATGCGTGCGCGGGAAAGCCGGTTTCAAGGCCTTTCAGCGCAGAAAACGCGCAAATGTTTGAAAATAAATAGCCTTCGCGATGGCTTTTTCAAACCATTTACCGGGCAGATCCGACGAGGACGGTCTCGTCATCGGCCGCTGCGTGAATGCGAATCTGCTCGCAGAGAGGGGCGATGTCCATGGGCCTGCCGAAGTGCCATCCCTGGGCATACCGAACCCCGCGCTTCAGAAGGTACTGCGCCTGCGGCTCCGTCTCCACGCCCTCGGCAACCATTTCGAGATGCAGCGAGTGGGCCATTTCGATGATGTGCAGCACCACCTGGCTGGTGGCGCCGTCGGTATTGATGGTTTCCACGAAGGCGCGATCGATTTTGAGCGTGTCGAGCGAGAGAGACTGGAGGCACGAAAGGCTCGAGTAGCCGGTGCCGAAGTCGTCGATGGCCACGCTGAATCCCTTGGCGCGCAGTGCATCGATGAGCTCCGCGGTCTCTGGCCCCTGCAGGAAGGCGCGCTCCGTGGCTTCGATCTCAACGTTTTCTGGACGTGCTCCGGAGACGCGAAGGAACTGGTCCATGGCATCGATGGTGCGGTTGTCGCAGAGGTCTGCCGCGGAGACGTTCACGGCGACGCAGAAGTGAGGATCTATTTTCAGGAACTGCGGCAGATCGCGCGCGACCATGGCAAGGACCTGCGCCGTAATGAGTTGGATCATGCCGCACTGTTCAGCCTGGGGAATGAAATAATCGGGCCGCATGTCGGCTGAGCGGCTTTTCCAGCGGAGCAGGGCTTCGGCGCCTATGACGCGGCGTGTCTCCAACTCCACAACCGGCTGATACAGGACGTACAAACTTCCGTTCTTGAGGGCGCGGCGGAGCATGGTGGGGAAGGAGGAGTGCATGCGCGTGAGGAGGCTGACCATCAGGGAGAAGATGGCGCCGCAGAGAGCGCCGATGGGGATGAAGAAGACGGCGAAGTGGGCAATGCGCTGGTAGATGTAACTCTGTGGCGTTGCCGCCACAACGGCGAGGTCCCACTGCGCAGAGCGGACCCGGGAGACCAGGTAGCCATTGTTCAGAATGGTGGACTGGGATCCTTGATCAATCGGTTCGAACCAGTCGGAAGGAAAGTTCTGGCCCTGGGCGGCCACAAGATCGCGGTTGGGTGCAGATGGAACGAATACGGCGAGCTCGACGTCAGGACCTTCGGTGGAAACGTCGAGGGCCAGGTTCGGGTCGACAATCATCGCGAATCCGCCGACCGCGACGACGTCCAGCGGATGCGAAGGTTGTCCCTCCGGATTTTTTTTGAAGTATTCCGAGATACCGTGCTCGGTGACCAGATCCGGCTTGCCGAGAAAAACAGGATTTGTGATTCCCTGCGAGGTGCAAAGCAGAGTGTCGTGCGTGACGCGGCCGATCGCCTTCATATAGCTGGACCCAAGATCGACCTGTCGCATGAGTTTGATGTCCTGCGGCGAGCAGGGCGGCAGGTCGGCTTGCGCCAGTCTCTGCGCGTCTTCCTTGAACTGGCTTGAGGTCTCTTCAATGCGGCGCAGAACGTCCTGGGCGTTGTTGAGACTCAGCGCCTTTTCCGTCGCGTAACTCTCCCACCAGGCGAGATAAGCAGAGGCCAAAACGGGCGCGAGAAAGGCTACGAGTGCGCCGGACAGTGCGATGCCAACCCGTAGTTTATTCTGCATTCGTGAACCTCTTCCGTAGCGGACGGGTATTACCTTGGTTATGGAGCATAGCCCAATCGAAAGGGTCATGCCATCACCCGTACGGTGCAGAAGAGCGATGCAAAAGCCCCAGAAAGCTGCACAATTAGGCCTTGTTGATCTCTTCGAAGGCGCGTTGACTAGGCGCTGTTCCTGCGCCCGGTGCGTCGGGAGCAACACGGAGTGATCGCTCAGGCTCCGAAAGCACTCCAGTGCGAAATTTGTTAGCGACACGGGATCGGGCCGTTCGGTATATTGTTGGCATTCCCCGAGTCCAGAAGCAGAACGGTCCCCAATTCTGGATTCACCAGTTTCCCCGAAATCTGAAATTCAAATTGGAGTGAAAGAGGAGGTCATCTGTGGGCGAACACGCGACACCA
>JBEKAS010000189.1:0-8357 GCA_050015795.1 Occallatibacter sp. | reverse complement strand
CAACATGCCGGTTTATCCCGGCGCTCGATGTAAAACCCCCATCTCGGCCAAATACGCCAGTCACGTGATGCGGGCTTCCGCCCAACTTTGTGCGTGATAAAGGACGTGGCCGTTGAAAAAAGCATCCTCTGAGTACTCGCGGAAAATTCATCGCGCCAGGATGCCCTACAAACGATTTTCTCGGACTCGCTAGGTTGCCAAACTGGGATCACCTCTGCGCCGGTCGGAATGTGAGACTGCACGTGGTAATTATCGAGCACTTGCAGATCATCATTGATCGACCGACTGGCTCTCCGTTTGATGGATGACTCGCATGCGTGAAAATCGTTCCCAAAAACGCAGCCAACATAGCCTTAGCCTTAGATCAGCTGTGCCGTAGACTGTGCCATGCCGTGCGTGCCCAAATATGTCAAATCAGTACCTTAGACGACCAGACTAGAGTGCTTCCGTGCGGGCTTATTCTAAAGGTAAGCGCTTGATTCTATAGTGGTGGTCCCCGGCGGTCGGAGCTCCGGAATGCTGATCCGGCATCAGCCAACCCGTACCCACTGATAAAGGGTTTTGCTGGGCGGTTGATGGCGCGATGTGCAAAAAGTGTGCCGAAAGAACTCCGAAGCCGGAGAATTGTTTGGCATTTGTCGCGGGTGACGCGAGTTGAAAGATGAGACGATCATCAATCCACAACCCTGCTCGAAACCTCGTGGTAGGATGTGGGCGTGCAAGATCAGCTCAAATCTCGTCACCGCTGGAGACAGTTTTCTTGTACACGCTTTTTTGAATTTTCCACATTGTTCGGCCGGGGGTTCCAGGCTAAAAAAGAGGCTCGGAATGCAGTTAAGTCCATGAAAAATAAGGAAGTGCGGATTGAATGGTAGGCGAGGCGGGAATCGAACCCACAACCCCCGGCTTAGAAGGCCGGTGCTCTATCCGATTGAGCTACTCGCCCACGTTTTTTATTGTAGCTGCGAAGTGAACGAAGCGCGCGGCGCGGCGGAGGGCGGCGTATCTGCGGAGACAGCCTGAAGGTAACGGACGACGGTGGCCTCGGCCCAGTGCACGCCGGCGGATCGGCGCGTTAGGAACGCGCAGTGGCCGCCATGGCGGCTCTCGACGAATTGGATGTGGGGGTTGGCGAGGATGCGCGCGCGGGATTCAGGCAAGAGACGGATGAAGGGATCGTCTTCGGCGCAGAGGATGAGCGTGGGAACGGCGATGCGGTCGATGACGCGGGCGCTGGCGGCGCGATAGTAGTAGTCGTCTGCGTCGCGAAAGTCGCAGTAGCGCGCGACGACTTTCTGATCGAATTCGCGGATGGAGCGAATGGGGCCGATGCCGTTGATTTGATAAATGGAGGGAAAGAGCTCAGCTTTGTGACGGATCCGGCGCATCAGCCCGCGCAAAAATCGCCACTCGTAGACGCGGTTGGCGGGCTCGTGCAGAGCGTCGGCGCCGGGGGCGAGATCGATGGCCGGGCAGACAGTGGCGACGGCGGCAAGCGGCGGCTGCGCGCCGCACTCGCCGGCGAGCTTGAGCACGAGATTGCCGCCCATGGAGTATCCGGCCAGCGCAACGCGTTCCAGACCGAAGCGCGCGGTGAAGTGGCGCACCACGGCGCCCACGTCAGCCGAACGGCCGGAGTGATAGAGCGTGGGTGTGAGCGCATCGCTGCCGCCGCAGTTGCGCATGTTCATGCGAATGACGTTCATGCCCGCGGCAAAGGCGCGCGCGGTAATGCCCTGCATGTAGCGGGAATCGGACGAGCCCTCGAGGCCGTGCACCAGCACCGCAGTGAGCCGCGAAGCGCGCTCCGGTTCAGGCTGCCAGTTGCAGTAGCAGAGGACGCGGCTGGCATCGGCGGGATCGACTTCGACGGTTTCAGCGACGGTGGGCAGGCGAAACGCAGGCCGGGGAAGAAAGTTGCCGACGATGGTTTGCAGATGGCCGTTGGAGAGCCAGGGATGGGGTTCGAAGGGAGTAAACCAGGCGGGAATTTTCGCAGGCGCGCGAGCCAAGGAACTGCCTGGCACTGCGCTGGATGGCACGGCGGAAGAAATGGATAAACCCTCGCGTTCCATCGACTTAGGAGGGGAAATTGGGGCGGCTAGTGGGGATCGAACCCACGACATCCTGAGCCACAGTCAGGCGTTCTGCCGCTGAACTATAGCCGCCGTCTACCCTATCGATTGTAGCATCGATGCGGATGGGCGGAGAGCGAGCAAATCTGCCGCGGAATGATTCAGATGCGGCGGGCCGCCGACGGGTCGAGGCGCTTCGCGGAGCGTGTCCAGCGAAATCGATCCGGGTTACAATCGAAAGAGGAAATCGGGGCGTAGCGCAGTCTGGTAGCGCATCTGCTTTGGGAGCAGAGGGTCGGGGGTTCGAATCCCTCCGCCCCGACCATCACAAGCCATAGATATTTCAAGCGATAGGTCCGATTCTGGCCACGCATCTGCTTTTTACCGCTACATCGGTGTAGACGATTTTGTAGCTGTCCCTCGTCAAAATGCCATCCGACACAAACGCCTTGTGTTTCTTCGAGATAGTCGCGGGTAATCAGGAGTCCCAAATTGCTATTGACAGAGTTTCTTAACTTTTAGGGGCAGGCGGATATCCTCCGAGAAGAGTATTTGCGAGGCACCGGATGCGACTCTGTCTTGGATGAAGGCCATTTCTGCGGCGCCACATGGAGTGTGCAGCTGCGTGCTTCGACGGTATCGCCTTTGGGACTGTCGAAAGAAGTCCGTTTGGATTTAGCATGGACGATGCGACGGGTCAAAGAAGGGGAACGTGACCAAGGATGGCCGGTCCAGGTGAGCGCTTTGGGCATGAACAAGTTACTGCCGAACGCACGTGCGGCGCTGGACGGAATCGTACATGACGGGATGACGCTGGCCATCGGGGGTTTCGGCCTGTGCGGCATCCCCGAGGCATTGATTCTGGCCTTGCGCGATACAGGGGTTCGCGACCTGACCATTGCCAGCAACAACGCGGGCGTGGACGGATGGGGGCTGGGGCTATTGCTCGAAAGGCATCAAGTCAAGAAAATGATTTCCAGCTACGTCGGCGAGAACCTGGAGTTTGAGCGTCAGTTTCTGGCGGGCGAGTTGGAGGTGGAATTCTGCCCGCAAGGCACGCTCGCCGAACGCATGCGAGCGGGAGGCGCCGGCATTCCCGGGTTCTATACACGGACAGGAGTCGGCACGTTGATTTCAGAGGGGAAAGAGCATAAGGAGTTCGACGGAATCGCTTACATTCTGGAAAGAGGGATCCAGGCCGATGTGGCTTTGGTGAAAGCCTGGAAAGCCGATCTGCACGGCAACCTCATCTATCGCCGTACCGCGCGCAACTTCAATCCCATGGCGGCCACGTGCGGCAAGATCACCGTGGCCGAAGCAGAGATAATTGTCCAGCCGGGTGAACTGGATCCGGACGAGATTCACACGCCCGGCATTTTTGTTCACCGGCTTGTGCACAATCCTCATTCTGAAAAACGGATTGAAAAGAGAACCACCCGGGAGACATAGACCAATGGCATGGACTCGTCAGCAGATGGCCCTGCGTGCCGCGAAGGAACTCGAAGACGGCTTCTATGTCAACCTGGGGATTGGGATTCCCACTCTAGTCGCAAATTACATTCCCGCGGGAATGACCGTAACCTTGCAGTCGGAAAATGGGCTTCTGGGCATGGGACCGTTTCCACACGCATCGGAGGTTGACGCCGATCTGATCAACGCTGGAAAGGAGACTGTGACCTTTGTTCCTGGCGCAGCCACGTTTTCCAGCGCAGACT
Source organism: Occallatibacter sp. (assembly GCA_050015795.1). Taxonomy (GTDB): domain Bacteria; phylum Acidobacteriota; class Terriglobia; order Terriglobales; family Acidobacteriaceae; genus Telmatobacter. The sequence continues at coordinate 4,567 of JBEKAS010000189.1, read as the reverse complement.
CCTTTGCCATGATTCGCGGCGGGCACATCGACCTTGCGATTCTCGGCGCGATGCAGGTGTCAGAGCGCGGCGATCTGGCCAACTGGATGATTCCCGGGAAGCGCGTGAAAGGGATGGGCGGCGCAATGGATCTTGTCTCCGGAGTGCGGCGCGTGATTGTGCTCATGGAGCACAACACCCCTGACGGGAGCGCCAAACTCCTGCGCAATTGCACCTTGCCTCTCACCGGAACCGGCGTCGTCCATCGCGTGATCACCGATCTTGGCGTGCTCGATGTAACTCGCTTGGGCTTTGAAGCAATCGAGCTGGCCGGCGGTGTCACCCGCCAGGAAGTTGAACGGCGCACCGAAGCATCCGTGCGCTTCAGTGACGCAGCGGCTTAGCCCGCGATCCCTTCTCCCACACCGGCTTCCGCTTTTCAAGAAACGCGGTGATTCCTTCACGAAAATCCGGGGTTTCCCGGGAGAACGCGTTGGCCTCGAGCGCCTGAGCAACCGCCGCGTCGAGCCACGGTTTGTTCTGTTGCGCAAGGAGCTGCTTGGTTGCTTTCAGCGATTGAGGACTATTTGCGATCAGCACGTCTGCCAGCGCCCTCACGTGCTGTGCGAGTTCCTCCGGCGCCACAATCGCCTTGACGAGACCTAAGCGATAAGCCTCTTCCGCATCGCAGAGCCGGCCTGTTAAAAGCAGATCCCGGCTCTTCTTGTCTGCAACCTGAAGGGCGAGAAAAGCCGACACCAGTGCGGGCACAAACCCGATCCGCACCTCAGTGAATCCGAATTTCGCTGCCGACGTTGCCAGTGTGAAGTCGCAGAGGATGGCCAATCCCGCTCCGCCGGCGATGGCCGCACCATGCACCGCCGCGATGGTCGGCATAGGCAGTTCATACAACGTAAGGAAGAGTCGGGCGACGAGCTCGGCATCCGAGCGGTGCTCGGCCGCGCTCTTGTCCCGCATGGAATCGAGCGCCGATAAATCCAAGCCAGAACAGAACGCTTGGCCGGCCCCTGTCAGCACCAGCACGCGGCAACTGCTTGAAGCGGTGTCTTCCAGCGCGGAAATCAGCTCGATTTGCATCTCCGGCGTCAGCGCATTGCGCCGCTCGGGGCGATTGAGTGTAATCGTCCGCACCGAAGCGCTATCCGCAACAACAATGGTCTTGTAGTTCAATCGCTCCTCCCGCGCCGCGGCCCGCGCCCTCCTCGCATAAGCTCCGCTATGGCGACGCAGTTGCACTGCTCGCCGCCATCTCCGCGCTGGCGCGGAGCAAGCCTGCGAGAGAGTCCAGTTTCGGAAGCGTCGCGCCGCGTTCCGTTAGCACCGCGATCAATGTTTCCGTGGGCAAATTCCCCACCAGAGCATCCTGTGCGAACGGACATCCGCCCAGTCCGCCAATGGCCGCGTCAAACCGCCTGCAACCCGCATCGTATGCCGCGCGGACGCGGGCAGCCGCTTCGTCCCGTCTTACATGAAGATGGACTCCCAACTCGATCCTCACCTGCGCCTCAAGCACGGCTGCCACCGTATCGGCGATTTGCACCGGCGCTGCCATTCCCACCGTATCCGCAAGCGAAATCTGTCTCGCGCCAGCGTCCATCAGCAGGGCGCAGGCATCAACCACCGCGGCGATGCTCCACGCGCCGCCATAAGGATCTCCGAAGGCCATGGAAAGATAGGCGGCCATATCTAATCCCGCGTCTTCAGCCAGCGCGCTCACCGCTTTCAGCTCCTGCAGCGATTCTTGCGGCGTCTGATGTTGATTGCGTCGAAGGAATTCGGCGGAGAGCGAATAAGGAAAGCCCAGAGTGCGGACCGCACCGGTGCGAATTGCCCGTTCTGCGCCTTTGCGGTTCACCACGATCCCGATAATCTCAACATCTGCAGCAGAATTGAGCATTTCCAGCACGCGCTCGGAATCTGCCATCTGCGGAACCGCCGCGGGGGAGACAAAGCTGACTGCGTCTATATGCCTGAAACCCGCGTCGATCAGATCACGAAGATAATCGGCTTTCTTTTCCGACGGGATAGGCGCCGGCAGGCCCTGCCAGGCATCGCGCGGGCACTCCACGATTTTGACCTCGTCACCCATGTCTCATTCAATTCTGCAGGCCGAATCCGTGTCAGCACTCCCGCCTTGACAGCTAACCTTCACCCGCGCGAAGGGTGAACCTTGAGAATTTCCCTGGCAATCACCATACGCTGAATCTCGCTGGTGCCTTCGCCGATGGTGCACAGCTTCACGTCGCGGTAGAACTTCTCAGCAGGATAGTCCTTGATGAAGCCGTAGCCGCCAAACAACTGCACCGTCTCATCGCAGATGCGCACTGCCGCCTCGCTCGCGAACAGCTTGGCCATTGACGATTCACGCGTTACCTTGCGGCCGGCGTCCTTGAGCACCGCGGCACGCTGCGTAAGAAGCCGTGCCGCATCCAATTCCGTCGCCATGTCTGCGAGCTTCCATTGGATGCCTTGGAACTCGGCGATGGCCTTGCCGAACTGGCGGCGCTCTTTCACGTACTTCAACGCCGCGTCCAGCGCGCCGCGCGCTATGCCAAGCGCCAGGGCCGCGATAGAGATTCTGCCGCCATCCAGCACCCGCATGGCATCGATAAACCCTTCGCCTTCCGTGCCGAGCAGGTTCTCCTCGGGAATTTCGCAATCCTCGAAGATTAGTTCGCTGGTATCGCTGGCCCTCAGTCCCAGTTTGTTTTCCTTTTTTCCGGGCCGGAATCCCTTGGTTCCTTTTGCTACCACGAAGGCCGACAACCCATGTGTGCCCTTGCTTTTGTCGGTCACGGCGATCACGACCGCGAGATCGGCATAGCGCCCGTTGGTGATGAATGTCTTGTTGCCATTCAACACGTACCGGTCGCCGTGCTTCACCGCCGTGGTGCGCGCGTTGCTTGCATCCGAGCCGGAGCCAGGCTCAGTGAGCGCCCATGCCGCGAGCCATGCGCCGCTGGCGAGCGGAAGCAGATATTTCTTCTTTTGTTCCTCGGTGCCGGCTAGAAAAATGTGATTCGCCCCAAGCGAATTGTGCGCCGCGACCGTGAGGCCCAGCGATCCATCGACGGCAGACAGTTCCTCAATGGCGAGCACGTAGTCCACATAGCCCAGCCCCGCGCCGCCGTATTCTGAGGGAAATATCACGCCCAGCAGCCCCATCTTGCCCAGCATCTTTACTGTGGCCAGAGGGAATTCGCTCGCCTCATCCCATGCGGCTGCGAGGGGCGCAATCTCTCGTGCCGCAAACTCGCGTATCTCACGGCGCAAATGTTCCTGCTGCTCAGTGAGAACAAACGGATACAAAGTTTCGACCGGCTCTACTTCAAGTTGCATGTTCAGGCTCCTTCGCGGAGATTTCGAATGCCCAGTTCCTCTTACATATCGTATGATGCCGTTGCTTTCCGGCCGAACCGCGCCGCGGTGTATGAATAACCTCCTCAAGTTTGCAGAACTCCAGGATTGAACCGGGGAAGATCGGGATTCAGCGCGCAAGCCTCCAGCGCCTGGATCAGCACGTCTCTGGTCCGGGCCGGATCGATGATCGCATCGATCCAAAGCCGCGCCGCGCCATAGCGTGGATCGGCCTGCGCGTCGTACGTGGCGCGAATCTCCTCGTAAATCGCGGCCTTCTCTGTGTCCGTCAACGTCTTGCCGCCGCGCTCCACCTGCCGGGCGCGCACCTCAGCCAGCGTCGCCGCAGCCGAGGCGCCGCTCATCACTGCGTAGCGCGCGGTGGGCCACGCAAACAGGAAACGCGGATCGTAGGCCTTGCCGCACATCGCGTAGTGCCCGGCGCCAAAGCTTCCGCCCACGATCACCGTAATCTTCGGCACCACGCTTGTACTCACCGCCGAGACCATCTTCGCGCCGGCGCGAATGATTCCCGACCACTCCGCCTCCTTGCCCACCATGAATCCATTCACGTCGTGCAGAAAAATGAGCGGCACCAGGCTTTGATTGCAATCCATAATGAAGCGCGCGGCCTTCTGAGCGCCCTCGGTGTAGATGACGCCGCCGACCTCCATCTGCGTCATCCCCGCTGCCGGGCCCATCGCGACCGTCTGGTTCTGGTTGATCTTCTGGTTAGCCACAATGCCCACGGCGCGCCCGCCAATCCACGCGTACCCGCAAAGCACCGTGCGGCCAAACTCGGCTTTGTATTCGTCGAACTCGCTGCGGTCCACAATGCGCGCGATCACCTCGCGCATATCGTATGCGTTGCTTGACCCCGGCTCCGGGTTCAGTAATCCGTACACATCCTCGGCGGTAAACTTCGGCGCGTCGCGCACCGCATCGAATTCACGGCGCCGAAAGACCTCTGCCTCCGGGCCCGTTTCCCTGCGTTCACCCATCTTCGCCACTAGCGACCGCAGCCGCGCCAGGCACAAGTGGTCGTTTGGCTCCCTGAAGTCAACCGTCCCTGAGATCGCCGCGTGCATCGCCGCCCCGCCCAGTTCCTCCGCTCCCGTTTTCTGCCCGATGGCCGCTTGCACCAGCGACGGCCCCGCCAAAAACAATCCCGACCCCTCGGTCATCAACACCGTATCCGTCATCACCGGCA
>JBEKAS010000188.1:0-8477 GCA_050015795.1 Occallatibacter sp. | reverse complement strand
GAATTGCACCAGTTTTGCAGCATTCTTTGCAGCTGCCCCCGCAGTTCTGATAAGGTTGTTTCGCTTCTTTGTGAGGATTTTTTAGAACGGGAACAATTCCCCCTCCCGCGGTGTCTAAAATAGAAGTAACCAAACCCGATTCCGAGGCTGGCTATGTTTGAAGATTCCACATTCGAATCCGGGAAAAGAATCAAGACCAAGAGTGGCCGCTGGATGCTGGTTACGGGCTGCATCAACGGCGGGATTCTCATTCTGTTGATTCTGATTCCACTGATCTATCCTGAGGCGCTCCCTTCGCAATTGATGGCAACGGTGTTGACGCTGCCACCGCCGCCTCCACCGCCACCGCCGCCACCGCCTCCGCCTGAAGTGCACGTCGTGCACGTGCAGTCGGAGATGATGAACAACCAGCTCACGGCGCCTACCAAGATCCCGCACAACATTCAGATGGTGAGCGAGAAAGAAGCTCCGCCGTCGAGCTTTGGCGTAGCCGGCATGGAAGGCATGGGCGGCAACGGCAACGGCGTCATGGGCGGCATGTTCGGCAACGGCAACGCTCCCAAGGTGCAGGTCGCAGTTCAAAAGAAGATCAACATCTCGGCTGGCGTGGCCGTGGGCATGCTCATTCAGAAGGTGACGCCCATCTATCCGCCCATCGCCAAGGCGGCGCGCGTCTCCGGCACCGTGGTGTTGCAGGCCACCATTTCCAAGCAGGGTACGATTGTAAACCCTCGCGTCATCAGCGGTCCGGCCATGTTGCAGCAGTCCGCCCTCGACGCCGTGAGGCAGTGGCGCTACCGGCCTTACCTGCTCAACAACGAGCCCGTCGAGGTCGACACCACGGTCAACGTCATCTTTACCCTGGGTGGGTAACGCAATCTCCGGCTCCCTGCCGCTCTTTGGCAGGGAGCATTGCTTTTGACCCGAATGCGCATTCTCCGATAGCCGCATTCCTTACAGCGTCCGCCGCGGCGGATTCATTTCAGTCCACAAGAATCTCCTTAGGAGGAACGATTCAGTGATTCACGCTCAGCTCGCACATTTCGCTTCGCACATGGTCAACAGCCTGGCATTCTTCCAGGACGAGGGCCAGACTGTCGGCTTCAGCCCGTTGCAGCTTTGGGGCCACATGGCTTGGATGGCTCGCACCGTGGCCGTTATCCTGTTCATTGAGTCGGTCTGGTCGCTGGCCGTCATGATCGACCGTTACCTTTACTTCTCTGCCGCGCGCAAGCAGTCCCGCGAATTCGCGCCCAAGGTTGCCGGCGCCCTGAAGGACAGCAAGCTCGAGGAAGCCATCAAGATTGCCGACCGCAACAAGAAGTCGCATCTGGCCGAGGTGGTGACCGCCGGTCTGCAGGAGTTCCGCGCCTCCCAAGGTCAGCCGACTGAGGAGACCATCGCCAGCGCAGGCCGCGCCCTGGAGCGCGCCGAGGCCATCGTTCACGCCAAGCTCAAGAGGGGACTGGCGGTTCTGGCCACCATCGGCGCCACCGCTCCCTTCGTCGGTCTGTTCGGAACGGTCATCGGCATTCTGCACGCGTTCGACGCCATCGCCACCCAAAAAACCCCGGGAATCGGCGCCGTCGCAAGCGGTATCTCTGAAGCTCTCGTGACCACGGCGTTCGGCCTGCTCGTGGCCGTCCCCGCCGTCATGGCGTTCAACTACTTTACCGGACGTGTCGAGGCATTCGACGTCGAGATGGACAACTCCTCGAGCGAATTGGTCGACTACTTCATCAAGCAAAGCCACAGGCGCTAACCGCGAAGCGGCTGCCGGCTCGAGCGCGAATCTTGCCGGGTGGAAGAAATGAAGCTCTTCCGCCCGGCGGCTTCCCTCCTCGCGCAGGCTGCTTGAGTTCGAGCCACGCCGGATTGCATCCGGGTAGAAAAAATCAGACGTACGGAGTCCCAATATGGGTGTAGCAGTTCGCGACGAAGGCAGTAAGGTCAATTCCAACATCAACGTCACCCCCATGGTCGACGTGATGCTGGTGCTTCTCATCATCTTCATGGTCATCACACCCTTGTTGCAGCACAAAGTGGAAATCACCTTGGCCCGGGTGGACAATGCCACGCTCATGCCCGACGCCGACAAAGAGGATGCGGTGATTGTCGCTATCACCCGCGACGGCGGGGTGTTTCTCGGCCAGAACAAGGTCGATCCAACGCAGCTCGGCAGCCTGGTGCGCGATATGCTCGCTGACAAGACCGATAAGACTATCTTTGTCCGCGCCGATGCGCGCGCGCAGTTCAAGAGCGTGGAAGACGCCATCGACGATGTGCGCACGGCAGGCGTGGAAACAGTGAACCTGTTGACAGATAGGCGCGAAGGCAACCAGATCGGCGGGGAGTAGCTCCTCGCCGCGATTGCCGGTTGAACGATATTGAAGAAAAGAGGAATTAAGCCATGGCAATGTCTATGGGTGGGTCGGGCAGCAGCATGTCGGAGATCAATGTAACGCCCATGATCGACATTCTGCTGGTGCTGTTGATCATCTTCATGGTCATCGTGCCGGTGGCGCCTAGGGGCCTGGAAGCTCTGGTGCCCCAGCCGCCGAAGAATCCGCAACAGCAGCCGCCGAACAACGACCGCACCATTGTGGTCCAGGTGCTTTGTCCTTCCGCTTCCTGCGGCACGCCCCTGTACAAGATCAACGAAACCGATGTGAACCACTCCGAATTGCTGTCCAAGCTGCAGGAGATTTACGCCAATCGCGCGGAGCGCGTGATGTTCGTCAAGGGCGACGACAACGTCAACTTCATGTATATCGCGGACGTGATCGATATCGGCAGGGCCGCCAACGTGGACCATATCGGGTTGATGACGCCAAAGATTCAGGCCGGCCAGTAATGCGGGCCGTGTTCGGAGACACAAGAGCCGAACACCGGGAAGAGTACAATTTTTCTACCCTGGCTGCAGTACCTCCCGCCTGCGGCTAGTTGCTGGAATTTCCAGGCGCGGCCTTGAGGGCCCAAGCCTGAAGGAGAAGGATACGAACATGAATGGACCTGGACGATTTTGGGTGCTCGCGGTGACTCTGAGCGGCATGGTGCTTGCCATGAGCGGGTGCAAACAACTGGAAGCGCGCGACCAGTTGAACAAGGGAGTAGACGCCTATAAGGCCTCGCACTACGATGAAGCGATCGAGCACTTCCAGAAGGCTATGGAACTCGATCCCAATCTGTCGATGGCGAAAACTTATTTGGGCTCCGCGCTGGAACAGAATGTGGTGCCGCAGTTAGACACGCCGGATAACGTGCAGACCGCGATGAAGGCGATTGCCATCTTTCAGGAGGCTCTCAACCAAAAGCCCGACGACGTCAACAGCATGAAGCAGATCGCCGGTTTGTATTACGAGATCAAGAGGGTCGACGATGCCAAGGCGTGGCAATTAAAAGTGCTCGCGATCGATCCCAAGGATCCCGATGCCGCCTATTGGATCGGCATGATCGACTGGACCAAGGCGCACCAGAACAAGCTGAACGCGCTGCAGGCCGCCGGCCTGAACGACGACGGTAAAGGCAACGTGAAGGCGCCTAAGAAGGTAATGGAGCCGCTGGCGCAGGAAAATGCCCCGCTGGTCGCGGAAGGCCTGAAGTACCTCACCATGGCCGTCGACAATAAGTCCAACTACGACCAGGCCATGCAGATGCTGAACCTGATCTACCGCAACAAGGCCGACGTCGATTATGGCAATCCAACTGCGGTGGCGGATGATTTGGCCCAGGCCGAGGACTGGACCCACAAGGCAATGGACATGCGCAAGGCCAACGAGGAAAAGAAGGGTCAGGGCCCGGGCGGCATCACCATCGACAACAGCGGCCACTGATTACGGCATGCTCTTGAAAGATTACCAAACGGCCTCCGCACTGCGCGGAGGCCGTTTTTCTTTACCCCGCGACTTTTCATCTTCGAGGTGAACTTTGATCAAGCCTGAACGCGCCGCTACAGCGGTTCCAGAGTTGCCCTACCCAGGATTCGGGCTGCCAAGTGGCGTTTTCCTCAAGAAAACGCCACCTTTACCCAAAGCGTATAGAGCAAGTAAACTCTGGAACCGCTCTGGCATCGCATGCATCGCTGCCTGCCTCCCGTTCTGCGCGGTTTCTGCGCGAGCGCAGTCTCCAGCCGGAGCAGCGCCTCATCCCGCCGCCATGCAAACCGTACCAGCGCCTGCGGGCTTCACGGCGCACAACGATCGCGAATCGCTCGAAGTTGCGGTTTGCGGCGATGCGCTCATCCACGTCACGTCGCGGCCCGTGGGGGCCGCGGCTACCGCCGAATCGCAACCCTCCGAATCACAGCCTTGGATGCTTGCCAAATCCGACGCCTGCCCCGGCGCGCCCTTCCAGTTCAGCCAGGCCAACGGCGCCTCGACCCTCACCACATCGCGCCTCACCGTCTCCTTGTCCGATCGCGACGGCAACCTGACTTTCAAGAGTGTCGATGGCGAGACCCTGGTGCGGGAAAGAGGCGATCTTCCGCGCACCTACCTGCCTTCACAGGCCGCGGGCCTCTACCACATCGAGGACCGCTTCAGCCCCGATGCCACGGAAGCGTTGTACGGACTCGGCCAGCACCAGAGCGGCATGTTCAACTACCGCGGCAGCGTCGTCGAGCTAGGCCAGAACAACACCGACATCGCCATCCCGCTGCTGGTCTCGAGCAAAGGCTACGCCATCCTCTGGAACACCGCTTCTTTCAGCTACGTCGACAACCGCTTTCCCCTCGAGCTGAACCTGGAGTCGATGGCCGCGCCGCAAATTGACTACTACGTCCTCTACGGCCCGCAGATGGACGCCATCCTCCATCAATACCGCTCCATGACTGGGCACGCGCCGCTGTTTCCGGAGTGGGCTTACGGACTCTTCCAATCCAAAGACCGCTACAAGACGCAGCCTGAAATCCTCTCCATCGCGGCCGAATACCGTTCCCGGCACATTCCCATGGATGCGATCGTGCAGGACTGGTACTGGTGGAAGGAAGGCGGCAAGGGCGATCCCGTGTTCAACTCCGGCTACACCGACGTTCCCGCCGAGTTGAAGACCCTCCACGACGAGCACGTGCACGCCATGATCTCGGCCTGGGCCATGATGGATGCGACCGCCGAAAACTTTAAACAGATCGTTGCGAAGGGCTTCGATGTCCCCGGTGCGCAGGTCTACGACCCTTCCAACCCCGCCGCCGCGGACTTTTTCTGGAATCAGTTTGTGGGCAAACTCTTTGCCCAAGGGTGGGACGCATTCTGGCTCGATAGCTCCGAGCCCGAAGAGGCATGGCCGTATGTCGGTGATGCCATCCTGCGCAATAAACAGCTCCACATCGGCTCGGGCCTGGAATACACCAACGTCTTTCCCTTCATGCACACCGGCGACGTCCAGGAGCGCTGGAAGCAGGCAAATCCGGGCAAACGCGTCTTTCTGCTCACCCGCAGTGCCTTCATGGGGCAGCAGCGCAACGGCGCCGCGGTATGGTCCGGCGATGTGTACAGCAGCTGGTGGGCGCTACGCCGCCAGGTGCCGGCGGGGCTCAACTTCGCGCTCTCCGGTTATCCCTACTGGACGACAGACATCGGCGGCTACCATCCGCTGTTCGCTGGCCAGTCCGCCCTGCCCGCCTATCAGGAGCTTTACGCGCGCTGGTTCGAGTACGGCGCCTTTTGCCCCGTCTTCCGCACGCACGGCCATCGCGATTCGAACGAGCTATGGACCTACGACAAGGTCTTTCCCGCGCTACTCACAGTCGACCGCTTGCGCTATCGGCTGCTGCCCTACGTCTATTCGCTGGCGTGGAAGGTTACCAGCGAGGACTACACCATCCAGCGGCCGTTGGTGATGGACTTCCGCCAGGATCCGGCCACCTGGGAGATCGGCGACCAGTTCATGTTCGGGCCGGCGCTGCTGGTGAGCCCGGTGCTGACCGAGGGCGCCACCCAACGCACGCTTTACCTACCGGCCGGCACGCGCTGGTACGACTTTTGGACTGGACTGCACGACGAAGGCGGAGCAACGGTTTACGTCGACGCGCCGATCAATCGCATTCCTCTCGCTGTGCGTGCAGGTTCTATCCTGCCCCTCGGTCCGGTCATCGAATACGCCGGCCAAGCCACGGATCCCATCGAATTGCGCGTCTATCCCGGAGCCGATGCCGACTTCACCCTCTACGAAGACGAAGGCGACAGCTACCGCTATGAGCGCGGCGCGCACTCCACCATCCAGATCCATTGGAACGATGCGACACGCACGTTCACCGTCGGCGCGCGCCAGGGTAGTTATCCCGGCATGGCTGCCGGTCACACTTTCAACGTGGTGATGGTTTCCGCCGGGCACGGCGTGGGAGGGGATGCGACCGCATCGCCAGATAAGACGATCCAATACACCGGCACGAGTGTCGACGTCCAATTCTGAGCGATTCGGCAGGTGCTTGTGCGGGCGTGGACGCCCGCACGACAGCCGGTCTCCCACCCCAAGAAACCAAGATCGTTTCTTGGGGACCCCGGTCTGGAGACCGGCGCTACGATCCATGTTGCTTGAAACGCCTTACTGCGCGCCCTTTTTCAGGATCTCCTCAGCGAAGTAGTTGCGCACGCGCGCGCCGTCCTGGAGTGTTTCCAGATATGCGGTCTGCAACAACTGCTTCTGGCTGTCGTGCAGCGACTGGTGAATGACCTGTTGCACGCGGGGATCGTTCAGCTCGCGCTGGCCTGCCGGTTCGCGCGCGAGCAGCCGGTAAATGGCAAAGGCGGCGATCTTGTGCGTCGTGTCATACTCGGGAACTACATCGGTGAACTGCCCCGGCTTCAGATTGCCGATCGCAGCGTACACCGCGGGATCGGACTTCAGTTGCGATTCCCGTACAAAGCCCATGTCGCCGCCATTCGGCGCCGTATTGGGATCTTCCGAAACGCTCGCCGCCACGGTCGCGAAATCCACTCCGCTCACGAGCTGAGCGTGCGCGGCATCGATGCGCCGTTTGGCTTCGGCCTCGCCGCCCGGCTTGCCCGGCATGTTGCCGTTGGGTGGAGTGGGCATGGTTGTGACAACGATCTGCGCCAGGTGATATTGCGGCTCGATCAGGTCGAAGTCCGCCTTGTGCGCCGCATAAAACGCCGCAATCTGCGCATCGGTGATATTGATCTTCGACTCGATCTCTTTATTGATGAGCTTGGTTTCGGTCAATTGCCGCCGAATGTCGCGTTTCAAGTCGTCCAGCGACATGTTGCGCTGCTTGAGCAGGTTGTAGAACTGATCCTCGGTGTACGGAGCTTTGATCTCGGTCAGCTTGGCGTTCACGTCCTCGTCGCTGGCGGTCAGGTTCAGCTTGGCTGCCTGCTGCTGCAGAACCTCGGCCTGGATCATTTTCTGCAGAACATTGAGGCGCAGGATGTCCGCCTCCTGGTCCGACGGCTTCTGGGGGTTGTCTCCCAGCTGGATCTGGTAATTCCGTTCCAGTTCCGCGCGCGCAATTTCCTTGCCGTTCACAGTAGCTACCACATCGGCTGAAGGCGAGCGATGGCATCCGGCAACGACGGGGAAAAGGGCGCCGCTGAAGAGCAGTACTGCAGCAACATGAGAACGCGCAGGAAAACCGAATGAGACTTGCAAACTGATCTCTCCTATGGGGCTCCCTAAAAAACCCCGGCAATCAAGGATAAATCCCGTCACCGGCCGGGCGGTAGCCCTATTTGCGTGTTACTGGCCGCCGCCCTGGCCGGCAGGCGGCGTGGCTGGCGGCGCAGGTGGTTCTTGGCCCACAGAGCGCAGGGCGCGGTCGATGACCATCCAAAGCTGGTCCGCGGGCACGGCGCCGCCGTTCACCTTTTCGCCGTTCACGTACACCGCGGGCGTTCCGTCAATCCCTAAAGCGTCGGCCAGCTTCACTGAGACTCTGATCTGGGTCTCGTCCTGCTTGGCCATGCAGGCATCGAGCGCGGTTTCGTCCAATTTGCTCACCGTGGCTTCCTGCCGTGCAATACGGTCCAGCGCGGCAAAGCTCTTGCTCGGGTCGCGCTGGTCGCCGGTCACTTCCTGTCCGTGGGCGTGCAGGTAGTCCACGTACTGCCAGTACACGGTGCTGTTCTGTGCGGCCAGGCAGTTGGCGTCCACGGCGGCGTGCATGGCCCAGGGATGCAGGTCCGTGAGCGGGTCGTCCTTGTAGACGTACCGCACCAGGTTCTTATAGTGGTCCATGGTCACCGGAAACAGCTCCTGGTGCATGCGCGCGCAATAAGGGCATTCCAGATCGTCGAAGTTGACCACCGTCACTTTGGCGGCCGGATTGCCGCGGATGGGACGTCCCGCAATGGGAATGGCATCCGCGGGGTCCTTCGTCAGGTCCAGTGAATCCATGTGGACGAGCTTGGTGCTGTCATCCGAAATCAGAAAATCGAACTCCTGCGCCTTGCCGTTGTGCGTGATGGTGATGGGCAGCGTCTCGTAGCCTGTAAATTGGCTGGGTTTGCGAGCGCCAATGTTGA
>JBEKAS010000187.1:0-8526 GCA_050015795.1 Occallatibacter sp. | reverse complement strand
GCGCTTGGCCTTGCGGCCGGCGCCGGCCTGCTACGCGGTCATGCGCAATCTGCGCCGGCTCCAACGACTGCGGCTGCGGCTGGGGCTCCTGAGAAAGTTGCCAGTGCACCAGCGCCCGCAGCCGGACAGCAGGAAAAACCACCCACCGGGAACACCGCCGACGAGGCGCAGAAGCAGGAGATTGCGAGCGAATGTGCCGACCTGCTCAAGATGGCCACGGATCTGAAGTCGGAGGTCGGCAAGACCACCAAGGACACGCTGTCGATCACGGTAGTTCGCAAAGCCGGCGCGATCGAACAGCTGGCTCACAAGGTTAGAACGGGAAGCCCCAAGGGTTGAGATATGCCATGCAACGTGCTGACAGGACGGTTCACCATGCATGAATCACGGCGCGTATTTCGGATTGCCGGATTTCATCCCGCCCGTCTGCGCCTCCCGGCCGGGCTGAGAGGCGCGGTTCTGCTGGCGTTGGTGTGCGGTCTCGTGTGCGCCCTCATGTGCGTATTGCCGGGCCGCGCGCAGTCGTCCGGGGGATCCAACGGCGGACAGGGGCAAGGCATGGGGGACATGCACCCGCACCCCAACCTCAGTTCGCTCTCGTCCGACGATGCGGACCCCGCGATCGTCGAAAGGCGGATACGTGCAATCAATATCGACCGCCAAAAGCAAATCGTCGCCGACACCGATAAGCTGTTGAAGCTCGCCAGGGAACTGAATGAAGAGGTCGCCAAGGCCAATACGGGCACATTGACTATGGACGAATTACATAAAATCGCCGACATTGAAAAACTGGCGCGCAACGTGCGGCAAAGGATGACCGAAAGCGTGGGCGAGCCTCAGATCAACATGCTGCCACCGATTCCGTATTTCAATCATTGAATGCCCGGGTGCCTCTCCCGGCCCGGACAGGCAGTTTGACAAGTACTTGCGTCTGGCACGTTGTTACAATCGAAGTGGACAGTATCTGGAAAACGGTTCGGGGGGTCGACCGGAATGGAAGTGGCAATTTCCAGGGCTCGTGCTGCGGGGGCGTCCCCCGCTTCCGACGAGCCAACCGCACCACAGTTGGTCGAAATCTACCGGCTGATGTTTCTCTCCCGCGCGGTAGACGACCGGGAGATTCTCCTTAAGCGCCAGCAGAAGATCTTCTTCCAGATTTCGGCCGCCGGCCATGAAGCACTGCAGGTGGGCGCGGCGCTGGCTCTCCGCCCCGGATACGACTGGTTTTTCCCCTACTATCGCGATCGCGCGCTTTGCCTGGCGCTGGGTGTGAGCCCCTACGACATGATGTTGCAGGCCGTAGGCGCGGCCGACGACCCGGCCAGTGGCGGGCGTCAGATGCCCACCCACTGGAGCAGCCGCTCCCTGCACATCGTCAGCACATCTTCCTCCACGGCGACCCAGTTGCTCCATGCCGTGGGCTGCGCCGAAGCCGGCCGCTACTTCAGCCGCCATCCCGAGTCCGCCGTCAAAGATCCCGGCGACTATCGTGAGTTTCACAACGTCGATTTCCACGGCGACGAGGTGGCTCTGGCCTGCATAGGCGAGGGTTCAACCTCGCAGGGCGAGTTCTGGGAAGCGATGAACACCGCGTCCAATCAGAAACTCCCCGTGATCTTCATGGTCGAAGACAACGGCTACGCCATCAGCGTTCCCGTTGAGGTCAACACGCCGGGGGGAAACATCTCCCGTCTGGTCGCCAATTTCCCCAACTTTTATTTCGCGGAGATCGACGGCAACGATCCCGTGGCCAGCCTGCGGGCATTTCAGCAGGCGGCGGCGCACTGCCGCGCCGGCCGCGGCCCGGCGCTGGTGCACGGCCATTGCGTGCGGCTTTACTCCCACTCCCTGTCCGACGATGACAAAAACTATCGCTCCGCTGCCGAGCGCGAGGCCGACGCCCTCTGCGATCCCATCGCCAGAATGCGCACGCGTTTGATTGCGGACGGCATTGTCACAGGCGCGGAGCTCGACGAGTTGGAACGCAGCCTCGAACGCGAAGCCGCCGAGGCCGCCGAGCGTGCGCTCCAATCCCCGCCACCCGCCGTGGAGAGCATCACCACCCACGTCTACTCCGAGGATCTCGATCCTACCCGCGCCGCATTTGCCACTGAGCAGCCGGAACACACCGAGGAAGAGGTTGGACAAAAGGCCGCCGCGCATACCATGGCCGACCTCATCAATCATTGTCTGCGCGACGAGATGCGCCGCGACCAGCGCATCGTGATCTACGGTGAAGACGTGGCCGACGCCAGCCGCAAAGAGGCGCTCAGCGAGGCGAAGGGCAAGGGCGGTGTCTTCAAGCTGACTGCCGGCCTGCAAACCGAGTTTGGCTCGGAGCGCGTCTTCAACTCGCCGCTGGCTGAAGCCAACATTGTGGGCCGGGCCGTGGGCTACGCACTGCGCGGAATGAAGCCGGTGGTAGAAATTCAATTCTTTGATTATATTTGGCCTGCTATGCACCAGATTCGCAACGAGTTAGCCTTGCTGCGCTGGCGCTCCAACGGAACCTGGAGCTCTCCCGCGGTGATCCGCGTGCCAATTGGCGGCTACCTCACCGGAGGCGCCATTTACCACTCCCAATCCGGCGAGAGTATCTTCACCCACACTCCGGGCCTGCGCGTCGTGTTTCCCTCCAACGCGCTCGACGCCAACGGCCTTTTGCGCACGGCCATCCGCTGCGACGACCCGGTTCTCTTTCTCGAGCACAAGCGGCTTTACCGCGAAACCTACGGCCGCGCGGCCTACCCTGGGCCGGAGTTTGCCATTCCCTTCGGCAAGGCGAAGATCGTTCGGCCCGGCTCCCAGCTCACCCTCGTCACCTATGGCGCCCTGGTGCCGCGAGCCCTGCAGGCAGCGCAACAAGCCGAGCGCCTGCACGGGATCGACGTGGAGATTCTCGATCTGCGCACGCTCAATCCCTACGACTGGGAGGCGATTGCCACCTCGGTGCGCAAGACCAACCGCGTGATTGTGGCGCACGAGGACATGCTGAGCTGGGGTTACGGCGCCGAACTTGCGGCGCGCATCGCCGACGAACTCTTCGACGATCTCGACGCTCCGGTGCGGCGCATCGGAGCCATGGACACTTTTGTGGCCTACCAGCCCAAGCTCGAAGACGCGATTCTTCCTCAGCCCGAAACCATTCTCAACGCGATTTTGGATTTGACGCGGTATTGATCCGCGCGACCGCTTTCAGCCGCTGGCCAACAGCGCATCCACAGCTTCTGGCAGCGAGGCCAAGCGCAAATCCGCCAACTTCGCGGCTTCCTCCGCGCCCGCCGCGCGATCTTGCGCATCGATAAGAATCGTCTTCATTCCCAGGCGGTCCAGAAACACCGTGCGCAGGCAAGCGGCCCATGCCTGATTTGTGGAGTGAATCGCTTCACCCCCAATAGCAACGCGCGCGTCTGGTCCCGCAGAGAGACCGTGGCCTCAGCCATCTGCAGGGTCGGCCCGGATACAATACGGGGATGGACTTTCGCACCCATTTTGAGCGCAATTTCGGGCCCCCACGGCGCAACACCATGCGCGAGGCGGGCCCTCCGGCATGAGGAACCTCCTCCGCCTGTTGCGCTATGGGCTGCCCTATACGCTCGAATGGCTGCCCGGCGTCGTGCTGTCGGCGCTGGTGGGCATGCTTGACGCCTTCCGCATCCTGCTGCTTCAGCCAATCTTCGATCGTGTGCTGGCGCCAAATGCACCGGAAGGTCCGATCATGTTGGGCCTTGCCAAATTTCCATTGCACTTCGATCTGCGCAGCCTCGTTCCTCGCTTTCTGCATTTGCACAATGCTTGGACAGTCGTGGCCTTTGCCCTGGTTCTGACCACCGTACTCAAGGGCCTTTGCGACTACCTGGGCAACTACCTCGTGAATTATGCCGGCTTCGGCACCATTACGGATTTGCGTAACCATCTTTACGAGGCCACGCTGCGACGCTCTTCGAGTTTCTTTCACAAGCACCCCACAGGCACCATCCTCTCCACGCTGATTAATGATGTTGACCGCGTGCAGACTTCGCTCAGTTCGGTGCTGGGCGATTTTCTGCAGCAGTTTTTTACTTTTGTGGTGGCGATGGCGGCCGTCATTTACCTCGGCGGTTACCTCAGCTGGGTGCTGGTTCTCTTCATTCCCGTTGTCATAGCCTCCGTGCGCAAGATAGGCGGGGCAGTCCGCACCCGCACGCGTACCGGCCAGGACAAGCTGGCTGAGGTGCAGAACATTCTGCACGAGACCGTGACGGGCAACCGCATCGTGAAAGCGTTCAATACCGAGCTGTGGGAAATTCTGCGCTTCAAGAACGCCGCCAAGCGCTTGTTCCGCGCCAATTTGCGCAGCGTGCGGGTTCAGTCCATCAGCTCGCCGTTGATGGATACGGTGGGCGCGATGGCCATGGCGGTATTGCTCTGGATCGGACGCAACGAGATCAAGAGTGGCTACATGACCATCGGCGTGTTCGGCGCTTTCATTTTTCTACTCTTCAAACTCTACGACCCATTGCGCCGCTTCGCGTTTTTCTACAACAGCTTTCAGCAGGCCATGGGCGCTTCCACATCCATCTTCGCCTTCTTTGACGCCGAGGACGATGTGAAAGAGCGTCCGCACGCTTCCACCTTCACGCGCTTTCGCCAGTCCATCAAGTTTGACAATGTGGGATTCTCCTACTCCACCGACGAAGGCGAGCACCAGATTCTTCATAATGTCGATCTGGAGGTGAACGCTGGCGAAGTGCTGGCTCTGGTCGGGCCCAGCGGCGCAGGCAAGTCCACGCTGGTCAACCTCACTCCGCGTTTCTTCGATGTCACCTCCGGGCGCATTCTCATCGACGGCCGCGACGTCCGCGATCTGACCTTGGCATCGCTACGGCGCCAGGTGGCGCAAGTCACGCAGGAGACGATTCTCTTCAACGACACGGTGCACAACAACATCGCGTACGGCAAGCCAGACACGAAGGCTTCTCTGGTGGAGCAGGCGGCACGTAATGCCCTGGCGCACGACTTCATCCTGAAATTGCCGCAGGGCTACGCAACCATGATCGGCGAAAAGGGATTCCGCCTTTCGGGAGGCGAGAAGCAGCGTATCGCCATCGCCCGCGCCATCCTCAAGGATGCGCCCATCCTCATCCTCGACGAAGCCACGTCGGCGCTCGACTCGGAGAGCGAATCGCTGGTGCAGGCGGCGCTGGCCAACCTGATGCAGAGCCGCACCGTGGTGGTGATCGCGCACCGGCTCTCCACCATCCGCCGCGCCAACCGCATTGCCGTGCTCGAGGAAGGCCGCATTACCGCGATCGGATCGCACGAAGAGCTGCTCGTCGCGTCGCCGACCTATCAGAAGCTCTATCAGCTGCAGTTCATCGATATGCCCGACAACCAGTTCGGAAACGGCTGGGCGCACGAGGCCGCACCGGCGCTCGTACGTGAGGCGCAGGAGTAAGCATGGCCATTTCTTCGATGACCGGATTTGCGCGCGTGCAGGTTCGCGTACCCTCGGGCGATGAGGATCAGCTCAATTGCACGCTCACCGTGAAGAGCGTCAATCATCGCTTTCTCGACCTTCAATTCCGGCTTCCGTCCGGCCTGGACGCACTGGAGATGGAGTTGCGCCGGGTGCTGAAGGAGAACCTCGTCCGCGGCCACGTTGATGCGAATCTCTCGGTCGAGCGCAACGCCCAGGCCAGGGCGGGATTCAATCGTGAGCTGATTGCGGGCTATCTGGCCGCTTTTGACGCGGCGCGGCGCGAGCACGGGCTCGAGGGTGCGCCGGATCTGAATGCGGCTCTGCGTCTGCCCGGAGCCTTGCAGGGTGAAGATCGCAGGGACGATGACCTGTCCGCGCTCGCCGCGAGCGTTCTCGAGCGGGTGCTCCCGCTTATCGAGCAATTGAAAGTCATGCGCGCCCGCGAAGGCGAAGCCCTCGAGGCGATTCTGCGCGGCACGCTGGACCGGCTTGCCGCAGCCACCGCGAGCGTCGCGGAGCTGCGCCCGGAGATCGAGCAGCGCTACCAGGAGCGCCTTACGCAGCGGCTTTCCGCGGCCGTGGGACCGGAGTTCAACCAGCAAAGAGTGCTCGAGGAAGTGGCTGTCCTCGTCGAGCGCAGCGACATCAGCGAAGAACTGGCGCGCATGACCGCGCACATCGAGCACTTTCGCGAATTGCTCAGCGCGGGTGGCGAAGCCGGCAAAAAGCTCGACTTCCTGCTGCAGGAGATGAACCGCGAGGCCAACACGTTGCTTTCCAAGACCGGAGGCGTGAGCGGGAAGGGAATGCGCATTACCGAACTTGGACTCGCCATGAAGGCAGAGATCGAAAAAGCCCGCGAACAGGTGCAGAATGTGGAGTGAGTAAGGCAGGGAACAAGGGACCAAGGGAACAGGGAACAGGGTACAGGGAAGGAAGAAGCCATCAGCTATAACCTGACGCGGGGGTAGTGAGCCGAAGTCTGAAACCTGACACCCGAAACCTGACACCTACAAAGAAAGGCATCGAACAACTTTGGCAGGAATCCTCTTCATCATCTCGGCGCCATCGGGCTCCGGCAAAAGCACGTTAGTGAGCGAGCTGCGCAAGCAGGTGAGCGGCGTTGACTTCGCGGTTTCCTGGACCACGCGCGCGCCGCGTGGCTCGGAGCAGGACGGGCGCGAATATCATTTCACCACGCGCGAGGAGTTCCTGCGCATGGCGGATGCAGGGATGTTTCTGGAGCACGCGGAGGTCTTCGGCAACTTGTATGGCACGTCGCGCCAATCGCTCGACGAAGCGCTCGGCGCCGGCCACGACCTGATGCTCGACATCGACGTGCAGGGCGCCGCGCAGGTGCGCTCCCGGATGCCCGAGGAGGTGGGCATTTTTGTTTTGCCGCCCAATCCCAAGGTTCTGCGCACGCGCTTGCGCAACCGCAGCCGCGCCGAGGGCGTAGTGGTCGAGGAAGAATTGTTTCGCCGTCTCGGCCAGGCCCGCAAGGAGATTGAGAATTATCGCCAATACGGATATATTCTGGTCAATGACGTTCTCGACAGGGCGGTAGCGCAACTGGAAGCCATTGTGCTGGCTGAACGCTACTATCGCAATGGTGAGCCCATCGCCTACCGTTCCCGCCGTGTGTTGGAAGTCGCCGCGGCCTGCCTGCTATCGAACTCGCAGGAGCGGCTCAAACCTGTGCTGGAGGCCTTTGGCATCGATGGAGGCCCCGACCAGCAGCAGCTTCTTTTTGGAGGAGACTCCGATGACGATTGAGACCAGTTTCGATTCGAACTATCGCAAGGTTTTGGTCGCGGCTCGCCGTGCACGGCAGTTGCAGAACGGGTCGAAGGCTCTCGTCCCCACGCGATCGAACAAGGCGTGCCGCATTGCTCAGGACGAGATCAACGCCGGGAAGATTTCCTACGTGAAGAACAACGAAGCGGAAGTCACCAAGCCGCTCGTGGAAGGTCCTGCCGTTCCCATTCTGCTCAGCTGAAAAGCGGGCGGTGGTCAGTGGTCAGTCGTCAGTAGCGACTGTCCTTATCCCGTAGTTCTTTGCGGCGCGGCTATGCCTGAAGACGGGATGCGCCAGTTCATCCTTTTCTGGACGGCCTGTTTTTTGCTGCTGCCCAATCTCTGACCACTAACCACTGACCCCTGATCACTGACACCTGACACCTGAAACCTGCGATCTGCCCGCTGAACTACAATCGACATCATGAGAGTCACCGTGGGCGTCTCCGGAGGTATCGCCGCGTACAAGGCGGCCGAGCTGGTGCGCGCCCTGCAGCGCCAGTCGGTGGAAGTGCACGTAGTGATGACTGCAGCGGCGCAGAAATTCATCCAGCCGCTCACCTTTGCCGCGCTCACCGGGCACAAAGTCATCACCAGCCTTTGGGAAGATTGGGGCGCGGAAGATACTGCCGAGCAGCACGGCATCGATCACATCGCTGAAGCGCAATGGGCCGACGCGCTCGTGGTCGCTCCCGCCACAGCCAACATTCTGGCCAAGTTTGCCCATGGCCTCGCCGACGATTTTCTCTCCACGATGTTTCTTGCCACCACCGCGCCGGTGCTGGTGGCGCCGGCCATGAACGTGAACATGTGGAACCATCCGGCGACGCAGGCCAATCTTGAAATCCTGCGCCAGCGCGGCGTGGCCATCGTCGATCCGGGAACCGGCGATCTGGCCTGCGGCATGGTCGGCGCAGGGCGCATGGCAGAGCCGGAAGCGATTGCCGAAGCCGTGCTGAAAACACTCGGCCGCCGTCACGACCTGCGCGGCGAAGTGGTCCTCGTCACCGCAGGTGGCACGCGCGAGGCGCTCGACCCGGTGCGCTTCATCGGCAACCGTTCCAGCGGCAAGATGGGTTACGCGCTGGCCGAGGCGGCGCGCAGCCGCGGCGCAAAGGTGATTCTCGTCAGCGGTCCGTCGGCCCTGCACGCGCCGCCGCACTGCGAGCTGGTCAGGATCACCACCGCCGACGAAATGCGCAACGCCGTGCTCGACCGCATGACCGAGGCCACGCTCGTGATCAAGGCCGCGGCCGTGGCCGACTACC
>JBEKAS010000186.1:0-8637 GCA_050015795.1 Occallatibacter sp. | reverse complement strand
GTGCAACCGCGCGACCTCTTCGTCCAGTTTCTTGGGCAGCACGTAGACCTGCGGCTTGTAGCTGTCGCGATTCTTCCACATGTCGAGTTGCGCCAGCGTCTGGTTGGCGAAGCTGTTGCTCATCACGAAGCTCGGATGGCCGGTGGCGCAGCCCAGATTCACCAGGCGCCCCTCGGCCAGTACGAAGATCGAGTGCCCGTCGGGGAAGGTGTATTTGTCCACCTGCGGCTTGATGTTGATACGGGTCATGCCGGGCGCGGCATTCAGCCGGTCGATCTGGATCTCGTTGTCGAAGTGGCCGATGTTGCACACTATGGCCTGGTCCTTCATCTTCTGCATGTGCTCGAAGGTGATGATGTCGGTGTTGCCGGTGCAGGTAACGTAGATGTCGCCGCGGCCCAGCGTGTCTTCCACCGTGGTCACCTCGAAGCCCTCCATCGCCGCCTGCAGCGCGTTGATGGGGTCGATCTCCGTAACCACCACGCGCGCGCCCATGCCGCGCAAAGAATGAGAGGAGCCCTTGCCCACGTCGCCGTAGCCGCAGATGACCGCAACCTTGCCCGCCACCATCACGTCGGTGGCGCGCTTGATTCCATCGGCCAGCGATTCGCGGCAGCCGTAGAGATTGTCGAACTTCGATTTGGTGACGGAGTCATTGACATTGATGGCCGGAACCAGCAGCTTGCCCGTCTCCATCATCTTGTAGAGCCGGTGCACACCCGTGGTAGTTTCTTCCGAAACGCCGCGCCAGTCGGCGACGACTTTGTGCCAGTGCTTCGGATCCTCGGCGAAGACTTTTTTGAGCAAGTCCTTGATTACCTGCTCCTCATGATTGCCGCTGGCGGTGTCGACCCAGCGATCGCCATTCTCGAGTTCATAGCCCTTGTGGATGAGCAGCGTGGCATCGCCGCCGTCGTCCACGATGAGCTGAGGGCCGAGTCCGCCCTTGTGCGTGAGCGCGCGCCAGGTGCACTCCCAGTAATCCTCCAGGCTTTCGCCCTTCCATGCGAAGACGGGAACGCCAGCCGCCGCAATCGCCGCTGCTGCGTGATCCTGCGTAGAAAAAATGTTGCAGCTGGCCCAGCGCACTTCCGCGCCCAGGCTCACCAGCGTCTCGATGAGCACCGCCGTCTGAATGGTCATGTGCAGGGAGCCGGTGATGCGCACCCCGGCCAATGGCTTTTCTGCCGCGTACTTGTTGCGGATCGCCATCAGGCCCGGCATCTCCTGCTCGGCGATGACGATCTCCTTGCGGCCCCAATCGGCCAGGCCTAGGTCGGCCACCTTGTACTCGGCTTCCACTTTCTCAATTGTTGAAGTCGCCATGCATTCTCCTCGCGTTTCTTCCGCATTTGTCGCGTCTGATACGAACTCCACTGTCTTATCATCGTCGTATCGTGATATGTTGATGTGTAGCAGAATTCGCCCATGCCGTCAATCGTCAAAACGCTCAAAGTTGTCGCCGATCCCAACCGGCTGCGTATCTTGTTGCTTTTAAAGGGCGAGGAACTATCTGTTGCCGAGCTGCAGGAGATCCTTGGCATGGGCCAGAGCACCATCTCCACGCATCTTTCGCAGCTTAAGCAGGCGGGCCTGGTGGAAGACCGGCGCACCGGCAAGAGCAATCTCTACCGCCGCCCTGCGGGCAGCAGCCTTTTGGACGAGATTTTTGCCGACGCTGAGAAGGAGATTGCGGAGTTCGCGTCCGACCAGGCTGCCATGCGCCGCGTGCTCAAAAAGCGCCAGGACAAGATGCGCGCCTTCTTCGATAGCGTGGCCGGCCGCCTCGGCCGCGACTACGTGCCGGGCAAGTCGTGGAAGAGCATGGCCGAGGCGCTGCTGCGCCTGATGCCGCCGCTCACCATTGCCGATTTGGGCGCCGGCGAGGGGAGTTTTGCTCTCTTGCTTTCCCAGAGAGCCGTGCGGGTGATTGCCGTCGACAACTCGGCACGGATGATCGAGGTGGGCCGCGAACAGGCCGCGCGCCACGGCATTCGCAACATCGACTTCCGCCAGGGCGACATGGAAGAAGTTCCCATCGGCGCGGGCGAGGTGGATCTCGTGTTCTTCTCGCAGTCGCTGCACCACGCGCTGCACCCGGAGCGCGCACTGGCCGAAGCGGCGCGGATTCTTGGCGACGGCGGCCGCGTCGTTGTGCTCGACCTGCTCAAGCACCGCTTCGAAGAGGCGCGCGAGATGTACGCCGACGAGTGGCTGGGCTTCAGTGAGGCCGAACTTGAGGCGATGCTTGAGAGCGCCGGCTTCGCCAACGTAGAAACCGCGGTGGTGGACAAGGATGCGGAGGCGCCGCAATTTCAGACGCTGCTGGGGGTTGCAGCAAAGGTTTCATAACTTGGCTCTCCGCGCTTGCCCTGGGCATTCAGCGAGCGAACGCTGCATTCGCGCGACGGATGAACGATTTGCTTTCGCCCGCCGCAGCCCCGCTTCCGAGTTGTGAATGCGGCGTTACACCTTCGCCTCGTACACAATGTTGAAGGGCGTTTCAGTGGCTCGCCGGAATTTGGAAAAGGCCGCCGCGGTGACAACGTCGCGAATCCGCGCCTCACCAGCCTGCGCACCGAGGCAGAGCCCCACTTCCTGGGATCGCGAGCAAGGTGTGCAGAGGAGCGTCGAGAACGAATAGTAGACGCGTCCAACGGGATTCAGATTGTCCTTGAGCTCATCGTTGGCAAAAGGCTCGACGATCATCCAGGTGCCGCCCGGTGCGAGTGCCTGGCGGACATGTTTTGCTGCCCCAATCGGGTCACCCATATCATGCAGGCAATCGAAGACCGCGACAAAGTCGTAGCCCGAACCTGGGAACTCCTTGGCTTTAGACACAGCGAAGGTAACCCGATCGGCGAGCCCTTCTTTCTCCGCTTTGTCGCGCGCCGCTTCAACGGATTTGTCATGATAGTCAAAACCGAAGAATTTCGATTTGGGGAATGCTTTGGCCATGAGAAGTGTCGATGCCCCTGTGCCACATCCCACATCCGCGACCCGCGCCCCACTTTCCAATTTCGCCTGCACGCCATCAAGAGCCGGAATCCAAGTCGTGACAAGATTCGCGGCATAGCCAGGCCGGAAGAACTTCTCGCATCCGTGAAAGACGCCGTCCTCATGTTCATGCCAACCCATTCCAGCCCCGGTGCGGAACGACTCGGCAATGCGAGGCACTGCGGCGAGAGATCCGAGCGCCAATTCAAAAGCGCCAGGTAAATATGCGGGGCTATCTTCCGCGGCAAGCGTAAACGCCTGTTCGGGCGTAAGACTGAATCGGCGTGTGCTTGCGTCATAAGTCACGTATCCACCAGCTGCCTGGGACGCCAACCACTCGCGCAGGTAGCGCTCGTCGGTCCCCGTTTTCTTCGATAGCTCTTCCGAGGTCGCGGGACCTTCGGCAAGCGCTTTGTATAAGCCGAGCTTTTCTCCGATGACAACCATCCCGGCGTGAACCGATGCGCCGAGGTCACCGACAAACTTTCCCAGAAAAGCATTCAATTGATCCATGTTGATGGCCGGAGCCGTGGCAGTGCTCATACGAACCTCCATGTTTTGGGATTTGAACGGACCTCAGAACGGGTGTAATCGGGAAGGGGAAGTCCCGTTCAATGAAGCCGCTATTTTCCCGCACACGGATCGTCAAAGTCAAGCGGCGCGTTCGGTGGACTGGCGCGAAATGGAGCCAGGTTAGCCTCTCTCAGCTTCCAGCAGGCGCCGCTTGCGGTCCACGCCCCATCGATATCCGGTGAGCGAGCCGCCAGCGCCCACCACGCGATGGCATGGCACCAGCACGGAGACGCGATTCAGAGCGCAGGCCCGCGCCACGGCGCGCACGGCCTTGGGGTCGCCCAGCTCGCGGGCCAGTTGCGAATAGCTTCGCGTCTGGCCGCGCGGAATCTGTCGCAGCGCCTGCCACACGCGAAGCTGAAAGACGGTGCCGCGGAGGTCGAGGCGCTGCTCCACGAGCCCTCGCGGTGCGGTAGCCTTTCGCACCAGGTCGTTTCCCTCGCGGACGTTCGCGATCGCCGCGTCGATCCAGCGCGCAAGCGCCGAATCCCTGCGCAGGGTGGCCTCGGGACACTCGGCGCGGAGGGTTTTCTCGGCTTCGGCTTTGGTTCCCGCGAGCGAAAGCCAGCAAAGGCCGCGATCTGTTGCGCCGACAATCATCCATCCAAACGGCGTGCGCGCGGACGCATGCCCGATCTGCTCACCTTTGCCGCCCTGGGCAAAGCGTTGCGGCGTCATGCCGAGCTGGTTTGCTTCATAGGCGCGGCTGCTGGAGCTGAATCCGGCGTTGTAAATGGCATCGGTCACGGTGTCTCCCTGCTTCAGCGCGCCGCGCATGCGCGATGCGCGCAGCGCTCTCTGGTATGCGAGCGGACTCACACCCATTTCGCGCTTGAAGAGCCGCTGCACGGTAAAGGGGCTCAAGCTGGCTACGCGGCCCAGTTCTCCAAGACGCACGCGCCGGTCGACATTCTTCTCGATGTGCTGACGAACCCCGTCCAAAGGGCTGCTGCACGCAGTGCTGGGACGGCAGCGCTTGCAGGCGCGAAATCCAGCGGCCAGGGCCTCGGCCGCAGTGCGAAAGAAGCGCACATTGGCGTGCAACGGGCGGCGGCTCGCGCAAGTTGGCCGGCAAAAGACGCCGGTGGTTGCCACGCCGTAGAAAAAGCGCGCCTGCGGGTCGCGTGCGACTAGCTGCTTCCACGCAGAAGCTACCCACGCGGCATCAGACAGCGAACCATGAGACCGCGAATCTCGAGACTCGACGGGCGCGGTCGTTGCGGGCTTCGGCATGGCGATCCTGGACATCGTGGGCATCGTGGAAACGGTTGCGAATTCGGTTGCGATTTGCGAAACAGTGCTCATGGAAATGATAATCGCCGAACGCCGTTCCGCGCGCACTCCGATTCTTGCGCGCAATTCCGATTTCACCCGGAGCCCGCGATCGCGACAGAGCCAAGGCATCCGTGCCCCATCCTTTTCCGCGCTCCTTGCGGAAATGGGTGGGAAAGCGCCCCTTGTTGAGTCGCCGAATCAATACTGGCGTCTATCTGGCATTGACACCATGGGTGCGCCTCACCGTGTATCCTCGTTCTGCACAGGAAATCGCGCTTCGTCTGGCAAGGGGGCGCTCTGCTGACCAGGCGCTGCGCTGAGCTCATCAATGGAGGTTTCACCATGTCACACAACCCGATTGCCATCGCGGCACTCGCCGCCCTCTTCTCAGTTTCCGCTCTGGCTTGCGCGCAGGCCAACGGACCCTACAAGGTGCAGAAGATCCAGCTCGTCGGTGGCGACGGCGGATTCGACTACGTGACTGCCGATTCCGACGGCCGCAACCTGTATGTGGCGCGATCCGGACAGGGCGGTCATATTGGTGTCTTCAACCTGGATACGCTGGCCCAGGTGGGCGATCTTCCGGGCACCAGCGGGCACGGCGCGGCGGTGGACACGGCCACAGGCCATGGCTTCGCGACCTCCAAGCCAGTGACGATGTTTGATGCGAAGACATTCGCGATCATCAAGAAGATCGATGTCCAGGGCAATCCCGACGGCTACCTGAACGACCCCTACAATCACCACTTCTACATTCTCAGCCACTCGGCGCCGAACATCACGGTGCTCGACGATAAGGACGGTTCGATTCTGGGCACCATCGACCTCGGCGGCGCGCCGGAGCAGTCCGCGTCGGACGGCCACGGCAAAATTTATGTCGACCTTGAGGACAAAGACGCGATTGCGGTGGTCAACGCGGACACGATGAAAATGGTGGGCCGCTACGACCTCTCGAGCAGGGGCGGCGGATGCGCGGGCCTGGCGCTCGATGCGAAGAATGGAATCCTGTTTGCCGCCTGCCGCGACAAAAACAACATGATCATTTTGTCGGCAGCCGACGGGCACATCCTCGCCGATCTACCCATCGGCGTGGGCTGCGACGGAGCAACATTCAATCCCGAAACGATGGAAGTGTTCAGCTCGCAGGGCGATGGCACGCTGACGGTGATCAAGGAAAACTCGCCGACTGACTTCGCCGTGGAGCAGACGGTGTTTACGCCGCAACGCGCCAAGACCATCACACTCGATACGAAGACGGGCAATCTTTTTCTGATCACGGCCGAATATGGGCCGACGCCAGCCCCGCCCGCTCCACCGGCAGCACCAGCACCGCCCGCCGGTGGCCCTCCTGCTGCCGGCGGCCCGCCCGCATTCATGCGCGGGCCTCGCGCACCCATGATTCCGCATTCGTTCCAAATCCTGGAGGTAGGCAAGGATTGAGCGGTGAATAGCCGGCCGTCGAAAGTTCGCGAAATACAAGGAAGGCTCTGTCGCCGGCAATGCCAACGTAAACGCTGCCTGATAATGGTGAACGATGCCATTGGACTGGAGCTGCGGGGCGCTGGCGGAAGGGCTGCAATGCTACAAGAGCGGGGAATTTTTTCTCGCGCATGAGCACTGGGAAGGCGTCTGGCTGAAGTGTGAGGAGCCGGAGAAAACGTTTCTGCAGGCGCTGATTCAAATTTCGGCAGCCTTTCATCATCTTCAGCGCAAAAATCTCAGAGGCGTCACATCGCTGCTGCGCGCGGCATTGCGGCGGCTCGACGCATTCCCCGCCGCCTTCGGAGGGATCGAGGTCGAAGATCTTCGCGCGAGCGTGCGCGCATGGCTGCGGGCGCTGGATCGGGAAGATCCATCGCTACGGCCGCCGATCCCGCAGATACGATGAACGCGAAAGCCCCTTCGAAGTCATCGGATTTCGACTGATTTCTCAAGCAGAGCTTCGGCGCGCACCAAATCTTCCTCAGTATCCACGCCAATCGTGTCGCGGGGCGCGTCGGCGACGTAGATCGCAATGCCGTTCTCGAGGAACCGCAACTGCTCCAGTCGCTCCAGCTTTTCAAGCGGCGAAGGCGGCAGGGCGGCGAAGCGCTCCAGCGCGGCCTTGCGATAGGCGTAGATGCCCAGGTGCTTGCGATAGCCGGTGAACCCAACCTGATCCCGATCGAACGGAATCGTCGCCCGCGAGAAATAAAGCGCGCGGCCGTCGAGAGCCGTGACTACTTTGACGGCATTGGGATTGGTGAACTCCTCGGGCGGGCAGCGCACCGAAAGCGTGGTCACTTCCACCTCGGGCCGTGCGAAGAGATCGAGCAACGGCGGGAAAAAATCTGCCGTGAGCGTGGGCTCGTCACCCTGAATGTTGACATAGATTTCGGCGTCGATCTGCCGAGAGACTTCCCTCACCCGGTCGCTGCCGCTGGGGCAAGCAGGCGAAGTCATCACCACAGGAATGGAGCGCGCGCGGCAAACTTCCGCGACTTCCTCAGCATCTGTGGCAACGACCACGGGATCCATGAAACCGCTCGCGCTGGCAGCGCGCCATACCCACTCCACCATGGGCCGCCCAGCGATGGGGCGCAGCACCTTGCGCGCCATGCGCGTGGACTTGAGACGCGCAGGAATGACGGCTGCGATGCGCAGGGAACTCATGCAGTCGAGTGTACATGGACGCCGGGCGTCAAGTGGTGAGCGCGGCCAGGGCGCTTTCGGCGCGGGCGAGGCCCAGTGCCGCGGCTTCGGGACCGTCGCTCAGGTTCTCGGCACAAATGAATTCGATCCGCGTGAGGCCGACGACGCCGAGAATCCTTCGCAGATACGGCTCCTGCTGATCGAAGTCATGGATCGGCGTTCCCGCGGGATAGGCGCCGCCGCGCGCGGAGAAGACGTAGACCCGTTTGCCCGGCGGAACCAGCGGGACCACGCCCTGCGCGGTAAAGGCAAAGGTGCGCCCTTCACGCACGATCAGGTCGATCCACGCCTTGAGCGAGGCGGGAATGGAGAGGTTCCACATGGGCGCGCCCAACACCACGACGTCGGCGGCGAGCAACTCGTCCACCAGTTGATCGGAGAAGGAGAGGGCCAGCTTTTGCGCGGCGGTCCGCTCCGCGGCCGGCGTGAAAAACGCGTCGATAGCGGCTTCATCGAGGTACGGGAAGCACTCGAGCGAAGTGTTGTGGTGGAAGAGGGTGCCGCCGGGGTTTTGCCGCTTCCAAGTTTCGACGAAGGCCGCAGCAAGGCGGCTTGAAACCGATGCGGCGCGAGGACTGGAGTCGATTTGGAGCAATGCGGGCATGGACGTTCTCCGGCAGCAGGCAAAAGACACCGCAAGAATTGTCGCAGGATGGGCCGGCTTGCTGCTTTTGGCGGTTGAGTTTTCGATGGAGAGATTGGAAGATCGCCGCTCAGGAAAGGGCTGAAACGTTTGACCTGTCCTTCGTGCGCCCGTATCATTGAAATGTGGCGATTGCGCGTGTTTCTGCGCGGTTTTGCCCTCCTTCCGGCGGGGTAGCTCAGATGGTGAGAGCGACGGATTCATAACCCGTAGGTCGGCGGTTCGATCCCGCCTCCCGCCACCAGATTTCCTCCATATAATCAATAGTTTATAAGCTCCGCTGTAAATTGCCCGAAAAACGCCCACCCGTGATCCACCCGTGATTGCTACTACACCACATCCGTAGACGGCTTCGCAGGCGGGGCGAAAAACGCCGTGAGCATTTCCCCTTGGGCGTCTGAACGGTCCTGGCTTTGCCCGTGAGCGTAAAGCTGAAGCGTGGTCATCGGGTTGGCGTG
>JBEKAS010000185.1:0-8672 GCA_050015795.1 Occallatibacter sp. | reverse complement strand
TCGGCCTGGGCGCACAAATTGACGCGGCCACCGACAGTGGCCGTTTCTCCATGCTGTTGCTGGCCACCATCTTCATCTCGCTCATGGTGGTCACCATGAACCGGCTGGTGTGGCGGCGGCTTTACCGGCTCGCCGAGACCCGGTATAAGCTCGAAGGCTGATTCGATTCAGACCGAGAACGCAGTACACCCCTGGGAGACTGAAAGCAACTCAATCCCCGCGAAATCCATGTGAATTTTCGGCGGCTAGGCCGGTTTCCGGGTACATTTTCCCTCATAGGTAACGGTGACGTGGTAGACGCAAATCTCACCGCAGGGATCGGCCAGCTTGTGTGTCTCGCAGTCGGGGGTCAGAATTGTCAGCGTTCCCGCACATTCGCAGTTCTTGCCGAAGCATTCATTGTCCGCCTTCTCTTTAGCTTCTTTTTCCGCAGCCTTTTGGAGCCTCTTCAGGATCGCCTGGGAACAGTCTTTGGGACACGGACCCTTCACAACCTCGATCTTTGTCGAAACGCCAAAACATTTTCCCTCGCAATCTCCATTCGTACGTTTCGTCATATCTACCTCCTTGGGGATTTTGTAGCTCAGAAGATCGAAACCAATCAGCGTCGGGACCGCACAAGCATACCATTTGCTCTATGATATGGGAGGATTTTTTATGATTCGGGTCGGTTTGGTGGGTTTCGGCATGGCGGGCCGCGTCTTTCACGGTCCGCTGCTTTCGTCGGTTGAGGGGCTGGAGCTGGCTGCGGTGATGGAGCGCAGCACCAACAAGGTCGCCGAGCGCTATCCGGGCATCACGGTGTACCGCTCGCTCGATGCCATGCTGGCCGACAAATCGCTGGGGCTTTTCGTTGTCGCCACGCCGAACGATACGCATTACGCGCTCGCCAAAGAGATCCTGAGCGCGGGCAAGAACGTCGTCGTGGATAAGCCGATGACCCTGACCTCGGCCGAAGCTGCGGAATTGATCGGCCTCGCCCAAAAGCACAAAGTGCTGCTCGCGCCGTTTCATAACCGCCGCTGGGACAGCGATTTCCTGACGGTTCAGAAACTATTGCATGAAGGCGTGCTGGGCCGGCTGGTGGCCCTCGAATCCCGCTTTGACCGCTGGCGTCCGGCTCGCATGACGGAGCGGCTGTGGAAAGAAGATGTTGATTCCGGCGGCATGCTGCAGGACCTGGGGCCGCACCTCGTCGATCAAGCGCTGGTCCTTTTCGGCATGCCGGAGGCGGTCAGCGCCGAAGTGCTGCGCGAAAGAGATGGAGTGGGACCCAACGATTCGTTCACCATCCGCTTGCGCTACCCAGGTCTGATCGTCACTGTCGCGTCCAATCTCCTCTCACTGAAAGCTGGACCGCGCTATCGCCTGCGCGGGACACACGGCGGGTACATAAAGAAAGGCGTCGACCCGCAGGAGGCCGCCCTCACTAAAATCACGCGCATCGCCGATGCCGCGTGGGGCCAGGAACCCTCCTCGGCGTGGGGCTTGCTGTATGTCGACATTGATGGAGGGAAGGTCAGCCGTCCCGTTCCGGCCGTCACAGGCGACTACCGGCTCTACTACGCAGGCATTCGCGATGCGTTGCTAGGCAAGGCTCCCGCTCCGGTCACGGGCGTGGACGGCTGGCGCGTGGCGCGGCTGCTCGAATGGGCCGTGGAGAGTTCCGAAAAGCGCCGCGAGATTGTGTGCGATTGGAGCCAGGAACCGCAGTGATCATGATCCTCCGCCGTGAAAGGCGCCCCTCAGGGGCTAAAGCCCGCACACATTTTGCGCATTTACGGCACGAGTAAGCTCGTGCCCTTTCAAAACCTGCCTTCACTCCAGGTCGCAATCACTGCCGGCTCGGCTCTCTTTCAATCAGCGGCACCCAGAAACGAAAGCGCGCGCCGCCGCCAGGAACGTTGGAGGCCTCGATGCCTCCGCCGTGGACGATCAGGATGGCGCGGATGATGGCCAGGCCCATACCCGATCCTTTGCGCTGACCGGTACGGTGCTTGCCCCGGTAGAACTTCTCAAAGATCAGTGGCAGGTCGAGGGCGTCGATACCGGGGCCGTTATCCTCCACGCAAAACTCCAGCCGGTCGCCGTTGCGCGCGCTGCTCAACTTCACGCGGCTGCCGGGCGGCGTGTAACCGGCCACGTTTTCGAGCAGGTGGCGCAAAACCCGGCCCAGCAAATGCGGATCGAACCATACCGACTCTCCTGAGGCCGATTCATCGCCGCCGGGGTGGATTTCTTCCTCCACCGCGATGCTCACCTTGTGCGAGGCCAAAATCTTGCGCGATTCCTCCATGGCCTGGTCGAGCAGCGCACGGGGATTCTGCGGTGACATCTTCACCTTGACCACGTTGGCGTCGATCTCGGCCATTTCCACGGCCTCGCCGATCAGCAGGTCGAGCCGCGCCGCCTCTTCGTCGATGATGCGCGCCATATCGAAGCGTGCGGCCTCGTCCAGGCCCTCGCTCTCCAGCAGAGTTGTGGAAGCGGCGCGGATCGAAGTGAGCGGAGTGCGCAGTTCGTGGGTGAGGGAATCGATGAGCGCCGTACGCAGCCGCTCGCTTTCGCGGGCGGCCTCCACGCGGGCCGTAGTCTCTATCGCAATGGAGCGCGCCACCGCAATCGAAACCTGGGCACTGATGGCCGCGGAGACTTCGCGCGAAAGCGTCTCCGGCCGCCAGGCCAGCGCTCCCATGGATCTCATTCCCAGCATCAGCGATGTGGAATGGTAGCCGGCCAGCGGAACCAGCGTAGGGCTCAAACCCTCCGTCAAGGACTGCATGTGCGCGCGTATACTGGCTGTCGCTTCTCCGGTCGAAGAGTAGAAACGGTCGTGCTCGCAAACGTACAGAATGACGCCATAGAGCGCGAAGATGCGATTGATCAGCGCGGGCAGGTCGCGGATTAGTTTGTCGGCATCCTCAAAGAGCATCATTTCCTGGCTGAGGGCGTACAGCCGCCCCACATCCGCCTGCCGCTGCACG
The DNA here is from genome assembly GCA_050015795.1 of Occallatibacter sp. Taxonomy (GTDB): domain Bacteria; phylum Acidobacteriota; class Terriglobia; order Terriglobales; family Acidobacteriaceae; genus Telmatobacter. The sequence continues at coordinate 5,688 of JBEKAS010000185.1, read as the reverse complement.
GCCTGCATGGCCTCTCTCCGCGCCCGCTCGGCCAACCGGCTCACCACGACACAGCCCAGTGCGAACGAGGTCATCGCCACCCAGGCCTGCGCGCCCACCAGTCGAAAAGTGTGGAGTGGAGGCAGAAAATAATAGTCGAAGGTGACCGCGCACAGAGCTGCCATGTACAGTGAAAGGACGATTCCCGCCTGGCTCGCCGACCACACCACCAGCACCAGAAAGACCATTCCCGCGGTGGTGGAATTGGCGCCCAGCCAGACCAGCAGAAATGTGGTGAACATGGCCGCGGCAGTGGCCAGGAACCAGCGAAGAAAGTGCCCGGAATAGGCGCGGACGCGCATCGATTTCCCCATCGGAATCATAATCGCCTTTCGCGGTTTGTGAAATGGCGCGCCGCAGTGATGTAATCTCCGTCGCGAAAATGATGTAAGCTTCGGTGGGAAGAAGGGTAAGATGCCTGGACGAATTCTGGTAATCGACGACGAATCGCAGATTACGCGGGTGCTGCGCGCCGCGCTCTCTGCGCAGGGTTACGACGTGCGCACGGCCAATGATCCCGAAGAGGGGTTGCGCGTCTTCCGTGACTGGTCGCCCGACCTCGTGATCACCGACCTGATGATGCCGGGAATGAGCGGGGTTGACGTCTGCCGCATCATCCGCACGCGGGGCTCCACGCCGGTACTCGTTCTGTCAGTCCGCGAGCACGAGCGGTCGAAGGTGGAGGCGCTCGATGCCGGAGCCGATGACTATGTCACCAAGCCCTTCAGCATTCAGGAGTTGCTGGCGCGTGTGCGGGCGCATCTGCGGCGCGCTCCCGAGCGCACCACGGCCGCCCTTGAAGTGGGCGACTTTGTGGTGGACTCCCAGGCGCACACCATCACCGTGCAGGGCAAGCCGATCCACCTGACGCCCAAGGAGTTCGATCTGCTGCTGCATCTTTCGCGCAACTCCGGCAAGGTGATGACGCACCGCGCCCTTTTGACCGCCGTCTGGGGCGCGCAATCGGCCCACCAGCCCGAGTACCTGAGGGTTTTTGTCGGGCAATTACGAAAAAAACTCGAAACCGAGACCGGCCGCCAATACATTCAGACCGAGCCATGGGTGGGTTACCGCTTTATTCCCGAGGGCTGGACTGGCAACGAAGAATAGGCGGGCGCACGTCGCGCGTATCGCAATGTGGGCCACACGTTCCGGTGCCCGCTGATGCTTCGGAACTTATCGCCGTTTAGCTCGAATCCTTACGGTTTATTTAGGAAATCTTTTCGATACTCAAACCTGTCAGAAGACAGAATGAATCTCGGTTCAGCCGTTTGGCGAGGCCAGGGCCGCATCTCACCGCGAGTCTCTGTGCCTGCCCCGGCAGAACCGACGAACCTCGAACGGAATCTGCTTTTTAGCAATCCCGCTGGCGCCGTGCTGGCCGGAACTTGGAGTTCTCGTATGCAGGACGCAGTGATGCTGTTCTTCACCGCCGTTTTTTTCGCCTTGGCGTTTCTCTACGTCAAGGCATGCGAAAAGTTGAGGTAGACCATGCACATGGATTGGATCTCGGCAACCGGACTGGTTCTCTCGATTCTTCTCATGGTGTATCTCACCGTCGCACTGCTTTTCCCGGAGAAATTCTGATATGTCCGTAAATGGCTGGCTGCAATTCGCCATCTACTCTGTGATTCTGCTTGCCACCGTTCGCCCGGTCGGCAGCTACGTGACGCGCGTTCTCGAGGGCGAACGCACCTGGCTGGACCCGGTACTTCGACCTTTCGAGCGGATCATCTACAAGCTCTGCGGTGTCCGCGCGGACAAGGAGATGAACTGGCGCGAGTATGCCTTCGCCATGCTGGGTTTCTCCGCCGTGAGCCTTGTGCTCACCTACGCCCTCGAGCGCTTGCAAGGATTTGTTCAGGGTTGGGCCAATCCTCAGCATCTCGCCGCTGTGGGACCCGATCTCGCCTGGAATACCGCGGCGAGCTTCACGACCAACACAAACTGGCAGTTCTACGCGCCCGAAAGCACGATGAGCTATCTCACGGAGATGGCTGGCTTGGCGACGCACAACTTCTGGTCGGCTGCCGCAGGTATCGTGGTCGCCGTGGCGTTCATCCGCGGCATCAAACGTACGCAGTCGAGCACCATCGGCAACTTCTGGGTGGATATGACGCGGACGCTGCTTTACGTGCTCACGCCGGCCTGCATCATTTACGCACTGCTGCTGGTCTGGCAGGGTGTCCCGCAAAATCTCCACCCCTACACCGTCGCGCACACCGTCGAAGGCAGCTCGCAGACCATCGGCCAGGGGCCGGTCGCTTCGCAGGAAGCCATCAAGATGCTCGGCACTAACGGCGGCGGCTTCTTCAATGCCAACAGCGCCCACCCCTATGAGAACCCGACTCCGCTGTCGAATTTCTTCGAAATCCTTTCGATCTTCGTCATTGGCGCGGGTCTCACCTACACGCTGGGCCAGATGACTGGCTCACGAGGTCACGGCTGGGCCGTCTTCGCCGCAATGTATCTGCTCTTTGCGGCCGGCTTCGCGGTGTGCTATTGGGCTGAGTCGCAACCCCATCCACTGATTCAGGGGGCCGTGCAAGTACGCACTACGACCGCGCCCGGCGGAAATATGGAGGGCAAGGAAGTGCGCAACGGCATCGCCGAGAGCGCGCTCTTCGCCACCATCACCACCGATGCCAGTTGCGGCGCCGTCAATGGCATGCACGACAGCTTCACGCCGTTGGGCGGCATGATCCCGCTTTCCAACATCATGCTCGGCGAGGTGGTCTTTGGCGGCGTGGGTTCCGGTATGTACGGCATGTTGATTTATGTTGTGATCGCGGTCTTCATTGCCGGGCTCATGGTGGGCCGTACGCCGGAATACCTGGGCAAGAAGATCGAATCCTACGACGTGAAGATGGCCATGCTTTACGCGCTCATCTTTCCGTTCATCATCCTCACTTTTGCGGCGATCTTTGTGCTGTTGCCGGTCGGTCAGTCGGCGATGGCCAACCCCGGCCCGCACGGCTTTAGTGAGGTCCTGTACTCGTTTGTTTCGGGCGCGGGGAACAACGGATCGGCCTTCGCGGGCCTGGGGACAAACTGGTGGTACAACATCGCGATGGCATTCGACATGCTCATCGGTAGATTCCTCATGATGATTCCGGCTCTGGCCCTGGCCGGCAACCTGGCGCAGAAGAAGAGCGTGCCGCCGTCATCCGGCACCTTCCCGGTCAACACTCCTTTGTTTACCGTGCTGCTGGTCGGCGTGGTTCTGATCATCGGCGCGCTTACGTTCTTCCCGGCGCTGAGCCTGGGACCGATCCTGGAACACCTGCTGCTGCACACGCACCCTGGAACGCTGCTCTAACCCGAAGAGATAACGCATCAGGTCAAGGCAAAACGGACTGTCATGGCAGAAAAAATAAGTATTTGGGATACGAGGATCATTGGCCCGGCCATCGTGGACAGCGTGCGCAAGCTCGATCCGCGCGGGATGGTGAAGAACCCGGTGATGTTCGTGGTGGAAGTGGGCAGCGTGCTCACGTCTGCATTGCTCATCGTGAACTTCCAGCATCATCGTGAGACCTTTGGCTTCAATTTGCAGATCACGCTCTGGTTGTGGTTCACGGTGTTGTTTGCCAACTTTGCTGAAGCCATGGCGGAAGGCCGCGGCAAGGCTCAGGCCGACACGTTGCGCAAGGCCAAGGGCGAGACCATCGCCAAGCGCTACAAGGCCGACGGTAGCTTTGAAGAAGTGGTGAGCGGATCGCTCCGCGCAGGAGATGTGATCTACGTTGCGGCCGGCAGCTATATCGCGGGCGATGGCGAAGTGATCGAAGGCGTGGCGTCGGTCGACGAGTCGGCAATTACCGGGGAGTCGGCTCCCGTCATCCGCGAAGCTGGAGGCGACCGCTCGGCCGTCACCGGCGGAACGAAAGTTTTGTCGGATTGGATCAAGGTGAAGATCACCTCCAATCCCGGCGAAACTTTTCTCGATCGCATGATCGCGCTCGTCGAAGGCGCTACGCGCCAGAAGACGCCCAATGAGATCGCTCTCAGCATTCTGCTCTCCGGCCTCACCATCATCTTTCTGCTGGCGGTGGTCACGCTGCAGCCGTTCGCCATCTACTCGCATGCGCCGCAAACAGTCTTCGTACTGGTGTCGCTGTTGGTGTGCCTCATTCCCACCACCATCGGCGGATTGCTTTCGGCCATCGGCATCGCGGGCATGGACCGCCTTGTGCAGTACAACGTGCTGGCCATGAGCGGACGCGCCGTAGAAGCCGCCGGCGACGTGAACACGCTGCTGCTCGACAAGACCGGAACCATCACCCTTGGCAATCGCCAGGCTACGGAATTCATGCCCGCGCCCGATGTGAGCCAGGAGCGGCTGGCCAATGCGGCGCAACTGGCTTCGCTCTCCGACGAAACTCCCGAAGGCCGCTCGATTGTTGTATTAGCTAAAGAAAAGTACAACCTGCGCGGCCGCGACCTGGGCGGCATTCACGCCGAGTTTGTGCCCTTCACCGCGCAGACTCGCATGAGCGGCGTCAATCTTCCGGGCACGCGCATCCGAAAGGGCTCGGTCGACGCCATCGCACGCTTCCTTGAGGAGCAGGGCGCGGTGCTTCCTCAAAAGGTCCGCGAGAACGTGGAAGAAATCGCCCGCATGGGAGGTACGCCATTGGTTGTCGCCGAAAATTCCTCGGCCCTCGGCGTCATTTATTTGAAGGACGTGGTCAAGGGCGGCTTGAAGGATCGCCTTGCGCGCCTCCGCGCCATGGGCATCCGCACCATCATGATCACCGGCGACAATCCCCTGACTGCGGCCGTGATCGCGCGCGAAGCCGGCGTGGACGACTTCCTCGCTGAGGCCAAGCCCAAGGACAAGATGGATCTGATCAAGCGCGAGCAGGGCAAGGGCAAACTGGTAGCCATGACCGGCGACGGCACCAACGACGCGCCCGCCCTGGCGCAGGCCGATGTGGGCGTGGCCATGAACTCCGGCACCCAGGCGGCAAAAGAAGCCGGCAACATGGTCGATCTCGACTCCAATCCCACCAAGCTCATAGAGATCGTGGAGATCGGCAAGCAGCTTCTGATGACGCGTGGCGCTCTGACTACGTTTTCTATCGCCAACGACGTGGCCAAGTACTTCGCCATCATCCCCGCGATGTTCATGACCTTTAAGGGCCTGGAGGTCTTGAAGGCGCTCAACATCATGCATCTGCACTCGTCCAATTCGGCAATTCTGTCGGCGGTCATTTTCAACGCGATCATTATCGTGGCGCTGATCCCGCTGGCGTTGAAGGGCGTGAAGTACGAGCCCAAGCCGGCCGATATCCTGCTGCGCAACAACCTGCTGATCTACGGGGTGGGCGGCATCATCATTCCGTTTATCGGCATCAAGGCCATCGACGTGTGTCTTGTTGCGTTGCATTTGGCGTAGGAAGTTTGTATCAGGGCATGACTTCAGTCGTGCCGCAAGGAACGGTTCGTGAAAGGGCACGACTTTAGTCGTGCCACACATGCAGTAAAGATTGAACGGGGATTTAGCCCCTGCTCAAAAGGTCTCAAGGAGATTCACCGTGCATTCGGTTTGGAAGACATCCATTCGCTTTACACTCATCACCGCGGTCCTGTTCGGCCTGGGATATCCACTGCTGATGACAGGGCTCGCCACAGTCCTCTTTCACC
>JBEKAS010000184.1:0-8677 GCA_050015795.1 Occallatibacter sp. | reverse complement strand
AGCGCCGGCTGCAGAGCTTCGGCAACCACGTTGGTCCAGAAAACAGTCCAGTCGAGCAGATCGAGTTTCGCGGTGTACTTGAGAGCGTAGAGCGCGAACGAGACCAGACAGAAGAGATAAAAGTGCGTGGAACGGGGCGCGCCCCAGCGCCGGAAGAGGACGTACAAGCCGATGATGAGATAGATGAGTCCGATGATGCGCAAGCCGACCTGCAGGCTGTGGTCCGCAGGCACAGGAATTACCTGCACCGGCGTGTCGAGGGGAATGCTATCGCGCGTGATGCTGTAGCGAACCTGAACGTAGGGGCCGGCGGCGTAGAGCGCGCGCTCCAGATCGGCGACCGTAGTGACGGGAACGTCATTCACCGCGGTCAGCAGGTCGTGAACCTGGATGAATGCGTGCTGGCCGGGCATGGCGGGCAGCACGCGGTCGGCGATCAGCCCCCCGTGCGCCTCGTGCCACCATACGCCGTCCGTGGGCTGCTGAAACTCGCGCTCCTGCAGGAGGTTGAAGACAGCAAGCACGAACAAAGCCGCAGTCGCCAGGGCCATCAACGTAGCCTGCACGCGATTGAGGAGGCTTTTGTCCATAAGAGGGAGGGTTCCTATACCGTGAATGCTTGCACGTCAGTTGCCACGCAGGGGAGGCGCGCCGATCGCCCGGTTACCGAAGGCCAATCGTTTGAATCTACGCGTGATATGGACTCGAAGTTCCGTCAAACGTCACGAAAATGTGAGCCAAATCACGACATCAGATTGAGAAACCCGGAGGTGACCTCCAGAGAAAGAGATATCCATATGATAAATGGTAGATTGCTCATCTACAGCAGGTTATTGTGCATTTCCAAGTAGGAAAAACAGCGGAGTTTGCGGAGTTAGAACGCGACACCTGTGAGCCGAAACGGCCTACCGGACGCGGTGCGGAAGGATGGCGCGCGGGAATACCGCGCCAAGTCGGGGGTTGCGAGGTTCGGCTTATCGTTGTCCGTAGGTCGCCTTCGGACCGTGCTTGCGAAGGTAGTGGTGTTCTTTCACGTAGTGCGGAATGCCGGCTTCGGGAGCTCCCAGCAGCACACTGCGGAAAGCCAGCCGGGCGATGTACTCAAGGACGTCGGCGTGTTCCACGGCTTCGGCAGGAGTTCTGCCCCACGCAAAGGCCGCATGGCCGGCAACCAGCACTCCGGGAACGGCAATGGGATCGAGATTTTCAGCGTGAAAGAGCCGAACGATCACCGCGCCGGTGTTCCGCACGTAGGCTTCATCGACTTCCTCGGCGGTAAGGGGTTCGGTGACAGGAACGGGGCCGTGGAAGTAGTCGGCGTGGGTGGTGCCGAGACAGGGAATGGCACGGCCGGCCTGCGCCCACGATGTTGCGAACTCAGAGTGGGTGTGGACGATGCCTCCGATCTGCGGGAATTCGCGGTAAAGCAGAATGTGCGTATCGAGATCGCTCGACGGCCGCAGGGAACCCTCGACAATGTTGCCGTCGAGATCGGTGACCACGAGGTCGGCGGGCTTGAGGTGGGCGTAGTCGACGCCGCTGGGCTTGATGACAACGAGCGGCTTGGCGCTAGACCGGTCGATGCCGCTGGCGTTGCCGAAGGTGTGAGGCGCGAGGCCGCGGCGCGCGATTTCCTGATTGGCGTGGAGCACTTGTTCGCGAAGCGATTCGAGGAGCATGGCGTGTCTGCAAATAGAGTAAATCGTCCAGCTCGGAGGTTGCGCGCGAGCGGAATGAGCCGGACTCTTGCGGTGCGATGCGGTGCGCGGCAATTGACGCTGCGCTGGGCCGGGGTTAAGCTGCGTCTAGTTTTCCATTAACTTACGGGGGCCACTCTCGCTGGCCGCACGAAGCGAGAGTGCGGAGGTTTGGCTGTGCGCGCACGGAACATCGCCGAGACCGTTTCTGCTGCCGCAGCTGGCTGTCGGCTTGCGGCCCCTCATCGCCCGTTTTGCACCCGGCATAGGGCGGGCGGCAGTGGCTGACCTCCCGATCTCCCGCCTCGTTGGCGCCGCGCCGGCCGCGGGCGCCGTTCCCGCAGGGACGCAAGCGGCTTTTGCGCGTTCCTCTCTCGACGGCGAGGCCATTCCCCCGCACCGCTGGATGATCGCCATCGCCGTGATGTCGAGCGCCGTGATGCAGGTGCTGGATACCTCGGTGGTCAACGTCAGCCTGCCACACATCGCGGGCTCGCTTTCCTCAACCGTGGATGAAGCCACTTGGGTGCTCACTTCCTATCTGGTAGCCAATGCCATCATTCTGCCCATTACCGGATGGCTGGCGGGCGTGCTGGGCCGCAAGCGCGTACTGCTTATCGCCGTGGCCGGCTTTACGCTGTCCAGCCTGCTGTGCGGAGTGGCTTTGAATCTGCCCATGCTGATTGTCTTTCGCGTCCTGCAGGGCGCCACCGGCGGCGGCTTGCAGCCGCTTTCGCAGGCCGTATTGCTCGAAGAATTTCCCGGCAAAGAGCAGGGCAAGGCGATGGCGTTCTGGAGTCTGGGGATTATCGCAGCGCCCATCCTGGGGCCCACGCTGGGCGGCTGGATCACCGATACATGGACGTGGCGCTGGGTCTTCTTCATCAACCTGCCAGTGGGGATACTGAGTCTTCTGCTGATCTCGCAGTTCATTTACGATCCACCCTATCTGCGGCGGCGGACCATGGGTGTGGACGCCTGGGGCATCGGCATGCTGGCAGTGGGCATGGGCGCCCTGCAGATCATGCTCGACAAGGGGCAGGAGAAGGACTGGTTTGGTTCGATCCTCATCCGCGCATTGTGCGTGGTCGCGCTGGTTTGCCTCGCGGCCTTCGTGTTGCGCGAGTTGCGCGCGAAGGACCCCATCGTGCACTTCAGCCTGATGCGCTCGCGCACCTTTGCTTCAGGAATTGTGCTGGTCACGATCATGGGATTCGTGCTGTATGGCAGCCTGGTGCTGCTGCCGCTGTTCATGCAAACCCTGCTGGGCTGGACGGCAACCACGGCGGGGATCTGGAACAGCCCGCGCGGCGTGGGAACGGCGCTGTGCATGCCCCTGGTGGCTTTCCTGCTGGGCAGGGGATGGGACGCCCGCCGCCTGCTGATCGTTGGTTTCGCCGTCTCCGGGCTTTGTTTCTTCGGTTACTCGCGGATGACCCTCGATTCCGGCACATGGGACATTTTTTGGATTCAGATCGTCCAGGGTTTCGCTCTGGGCCTCCTGTTTGTGCCCCTGGCCACTCTGACCATGAGCCCGGTTCCCAAGGCAGAGACGGGCTACGCAACCAGCCTGTTCAATACCATGCGGAATGTCGGGTCCAGCATGGGCATCTCGTTTGTCACCACGATGATGGCGCGGCGCGAGCAGTTTCACCAGCAGGTCCTCGCGAGCCACTTCACGCCGTCAAACACGCCCGGGCAGCAGGCCTTGGCGCAGTTCGCGCCCTTCCTGGCGCATCAGGGCTTTGACCGCGTAACCGCAGTGCAGAAGGCCGGCGGGCTGCTCTACCGGATGCTCCAACAGCAGGCGGCGCTGCTCAGCTATGCCGACGCATTCTTCCTGATGGGAATCCTCATCCTGCTCAACATTCCCGTAGTGCTGCTGATGCGCGGGGCGGAACACAACCGGAAGAATCGCAAGCATCCGTGAGGCCGCGCTGAACTACGCCCGCAGCCAGTAAGGCTTCGGCGCCACGGCGGCCAGTTCCGCAAACTCTGCATCGCTCAGCCGGAAGCCCGCGGCGCTCACGTTCTCTTCCAGATGCTTCACGTTGCTGGTGCCGGGGATGGGCAGAACCACCGGCGAACGGCGCAAGAGCCACGCCAGATAAACAACGCCTGTCGAGACCTGGCGCGCGGCGGCAATTTTTTCCACCACTTCATTGGCTTTGCGCCCCTGCGCCATGGGCCCCCACGGCAGGAAGACGATGCCGTTGGCCGCGCAATAATCGAGCACGAAATCCCACTCCCGATCGGAGAAGCTGTAGCGGTTCTGCACGCTCACAATGGGAACGATCCCCTGCGCACGTTGAATGTGCTCGAGCGTAACGTTCGAGAGTCCCACGTGGCCGATCTTGCCCTGCTCCTGGAGCCGCGCCAGGGCTTCCATCGACGCGTCGAAGGAGACGGCCGGATCCGGGATATGGAGCTGGTAAACGTCGATGCGCTCCAGGCGCAGGCGTTTCAGGCTGCCCTCGAGGGCCTCCTGAATGTGCCCCGGGGCGGCGTTGTGCTGCCAGATGCCGGGACCGTGGCGCACCCAGCCGGCCTTGGTGGTGATCACGAGATCCGCTGGATAAGGCCACAGGGCCTCGGCGATCAATTCCTCTGAGACATCGGGGCCGTAAGAGTCGGCCGTATCAATGAAATTGACGCCCAGCTCCACGGCGCGGCGCAGCGTGGCAAGGGCGCCGGGAACGTCGGCAGGAGGGCCCCAGATTCCCTTGCCAGTAATGCGCATAGAGCCGAAACCCATGCGGTTCACCGTCAGGTCGCCGCCCAGGGTGATGGTTCCGGCTTGCGCGGCAGGCAAAGAAGCAGTCGTTTCAAGCATTGCCGTCTCCCTCAGCTTTTAGCTTTTAGCTATTAGCTCTTAGCTTCTCGGTCTCTGACCGTGTGAATCTGCTCCAGTGGAGTTCGTGTTCCACCATCCATTCGCCCGAGAACCGGGCGAATGGATTGGGCACGGGGCAGGAATGCAGTGAGCCGCTTACGCGCAACGCTCCTGTGCATTGACGTAGGCCCGGAGGACGGCGTTCATTCGCGTGAGGTGTCCTTTACCACGTGCTTTGAACCAATCGACAACATCGCTGTCGAGGCGCAAATGCACTGAGGTCTTGCCCCTTGGCATGACAACGCGAGCCGATTTCCAGAATTCCTCGCCCAACGACGCAGCTTCCGGCACGCTGGAGCGGGCCGGATCCTTACCGCGTTTCCGCAGATCCTGGACCTCGCTCAGAGAATACTTCGCGATAGTAGATTTTCTTTTCATCTCTGCTCGCTTTCTGGGCGCTGATGATGCGAACAAGGAAGCCAGAGCGCCACGAATAAACAATGCGGTAAACCTCGGCATCCACTCTGCCGAGCGCGATCCATCGAGTTTCACCGTAGTCCCTGCGATCATCGATTCGCTCCAGTCTTTCATTCGCGAAGATCGCCGCAGCGGTCAGAAACGAGACCCCGTGTTTTTGCAAATTGCTTTTGGCCTTGGCCTCGTCCCACTCGAACTCGAATTCTCTTACCGGCATTGCCTAATCCCAGTCTATACACAAATGTGTACACAAAGCAATCGCCTTGCGCGCCTACTATGAAAGACGGCCGAGCCGGATTCATCGTGCCGCCGAGCTTTACACCGTCACTTCCCAGCCCTTTTCATAACTTCGTGCCCAGTACTTCATGGCTTCGGGATCGTCGAGTATGTGCGCGGTTTCAGGAGCGATGCGCAGCCTGCGATTGACGAACCAGGCGATGTTCGAAAGCAGAAGCATGGTAACGGTGACATTGGCGACCGTGATCGGCGAATTGAGCTTTTCCTGGCCGCGAATAGCCGCAATGAAATTGGCGAAGTGAGCGTCGGTCATGTTATCGGCGCCGATGGTGTCCGTGGTCGCAGTGTGGCTGCCGGTGCGGTACTGGTCGATCTGCTTGCCCTTCCAGTCGTAGACATCGTAGCCGTCGCGGTCGATGACGACCGATCCCTTGGTTCCCATAATCACCGAGCCGCGGTCACGATCATAGAGCCGCATGCCCTGGCGGCTGCGGCCTTCCCAGGAGATGGTCTTGTCTTGATATTCGAAGTTGGTGATCAAGGTGTCGTAAAACTCCCAGTCATCCTTGAATTGGTAGTTGCCTCCCGAGGCAGTGACGGCGTGAGGAAACTCGGCCTGGAGCGCCCAGCGGCACACATCCACTTCATGGGTCCCGTTGTTAAGGGTTTCGCCCGTGCCGTAGCGGCGCAACCAATGCCAGTTGTATGGGTGAATGTTCTCCCGGTACTCGCTGCGTGGCGCCGGGCCCTGCCACAAGTCCCAATTGAGCGCGGCGGGAGCGGGACCGGGCTTGCCGTAGTACGTAGCGCCGCGCGTATTGGCATACCATGCCTTGGCCATGTAGGCATCGCCGATGTACCCGTCGTGGATCTTCTGGATCATCTTGATGGTGTAGTCGGAGGAGCGCTGTTGATCGCCGACCTGGATGAGCTTGCCGTATTTCTTTTGCGCGGCCACAAGCAGCTCGCCCTCGCGAGGATTCTGGCTGGATGGCTTCTCTACATACACGTTCTTGCCGGCCTTCAGGCCTAGGACGGCCATGGGAGTGTGCCAATGGTCGGGCGTGGCCACGGTAATGACATCGACCTCTTTGGATTCGAGTATGTGGCGGAAATCGCCTTCGCTTTTGGGAGCATAGCCGAGCACCTGCTCCGCCTTGGCGGCGAACCTGGCCAGGATGTCGGAGTCGACGTCGCAGACGTAGGCCACGCGGGCGGTCTTGCTGTTGGCCTTCAGCGCCGAAAGGTGCGCGCCGGCGCGGCCTTTGGGGCCGTTGCCGTGGATGGCGAAGTTCAGGCGGTCGTTGGCGCCGAGAATCTGCGCATAACTCTTAGCTGTGGAAGCAAATGCCGTCCCTGCCACACCCGCTGTAAGGCCGTTCACGAATTGTCGGCGCGAAATCATTGCGATCTCCGTCCCATTCTTTAAGTGCTTTCCTTGCCGCCCAGATTATATCGTTGCCTTGGGCAGGCATGCCGCGGGCAGCCAGAACTCCCATAGTTCGCGGAAAAGCGGCATCTTGAATGCGACCAATTGGCCTTTTCGCGCCTATACTGGCCCCTGTAACGGCGCGAAAATGAATAGGGAGGGCTGTAAACTTGCGCCGCAGGGAGGCGTCTACCAAAGTGATGGCAGCCGGCACAGCAGTGGAGCCGATGACCGTGGAAACGGCAGAAGAGATTGCTGCGCAGGAATTTGCCAGGATCGTCGAAAGTCACCGGCCGCAAATCTTCCGGTTTCTGCTTTCGTCTCTGCGGGACGTGGACCTGGCGGAGACGCTCACCCAGGAATGCTTCCTGAAAGCGCACCGGAACTGGAAGCATTTTCGCGGCGACTCGAGCGCGATGACCTGGCTGATGCGGATCGCCATCAACCTGCAGAAGGACTACTGGCGCAACCGCCGGATTCAATTCTGGCGGCAGACTCGAACCAATGCCGTAGATCTGGACGAGGCCAGCGAATGGCTGCCCAACGGGGAACGCAATGCGGAGCAGCAGATGCTGGCGCGGGAGCAGGTGGCGCAGGTTTGGCAGGCGGTAAAAGGCCTGAGCGAGCGGCAGCGAACGGTGTTCTTGCTGCGCTACGTGGAAGAGCGGGAGTTGAGCGAAATTGCAGCAGCCACCGGACTGAGCGAGGGCACGGTGAAAGCGCACCTTTCGCGGGCCCTGGGCCGAGTGCGCACCGAGTTGAGAGGAAGACAATGAACTGGCAACAGGATAGGTCGGGAGAAAGCCCCCGGATGGAGTTGGAGCCGGATTCGGAACTCGCGCAGGCGCTCAGGCACTTCAAGGCCAGCATGGATGCCTGGAGTAACGCGGCGTCGAGCCGGCCCCGGACCGCAGCGAAGTTGGCCGTACGGCACAGCTGGCGGATAGCGGCAGTTTGGGCGCTGGGATGCTTGCTGGCTGCGGGCAGCCTGGCAGGCGCAGGGTATGGAATCTATCACCGTCAGGAGCTGGCCAGGATTGCGGCGCAAAAGGCGGCTGAGCAGCGGGCGGCAGCCGGGCGGGCAATCGCGCAGCCGGCCAGCGTACAGCCAATCAGCGCACAGTCAGACAAGAAAGCCCCGGCCGCCACAGTTCGAAAAGTCAGCGTCGGCGCCCAGGATAACGCCCGCAGCCAGGACAGCGCCCGCGGCCAGGACGACGATCTGCTGGCGACCGTGGACCGCGATGTTTCGCGGGAGGTTCCCGCGGCGATGGAGCCGCTGGCGCAGTTGATGGACGATAACGGAACGCAGTAAGAAAGACGGGGTACGCGAAAGAGAAGGCGAGAGAGCGACATCTCTTGCTATGCGGGGGGAGGAGAAATCGATGAAGGGCATGAAAATTGCACGTTTGGCTTTGGTGGTAGCGGGAGTTCTGATGGCTGGGGGTTTGGCCAGCGCGCAAGGGCCGGGCGGACAAGGGCCAGGCGGACAGGGGATGGGACCCGGGTTCGGACAGCATCGGCCTCCCATGGAGGGTGCGTTTGGTGGGGCGGGCGCACACGGGCAGTGGTGGAACAATCCCAACGTCGTGAAGCAGCTGACCTTGACCGACGACCAGCGCAAGGCGATGGACGGGATTGTGCAGGATCACAAGATGAAGCTGATCGATCTTCACGCCAATCTCGAAAAGGCCGAGGTCGCAATGGGTCCGATGATGAAGGCCGACATGCCCGACCAGAAGGCCATTGAAGCGCAAATCGACAAAGTCGTGATGGCGCGTGCGGATCTGGAAAAAGCCAATGCGCGTTTTCTGCTGGACATCCGGATGCAGTTGAAGCCGGACCAGTGGAAGCAGTTGCAGACCCTGCGCATGAACCGGATGCAGCACCAGGGCATGCGTGGTGACGGTCACGACGGTCACGACGGCCGCGGCGGATGGGGACAGGGCAACCAGTTCCGCGGTCGGGGTGGGCAGGGTGGTCCGGGTGGACAGTTCCACCGGC
>JBEKAS010000183.1:0-8686 GCA_050015795.1 Occallatibacter sp. | reverse complement strand
CGTTGTAGTGGTTCTTTTTCTTGTAAATGAGGATGGATTTCCTGGGGCTGGCGGGCGAGAAGCCGATGATGCCCCCGCCGCCAAAGGTTTGCCCGCCGCTTTGCCCGGATTGATCGGAGCCGGTGGAGGAGCCCGTGCCTCCGGTGGGTGAGCCTGGGCCTCCAGTGGGTGAAGTTCCCGAGGTTGTCGTCCCCGGCGAGCTCGGGTTTCCGTTGGTCCCACCCGAATTGTCAGTTGGGCTGCCTGTGGAGCTAGGACTGGTTGGGCCCGCGCCCGAGGTGCCGCTTGTGGAACCGACACCAAGAAAACCCATCCCACCAGGCATTACGGTTCCACCGCCGCTGCCACCGAGGCCGTTGCCGCCGCCAGGGCCGATACCCGCAATCGACGTGACTCCGCCGGCGAGCGGCTGGCCGAAGAAGCCCATCGCCGTGGGAGTCTTGTTCTGGCCGAAGAGGACCGGCTTCCAATCGACCTTGTTGGTGATGGGATCGACGTATTTCTTGCGCAGAAAGCGAATGTTGTTGGTCTCGACAAGGGCTTCGACGTTGGGCGGATAGGCGTGGAACTTGCGGTAATAAAGCTGAATGGCGCGGCGGTATTGCAGGCCGCGATGATAGGTTTCCAGATCGCGATCGCGCTGGATGGATTTGGCAACCTGGGGCGCGGCGATGCCCAGCGAGATGACGAGGAGCGCCATGAGAAAGATGGCGATGAGCATCACGTAGCCCTGCTCGGAGGGTTTCAAGCGTCGCCGGATTGGTACCGATTTCGTCATCGTTCCGTCTTATTCCTTTGCTCCCTTGCTCCCTCGCTCCCTCGCTCCCTTGTTCCCTGCCTTTCAGAACTGGGACAAGGCGAGCGTCTGCGTGTTGTTGTAGGCGAGATCCGTGACCTCGACATTGAGAAGGTGGATGGCGCCGACCTTGTAGCGATGGTCGACGATCTCTCCGGTGCGGGCGATGAAGATGTCGTCGCCATGAACGAAGAAGGCGCGGAACGACTTGTCCGGGTCCTGCTCGTAGCCAAAGTATTTGATGTCGATGTCAGGCGGCTTGGGCACAGCGGGCGCGAGCGCGACCGCAGGGCCGTTCGACGTGTTGCGGGCGCTCTTGAGCGGGGTGGGGATGACGGCCGGCGCGGACTCGGACGAGAAGATGTTGCGGCCGGTGCCTTCGTAACGCACGTCTTCGCTTTGCGCCAGCTTGTCAAAGTGCAGCGAGGGATCGATGCCCGCGTTGGAGAGCCTTTGCGCTTCCGCGCCGCCCGCGGGAGCTTTGCTGGGCGCGGCAGCGCCATTCAGGGCCTCGGGTTGCGCGGACGGAGATTGCGACGGCAGAGTGGGGCCGGAGAACGAGTTATAGATCAGGTAACCGCCGTAGCCGAAGAGAATGCCAAAGAGCACGATGACGAGGGCGACATTGCGCTTGTTTTCAAGACCGAGAGCGAGGGCCATGTTATTCGCCCTCCTTGCCGGAGGTTGGGGCCTGCGGCGCGCTGTCAGCCGGAGTGGGGAGCAGGCCGCTGGGGACGTCGGCGGGGCGCAGCCAGGTGGAGACGCGCAGACGCAGGTTGACCAGTCCGCCTTGCTGGCCGGTCAACGACATGGAGCGAATGATGAAGAACATGGGATCGCGCTCGATGCTGTTGATGAAGTGCATCATGGCGGGATAGTTGCCGCTGATGCTGGCGTCCATGCTGATCTCCGTGAGGCCGGGGCCGGGCTCGCCCTGCGTGTATTGCACGCGCGTAAGGCGCACGCCCGAAGCGACGTACAATTCGACGATGCGCGCGTCGATGGAGGAGTAGTTGGGCGGGATGCGCTTCCGGTAGAAGTCCTCTAATTGCTCGCGAGTCTTCTCCACGCGTTGATCGAGGCCGCGCAGAGGAACGGTTTGAAGTTCGAGAGCCCGCAACTGGATCTGCTTGCCGGCGAGGACCTCGGTGGAATGGCTGTCCATGACAGCCCAGTCGAGGCCGAGACGGACGGCCAGCGCAACGGCCAGCGCGAGCAGCAGAAAGAATCCGGCCAAGTGCCATGTGAGCGGGGAGGCGAGACGCTCGCGCCACGTAGTGGAGGAAGGCGTTGCGCTCATTGCGGGCCTCCGTTCGCGGCAGGCGCCGCATGGAGAGGCGGCTGTACGGGATGGGGCGGCAACAGCGCGGGCCCAGTGTAGGGTCCGCGTCCGCGTTGCGACGTAAATGCGGGAGCCCCGCGCTGTCGCGGCGAGGGCGATACGGGATGTGTTGCCGCGTGTCTCTGAGTCCCGCGTTCTTCGGGCGTGGGCGGATTGTAATCGGCGAACAGCTCGAATTCAAAGCGATTGGAGGCGCTGACGGGCCCCAGCTGCTGGTTCGCGTTGGTGCTGTTCTCGGCGCTTTCGCTCTCAATGCGCGGCTCAAGGAAGCGGCGGGAGTGCTCGAGGTTACGCACCAGGTCGACGGAGCGGTCGTGGGGGCCGAGGACGCGGAGTTCTACATTGATATGACCGTCCTTGTTGCGCTGCGGCTCGATGGAAGTGACCTGAACGCCGGCGGGGAGAACGGTTTCCATGGCTTCCATGGCGAGGGTCCAGGAGAAGGCCTTTTCATCGAAGCGTTCATTGAGAAATTCGGCCTGCGTGAGGATCTGCGCGTTGCCAGGCTGGCGCATCATGTCCTGATCCTGCTGGCGCTCGGCCTCGATGCGTGCGATGGCGCCATCGAGAGAGTGCTCGCGGGCGCGAGCCTCCGCCGCCTGGCTGTCGAAGAGATGCAGGCCCAGCACGAAGAGCAGACAAAGCGCGGCGAGAACGGCCATGCCGATGCGGAGGCGCTTGATGGCCGGGCCGATATCGGTGAAGGGCCGGGTGGCGAGATTGAGTGTGACTCTCATGCGTCAGCTCGCTCCCGCCAGCGCGCCTGCGACGCCGGCAAAACTGGTTTGTGGCAGGGCCGTCAGGGCACCTTCTTCAGGTCGCTCGGCCCATGCGACGATGGGAATCGGTGGATTGCCGATGGACGCCGCAAACTCCGCGGGACTCTCGATGCCTGCGTAATACAAACGCCGCGGGGGCGCGCCCAGCTTGTCTTCAAAGTACGCGGCGGCTACGGCGATCGAACGCTCGATCTCAGCGGCGCGCGATGCGGGATCCGGAGGCAGGTCCAGAGTGCGGTAGAGGAGCAGATCCTGACCACTGGTGACAGCGGTGGTGATGGAGCGGTCACTGAGGTTGGCGGCCAGCACGCCTTCGGTGGAATCAGCCGCTTCCAGCGCGGCCAGGCTGGAGGAGAGAACCGCGCCGGGTTCGTAGCCCGCGTCGCGGACGGCTGCTTCGTACTCTGCGAGGATAGGCCCGGGCACGACGGCGGCCAGCACTTTGCACTCCGACTCGTTCTGCGCGAGCACCTGGTAGCTGACGCCGGCGGGTTCCACATCGAAGGGAACCATTTTACGCAGGCGGAAGCGCACCACGGAGACGGCTTCAGAAGCTTTGGCGGGCATGGAATCGAAGTCGAGTACGAAGACGCGGACCAGCGTGTCAGGCAGCACCAATGTAACGTAGCGCGTGCGCGGCGCAACCAGGGAGAGCGCCGAACGAATGGCCGACGCCACGGCATCGGGCGCGCGTAAGTTGAGTTCGTCCAGGCTGGGAACCAAAGCGCCGGGTGGGAGCGGAGCGAAGGCGTAGACGCAGGCTATTTCTGCCGCGGATGCACTGCGGCGCGAGCGCGCAGCAGGAAGCGCAGCGGCAAGAACGCCCTCCGGTGATAATTCGACCGCAGCGGGCGGGCGCCCGCCGGAGTTCGGGGTGAATTTCGTTCTGTTCAAAATCGATTGCAAGTTTGAGTTGCCCTTTCAGAATTTGCGGCAAGTTCAAGAGTTATTAGGAGCTACAGCCCACATCAATTATTTTGAGGCCTTTGCGGCACGAGTGAACTAGTGCCCTGTTACAAAGCGCCTCAAACTGCCTCATTCGGGAGGAGGCCGATTTTGCCACGGGGTCCGAGGATCGTCATCCGAGAGGCGCAGGGTCGTGAAAGGACTTTCAAAGTTGTGCCGCAGGACAAGCGGTGGTTTTACCAGATACGGAGCAATCCGAACCAGAAATGACAGAATGAGGAACGATAGCGGTAGGCAAAGCAGGAGAAATCGCCAGGTAATACCCCAGAAAAAGACCACCATGCTACCAGTTCCCATTTTCCAAGCCAGGGAGTACCCAAGGAGTAATCCGGTCAGAACGAGTGTGCGCATGTAAAGCGTAGAGACCCGCAGTGGTGCGCCGCAATGCCCGCACTGGAAATCGGCAGCAAAGACTTTTTTGGAGATCTCAACTGGATGAGAGCAGATGGGGCATGTCCCACGCGATTTGGCGTTCGAGCTCATCCGATTGACTCCCAAAGCAGACGCAATCGACGCGCCACGAGGCTTCGAAGGATCGCTCCCCACAATCCCAGTAGCTGTTGAGAATCTTATTGCCTGCACTGTACCACCATTTCTTCCTCTTCGTTCAGATCAATTTCCCGGGAGACCATCCCTCAGGGGCTAAAGCCCCGCGTATTTGGCGAGCTCTACGGCACGACTGAAGTCGTGCCCTTTCGCGTTTTGTGCCAGTCCCTATGTCCCTAGTCCCTACGTTCCTCCGTCATCTTGATGCCTCAATAAATGTAACTTTGTTGATCTCTTTGAGTGTAGTGATTCCGCGGCGGACGCGCTCGATGGCCGACTCGCGCAGAAAGCTCATGCCCTCCTTTTGCGCCTGCCTGCGGATCTCCGAGGTAGGTTTCTTGGCGAGGATGATTTCGCGGATGGTGTCGGTGAGGTCGAGCAGTTCGTGGATGGCGGTGCGGCCGCGATAGCCGGTGCCGCCACATTCCATGCAGCCACTGCCTTCGCGGAAATTAAAGTCGCGCCATTCGGCGGGATCCATGCCGCTCGCGAGCAGGAGTTCGTCGTCGTGGTGGACGCTGTGCGCGCAGTACTCGCAGATGGTGCGTACCAGGCGCTGCGCCAGGATGCAGTTGAGCGCGGAGACGAAGTTGTAGGCCTCGACGCCCATGTTGAGGAAGCGGCCCAGCACGTCGACCACGTTGTTGGCGTGCACCGTGGTGAAGACAAGATGGCCGGTGAGCGCGGAGTTGATGGCGATCTGCGCGGTCTCCTGGTCGCGAATTTCGCCGACCAGAATCTTGTCGGGGTCGTGGCGCAGGATGGAGCGCAGGCCGCGGGCGAAAGTGAGGCCCTTTTTCTCGTTGACGGGAATCTGCGTGATACCGCGAATCTGGTACTCCACTGGATCCTCGATGGTGATGATTTTGTCCTCGTCGCTCTTGATCTCGTTGAGCGCGGCGTAGAGGGTGGTGGTTTTGCCGGAGCCGGTAGGACCGGTGACCAGCACCATGCCGTAGGGTTCGCGAATATAGCGGCGGAAACGGCGCAGGTCTTCCTCGGCGAAACCGACAACGTCGAGCGTGAGGTGCTTGAACTTCTCGCTCATCGACTCCTTGTCGAGCACGCGGAGCACGGCGTTTTCACCATAAATGGTCGGCATGATCGACACGCGGAAATCAATGAGGCGGCTCTTGTAGCGCACGCGGAAGCGGCCGTCCTGGGGCACGCGCTTTTCCGCGATGTCGAGCTCGCTCATGATCTTGATGCGGCCGAGGATGGTGCCGTGGTGTTCGCGGGCGATGGGCGCCATGGCCTCCTGCAGCACGCCGTCGATGCGATACTTGACGTGCACCGAATCGTCGTAGCTCTCGATATGAATGTCGGAGGCGCGGCGTTCGAGCGCCGTGAAAATGGTGGTGTCGACGAGGCGGATGATGGGACTGATGTCCTCAGCCTCGCTGGTCAACTTCTCAATCGAAATGTTTTCGTCGGGGTTTTCGTCGCCCGTGAGCACGTCGAACGTGAGGCCCTCGCTGGCCTCGTCGAGGACGCGTTGCGACTGCTCGGTTTTCTTGAGCAGATCGGTAATTTGTGACAGAGTCGCCACGCGGGCCACGATGCGCGAGCCGAGGAGCCCCGCAATCTCGTCCACGACCATGAGGCGCGAAGGGTCGCTGACGGCAATCACGAGCGCGTCGTGGATTTGCTCGATGGGCACGAAGTTGTAGCGGAACATGAGCTCGACGGGGACGGTGCGCAGCAGCTCGTGCTGAATCTTGAAGTTCTTCAGGTCGACGAATTCGGCGTGGTAGCGGCGGGCCAAGGCTTCAGCCTGGGCGCGTTCTTCGCCTGATCCAGGTGTGGGCGCGGGCGTGGGCATGGGCAGCACGTTGGTCTCGGGCATTCGAGCAACCTCCTACATTGCAGTCGACTGCCCGAGCGAAAAAATGGGCAGGTAGAGCGAGATCAGAATAAAGACGACGACGACTCCCATGACGATGAGGATCGCCGGTTCGATGAGCGCGAGAGCGGCGGCGAGGGCCGTGGCTACGTCGTCCTCGAAAAACTCGGACATGGAGTTGAGCATTTGCGGCAGCGCGCCGGTTTGCTCGCCCACCGTGATCATTTCCGTAGCCAGATCGGGGAAGATGCCGGTTTTGGCGAGCGATTCGGCCAGGCTTTTGCCCTCGCGCACGGTGCCGACCGAGGTCTGCACGGCCCGGGAGACGCGACGCGAGGAGATGGAGCGCGAGGCCGTTTCCAGCGAGGGCACCAGCGGCAGACCGCCCGTGAGCAGCGTGGAGAGCATACGCGCGAAGAGCGCCACCTGATACTTGAGCCAGATTTTGCCGAGGATGGGAAGACGGATACGCACGCCATCGGCAAAGTCCTTGCCGCGCTCGGTGAGGGAAAACCGGTAGCCCGCGACAGCGGTAGCAAGCACAATGAACGCCAGCCAGAGGATGTTGTGCTGCATCCATTTGCCGAAGGAGAGCAGGGCAAGCGTGAGGGCCGGCAATTTGTTGCCGAGCTGGTCGTAGAGCTCGGCGAATTGCGGCACCACCACCGTGAACATGAAGATGAGGAGCGCGCAAACCAACGTGAGTAGCACCGTGGGATAGATGAGCGAGCCGATAAGCTTTTTGCGCAGGGCGAGCGCGACCTTCTGGAAATTCACATAGCGATCCAGAACTTCGGACAGGTTGCCGGAGCGCTCGCCGGCCAGCAGCGTGGTGGTGTACATGAGCGGAAAGCCGCTCTGCGCTTCGAAGGCGGCGGAAAGCGCCTCGCCGGTCTTGACGCGCGTGGCGACATCTTCCAACTGGCCGGCGAACGTGGCATTTTTCTGGATCTTGCCGAGCATCTGCAGCGAGCCGAGGATGGGCAGGCCGGCGCGGATGAGGGTGAGGAACTGCGAATTGAAGATGAGAAAGGGCTCGAGCTTGACCTTGCGGCGGCCGCGACCGATGGCGCCGCGGGCGCGGACCGAAAAGACGTGGTAACCCGCATGGACGAAGCGGTTTCGCAGCTCTTCGGCCGTGGCCGCGGTCTGCACCTGCTCCTGCACGCGGCCGCGCTCATCGGCCAGCTTGATAACGAACTCTGCCATAGCAAGTTCTCGCCGGTTCCGCGATTGCACGGCCGGAAAGCTCTCAAAGAGGTACTCCTGCTTAAGGTTAACAGTCTTTACTCAAAAAAATAGACGAAGCAGAGGGGGCAGGCGCTCGCCAGGACCTGTATCCTGATTTCGTTCTGCGCGTTAGAGGCAAAGGAGGTCCGCTCAGGGCGGGCAATGGACTGGCAAGAGTTAGAGCGCCGGATGAGGGAGTTCGCGCAAGTGTTGGAAAGCGTTGTGCGTAAGCGCTGGCGTGCGCTGGCGGCCGTGTGCGTTGGCGCAGTGGTTGCAGCGGCCCTTCTTATCGCGTACCGATCCGGCCACGGCGCAGCAGCGGTGGTCACGCCGTATCCGCACGACCTGGCGCAGGTGAGTTTTGCCGTGGCGGGCGACGTGATTCCCCATGAGCCGGTGCGCGCGGCGGCCAAGGCGGCAGGCGACGCGGAGCCGGGATGGGCGGCGCTGTTTGCGGATGTGGCGGACGTCTTCGAGAGCGCGGACTTTGGATTCGTGAATCTTGAAACGCCGGTGGCGCCCGCGCACTCGCACGGGACCAAGCCGTTTCTCTTCGACGCGCCGGAGGAGCTGCCCCAGGCGCTGAAGGCGAGCGGGATCAAGATCATTTCGTTTGCCAACAACCACGTGATGGACCAGGGGTGGGCGGGGTTTACCGAAAGCCGCGAGCACTTGAAGGAGACGGGACTGCTGTTCGCCGGGACGTCCGACAACACGGCGACAGCGTGGCAGCCGGTGATTACCGAGGCCAACGGGATCAAGGTGGGCTGGCTGGGCATGACGCGATGGCTGAACGGCAATCGGAATCCCGACAAGGACGATCAGCCGCACGTGAATTTCTATCCCTATCCGGGCGAGGCGAATGGTGCGCCGGGAGCGGACGAGGCCACGGTGCTGGCCGCCGTGAAGGCCGCGCGCGCGCAATGCGACCTACTGGTGATTTCGGTGCACTGGGGCATTGAATACGCAACAGCGCCGCGGCCCGAAGACGTGGACATTGCCCACAAAATGCTGGAGGCCGGGGCGACGGTAATCGTGGGCGCGCACCCGCACGTGCTGCAGCCAATTGAAACCTACAAAACACAGGACGGGCGCGACACGTTGATTTTTTACTCGCTGGGCAATTTTTTGTCGAACCAGTCGCGCAGCTATGTGGATGGGCTGAATCCGGACTCGAATGGCGA
>JBEKAS010000182.1:0-8719 GCA_050015795.1 Occallatibacter sp. | reverse complement strand
ACACTGACACTCCACACTCAAACTGTCACCCGTTCCTTAGTTGTTCCCCGCAAAGTTGCTCTATGATGTTTTGAAGCCTGAATTCCATTAGGGACATCGGTGCGGAGGTGTGGGTTGGCCAAAGCAAAGATTAAACGGCTGTACCTGATTCCGATTCTCTCCAAGGCGCTCGACGTGATCGAGCTGCTGGAGCAGGACAACGCTTCACTGACGCTCGAGGATGTCTACCAGAAGACCAACATCTCGAAGACCAGCGTCTACCGCATTCTGAAGACGCTGGTACATCGCGGCTACCTGGCGCAAACGCCGAGCGGGCAGTACCGCCTGGTTTCGCGTCCGCGGCGGCTGCGTTTCGGGTTTGCGGTGCAGAGCGCGGAGATGGCGTATTCCGAAGCCGTGGCGCAAAGCGTGAGTGCGGCGGCTGCGGCGTCGGGCGTGGAGCTGCTGATGTTGGACAACCGCTCCGACCCGGCAGTAGCTGTAAGGAATGCCGAGGAGTTTGTAGCCAAGCGCGTGGACCTGGTGCTGGAGTTCCAGGTGGAGGAGGCGGCGGCGCCGCGCGTGGCGCACATCTTGAAGAAGGCCGATATTCCACTGGTCGCCATCGACGTGCCTCACCCTAACGCCACGTATTTCGGCGTGGACAACTTCGAAGTGGGGTACGAAGCGGCGTCGGTTCTGGCCAACTATGCGCAGCGCAAGTGGAAGGGCAAGGTGGACCGCGTGGTGGGCCTCGGATTCAGCGAGGCCGGCAGTTTTGTGCAGAACCGCATCACGGGCGCCTTTGACGGAATTCGCGAGCGCTTCAAGGATTTGCGCCCCGATCAATTTCTGCAGATTGAGGGCCGAGGCATGCGCGAGGCCAGCCACAAGGTGATGGCGGAGTTGCTGCGCAGTTGCCGCCCCGGCGAACATACGCTGGTGGCCGCGGCCACGGATTCGAGCGCATTGGGCGTGCTGGACGCGGTGCGCGAGGCCGGGCAGGAAGAGAACTTCGCCATCGTGGGGCAGGATTGCATTCCCGAAGTGATGGAAGAGATGCGGCGCGGCACGAGCGCCATCATCGGATCGATTTCGCATGAACCCGAAACGTATGGCCCGCGGCTGATTCAGCTGGGGATCGCGATTTTGCGCGGGTATACGGTGCCTCCCTATAACTACGTGCACCACAAGGCGGTGACGCCGGAGACGCTGGGCGCAGAGGAGAAGGCGAAACACGGAGATGCAGTGCTGGTGGAGCAGGGGTAAAAGCAGGGAGTAGTTTTCGTGCTGGGGTGGGGGGCCTTCCCCGCTAGCCAGCGCATTTGGCAAGAAGTGGGATGACCTGCAAGCTGCTTATTATCTGTGGTTTACTTACTACCACTTTTGCAGGATTCACAAAACCCTGCGCGCGACGCCTGCTATGGAGAGTGGCCTAACGGGCCATACTTGGAACCTGCAAGAAATTTTGCGCTGATGGTTTGCATATAATTACTTGCAAGTCTGATAGACTTCTCTTGAATCTGTGGGGCTTGGTTGTAGGGTCGGAAGGCCCGTCCCGCTTAGGATTCCAGAGGCACCGGGACGGAGCCTTTTGGCGTCCAAACCCATCTAAAGAATGGAAACTATCAGCCGATGTGCTGAGGAGACCATGAACCGGAAAGTAAAATCAGATTTTCTCTTTGCCCAGCCGTCATTTAGCTCTGGAGCTGCACGTGTGTTTGATCTGTGGGGTCAATTTGACGAGTACAACCGCAGCGACACTCCTGCTGACGCAGACGCCAAAGCTATTGCCGCCGATTGGTTGCTCGTTGGACAAGACATTCTTGACTCCATTGAGTATCACGAATCGGATACTAAAGCTGCGTGAGATTCCGTGAGCGGTAAGCGTTATAAAAAGCGTCAGATGATTCCGGCTCACCAATTGGCTCGGCCTTTGGATTCCGAGCCCCCAGTCACTTCAATTGAGGCAAGGTTCCAGGGAGAGTATTTTTCTGGGCCTATTCCACCTCCTAACTTTCTTGCAAGGTACAACGAAGTTGTGCCCAATGGCGCAGAACGAATTATGGCGATGGCTTAACGCCAAAGCGCTCATCGAGAGGAGCTTGAAAAGCAGGTTGTATCCGGGAATATTGAATCTCAAAAGCAAGGTAACAATCGCGCCTTTATTCTGGCCCTCGTGGTCATTTTAGGCGGGATATATCTAATGGCCACCGGAAAAAGTGGGTGGGGGTTTGCTGCGATTATTACCAGTCTGACCTCTCTCGTTTCTGTTTTCGCAATTGCAAGGCGGGAACAGCGGAAAGAGCGCGTCGAAAAGTCCACCAACTTGGCACAGGGCAGACGGCGCTAGATTCCAGCAACGCACTAATAGGGCACCGCCGGACAAGCGCACTCCTGACGGCTTGTGGCTGTAAAATAAATGTGTGCTCGCACACTTCCCCGTGGAGGGCACCTACCCTATGACAACTGCTTCTGCTTCCCCTGTATTGCAATTCCTTGAGGACCGTTGGGACCACGCCCGTGCGGCCACTCTCGATGCCGCCGAGCTTCTGCGCTATCGGTCCAATCTTTTAGGTTCGGACCTGCGCATTACCAATTTTGCCGGAGGCAACACCAGCTCGAAGATCATGGAAGCCGATCCGCTGACGGGCGAGCCGGTGGAAGTGTTGTGGGTGAAAGGCTCGGGCGGCGACCTGGGCAGCATCAAACGCACCGGCTTTGCCACGCTCTACATGGAGAAACTGCTGGCGCTGGAGCGCAAGTACCAGGGCGTGGACACCGAAGACGAGATGGTGGCGATGTATCCGCTGTGCGCCTTCAAGAACAATCCTGTGGCCGCGTCAATTGACACGCCGTTGCACGGCTTTCTGCCTTTCCCGCACGTGGATCATCTGCACCCCGACTGGGGGATCGCACTGGCGGCCAGCGCCAATGGCAAAGCCAAGATGGAAGAGTTCAACCGCGAGTTCGGACACCGGCTGGTGTGGGCGCCGTGGCAGCGCCCGGGCTTCGAACTGGCCATGATGATGAAGCGCGCGGTCAAAGAGAATCCGGGGTGCGACGGGATTGTGCTGGGTGGGCACGGGCTGTTTACCTGGGGCCAGACGCAACGCGAGTGCTACCTGAACACGCTGACGGTGATCGACCAACTGGGACAGTTTATTGAGCGGCATGGGCGGGGCAAGGTGCGCTTTGGCGGCGAGGCGGTGGCGGCGCGCGCCGACCGCGAGGAGCTGGCTGCAAAGATCGCTCCGTTCCTGCGCGGACGCATCAGCGCCAAGCACCGTTTCATTGCGAGCTTCAGCGACGCCGCGGATGTGCTGCAGTTTATCGATTCCGTGGATGCAAGAGAACTGGCTTTCCTTGGAACGAGCTGCCCGGATCACTTTGTCCGCACCAAGATCCGGCCGTTGTTTGTGCCGTGGGCCGTCGGCGAGGATTTGCATGCGCTGAAGAACCAGATCGATTGCTCGCTGGCCGAATACCGTAACCAATACCGCGCGTATTACAAGACGTTCGCGACCAAGGATTCGCCGGCGCGGCGCGATTCCAGCCCCGCCGTGGTGCTGATTCCGGGGATGGGCATGTTCAGCTTCGGCAAGAACAAGACCGAGGCGCGCATCACGGGCGAGTTCTACACCAACGCCATTCACGTAATGGAGGGCGCGAGCCTGCTGGGCGAGGGCGACGTCCACCCCAGCGAGCAAAGATCGCTCGCCGGGGGCCCCGGTTCGGTTGCGGGGCCAGTGCCACAGTGCCAGCTGGGAATGGATCCCGCCAGCTTCAAGGTCGTCTCGAATTATGTGGCGCTGCCGGCGGTTGAGGCGTTCCGCATCGAGTACTGGGCGCTGGAAGAAGCGAAGATTCGCCGCCAGCCGCCAGAGAAGGAGCTGAGCCGGCGCGTGGCAGTAGTGGTGGGCGGGGCCAGCGGCATTGGGCGCGAAGTGGCGCACCTGGCGGCGACGCGCGGCGCGCACGTATTTGTCGCCGATCTTAATGCCAAGGGCGCGGCGCAGGTTGCCATGGAGCTGGCGTCGGTGACGTCAGCCGAGTTTGCCGGCAGTTCGTCGGTGGACATTCGCAGCCGCGAGTCGATTCGCAAAGTCTTGGACGCGGCGGCGCTCCAGTTCGGCGGCATCGACATTCTCATCAACACCGCGGCGTTGTTCCCGGCCACGGCTGACGGCGTGATCCCCGACGACATGTGGGGCGACACGCTTGCCGTGAATGTGACGGCGAATTATCTGCTTGCCGACGAAGCGGCCACGCTCTTTGAGGAGCAGGGGCTGCACGGCAACATCGTCTTCACCAGTTCGGCGAACGCGGTGGTGGCGAAGCGCGGCAGCGAGGCCTACGATGTGAGCAAAGCGGCGCTCTCGCACCTGATTCGCGAGCTGGCGGTGAGCATGGCGCCCAATGTGCGCGTCAACGGCATCAGTCCGGCTACGGTGGTGAAGGGATCGACCATGTTCGGACGCGACCGGCTGCGCGCTTCGCTGACAAAGTACAATATTCCTTTCCAGGAATCGTTCAGCGATGAGGAGCTTCGCAGCCGTCTGGCCGCGTTCTATGCCGAGCGCACGTTGACCAACAAGGCCATCGATCCGGCCGATTGCGCGGAAGCCATCCTCTTCCTTGCCAGTCCTCGGGCGCGTTGCACCACGGGACACGTGATTCCCGTAGACGGCGGATTGACCGAGGCGTTTCAACGTTGAGGAAAGGCGTTGAGGAGTGGCGCTGACGGAAATGAGGAACTTCTGCGGTCATGCAAGATCCTGCTCGTGTTGCCATTGATTTGGGCGCGGAGAGCTGCCGGGTAAGCCTGCTTCGCTGGGTGGACGGAAAGCCGGCGGTCGAAGTTATCCATCGCATTCCCAATGGGCCCAAACATCGCGACGACACGCTCTATTGGCCGCTGAAGCAGATTCTGGCCGGGCTGGAAGAGGGTCTGCGCAAGGCCGCCGCGGCCGCGCCTGAAGGCATCGCGTCGATTGGTGTAGATAGTTGGTCGGTCGACTACGTGCGCCTGGCGCCGGATGGCTCGATGCTGTGCGAGCCCTTCTGCTATCGCGATGAGCGCACGGCGAAGAGCAAGCAGGCTGCGGACGCGATCATTTCTCCCTTCGACATTTATCAGCGCACAGGCGCGTATCCGCTCAATCTCAATACTGTGTATCAACTGATGGCCGATCCCGCGGCGGGAATCGAAGGGAAAGACCAGAGAATCGACAAGCGCGCGCCGTGGGTTATGTTTCCGGAGTTCGTGCTTTATTGGCTGAGCGGGCGGCGCGTGGGCGAGTACACCAATGCCAGCCACACCGGCCTCGTGAATCTGAAGACCGGCACGTGGGATGCGGATCTTTTCGAGATGCTGGGCCTGGCAGTGGAAGCGACGCCGCCGATCGTGACGACGGGCACGGCGCTGGGGCCGATTACGGGACCGCTGGCTGGGCTCGACGCATTTCGCGCCACGCAAATTATTGCGCCGGCCACGCACGACACGGCAAGCGCCATCGCGGGCATTGCCACCGACCTGAGCTCGGCGGCTTACATCAGCTCAGGCACGTGGTCGCTGGTGGGCACTATCACGCAAACGCCGGTGACCACGCGGCACGCCTTCGACGCCGGGTACACCAACATTGGCGCGGCGGGCGGCGGGCTGCTGTTCCACTCGCTCATCAACAGCATGTGGGTGCTGAAGCAGTGCATGGATGGCTGGTCGGCGGAGGGGCGGAGCTGGCCGATCGAGAAACTGGTCCAAGAGGCTGCCGCGTGCAATGCCACGACCGGCGTGCTAGATATGGATGCGCCGACGCTGATGCTCGACACGGGCATGCCCGGGCGCGTTAACAAAGAATTGGTGCGGCTGGGATTTGAAGAGATTCCCGATGTGGCAGGCAACGAGCCGATTTTTGCGCGGACAATCTTTGAGAGCCTGGCGCTGCGCTACGCGTTGGCGCTGGCGAATCTCGAAAAAATGCTGGGCCGCAAGTTGGACCGCATTCACATGATCGGCGGAGCGACGCGCAACAAATTGCTGATCGAGCTGACGGAGAAGCAGACGGGGCTGAAGATCGAGATCGGCGAAACCGAAAGCTCGACCGTGGGCAGCCTGGCGATTCAACTCGCGGCGAGCGAAGCGGCGGGCGAGCGGGTGACGCCTGCAGCCATTCGCAAGTGGGCCGAGGTGCTATGCCGGGAAAAAGCTTGCTAATCCTGTGAGGGCCATGCGCGCGGCGCTTGACTTTGCGGCGGCTTTGGCCGTAGTTTGTCTTTACACGGGAAAGGAGGTTGATCCAGCCTATGAGCAAAGATTCTTCGAGTTGTAACTTACGTGAGGTGACTGAGGCCTAGGGCATCGCGCCCATGACCCCAGGTAAGTCCAGACGGAGGATTCTCCGCCATGGCTCTGGCTTTCGCGGCAGCGCGATGGCCTTAGTCCAATCCCAACAGATCACCGGCAGCGGCCTGGGAGCGCGAGCTCCCGGGCCGTTGGTGTTTTAGAAACAGGGATTAGGGAACAGGGAACAGGGAAAAGAAAGCAGGGAGCAAGGAGCAAGGGAGCGAGGGAGCAAGAAGGCGGTTCACAGTTCGTCGTTCGCAGTTCATGGTTGCGAAGTACTTCTGCTGAGGAGAGAGAAATGAAGCACGAACTCGAGAACACGATGGCATTGTTGGAGCGGGCGCCGGGGGCGCTGGATGCGCTGCTGCGCGGATTGCCGGAGGTGTGGACGGAAATGAACGAAGGCGGGGAGACCTGGAGAGTGAGTACCGTGATCGCGCATCTGATCCACTGCGAACACGAGGACTGGATGCCGCGCGCCCGTCACATTCTGCATGCGAACGAGACGCAGCCCTTTCCACCCTTCGACCGCGAGGGTCACGTGCGCCACAAGGGCGGTAAAACGCTGCCGCAACTGCTCGACGAATTTGCGGGAGCGCGGAAGAAGGGCTTGGAGGAATTGTGCGCACTGAAGCTGACGCCCCAGGATCTGGAGCGGCGGGCAAAGCATCCGACACTCGGCTCTGTCTCTTTGTCTGAACTGCTGGCCACGTGGGCGGCGCACGATTTGACGCACCTGCATCAGATCTCGCGGATCATGGCGCACCAGGTGCGCGAAGCCGTGGGGCCGTGGGTGCGGTTCCTCGGCGTGATGCAGTGCGCGGGACATAGCGAAGCGGCGTGAAAAAGACAGGGGCTAGGGACTTAGGACTAAGGGACTTGGAGTGACCGAGCGAAATGAGTGAAGAAATGAATCGAGTGAAATCAGTGAAATGGGTGAAAGAAGTGAAGGAGTGAGGCGGGGACCAAGGAATTAAGGGAGCAGGCGTCGGGCACCCGTAGGGCGAGGATGGGCATCCGAAATAGGTAAGGACAGGAAAAACCAGACGGAATGCGAGGGACGGGCGCGACGATGTTTCTGATTCAATATTTCGAGAGTAGCTGGCGGGACGTGTTGTGGTCGGCGGGAATTCTGGCTGCGGCGATCGTTGCCGCGCTGGTGGTTCGCGCGATTGCGTTGATTGCGCTGCGGCGGCTGACGCGGCAGAGGGGGACGGTGCTTGGCCAGTCGCTGGTGAAGCATGGACAGGGCCCGTCGCTGTGGATTCTGCCGCTGGTAGCCATGCTGGCGATTGTGCCGAGCTTGTGGCTGCCTGCGAATTTCAAGGTGGGCTTGGAGCACCTGGCGGGGCTGGGGCTCATCGCCGCGCTGGCGTGGCTGGCCATTCTGTTTATCGAAGTGACCAAGGATATTCTGACCGCGCGCTACCGCGTCGACGTGGACGACAATCTGATAGCACGGCGCGTGCAGACGCAGTTCCAGATGGTGCACCGCATGGCTGTGATCCTGGTGACGGTGGTCGCCGTGGCTGTGGGGCTGATGACCTTTCCTGAGATCAAGCACATCGGCGTGAGTTTGCTGGCGTCGGCGGGTGTAGCCAGCCTGGTGATCGGCATGGCCATGAAGGACACGCTGGCCAATTTGATTGCCGGCGCGCAGATTGCCTTTTCGCAACCCTTCAGAATGGGCGACGCGGTAGTGATCGCGGGCGAGTGGGGATGGATTGAAGAGATCGGCATGATGTACGTGGTGGTGCGTTGCTGGGACCTGCGGCGGCTGGTGTTGCCGGTGAGCTACTTTCTCACCAATACGTTCCAGAACTGGACGCGCACCAGCGCCGACCTGCTGGCGTACTCCTACATTTACACGGACTATACGACGCCGGTGGAAGCGGTGCGCCAGGAGCTAAAACGGATTCTGGAAGCGACGCCGCTGTGGAAGGGAAAAGTGTGTGTGCTGCAGGTGTCGGACATGGACCACTACACGCTGCAGTTGCGCGCGCTGATGGACGCGCGGAATGGCGGCGACGCATGGGATCTGCGCTGCCTGGTGCGGGAAAAGCTGATCGAGTTTCTGCAGAAGAACTATCCGGGGAGCTTGCCGCGCTACCGGGGAGAGATGGAGACGACCGCGAAAGACGGGCTGACGTCGGGGGCCAAGCAGACATCGAACGGCGGCCAGTTGGTTGCCGGGCGCCAGGGTTAACGGCGAGGGCTGCGCCGGATCTGCGATGGATGCCGTAAAATCAGCCTGAAGATGAAATGTCCATATTGCGGTTTCGGACAGGATCGAGTGGTGGACTCACGCGAAAGCAAAGAGGCCGACTCGATCCGGCGGCGGAGGGAGTGCGAGCGCTGCAACCGGCGCTTCACAACCTACGAGCGCATCGACGA
>JBEKAS010000181.1:0-9654 GCA_050015795.1 Occallatibacter sp. | reverse complement strand
CCGGATTTTTTCCTGTTCCACCGACCAGATCTTCCAATTGGAGAATGAAAAATGAATTTTCCCATGGTTTGCAGAATCTTCGGCATCACCGCAGATGAACGATTTCTTGAGCACCGCCGCCGTTCCACCAGCCTGGCCGGAATCATCTCCGTTCTGGTCGCTTTCGGTATCTTCGAATACCGCCGCCTCCACGACCACATCTGGAGCTGGGACCTGCTTGCCGTCGCGCTGACCTTCGCGGTGATCAAGCTGTCCATGATGGCCTGGTACCGCTTCAACGACTGAGCCCGAAAGGAGGCGGCAAACATGTGCGTGCCCTACCGCCACCGCGACCCCCGAAGCCGTGTCCTCATGATCGCCGCCAACCTCTCGCTGGTGGCCGGCGTTCTGCTTTTAGACCTCGCCCGGAGCCAGCCCGGCCCCACGCCCGGATGGCTCGATGCGCTCACCGGGCTCTTCATGGGCTTTTCCATCGCGGCCAATCTCGTCGCCGCGCGCCACGCCCGCGACTGCGCGACCTGAGCAAGCGAGGTTCAGAACGAGCCGATCAAACGCACGGCCTTCTATACTGAACCCAGCATGAATCGCACCCGTTCGCAGGCTCTGCAGGAGCGCGCCGAGCGCTACTTTCCCGGCGGCGTCAACTCGCCCGTACGCGCCTTTCGCGCCGTGGGCGGTGCACCGCCCTTCATCGACCACGCCGAAGGCGCGTATCTCTTCGACGCCGACGGCAACCGCTATATCGACTACTTCGGCTCCTGGGGCCCCATGATTCTGGGCCACGCCTTTCCGCCCGTGGTGGAAGCCATCGAGCGCGCGGCGCGCAAGTCGGCCAGCTTCGGTGCCTCCACGGCCGCCGAGGCCGATCTAGCCGAGCGCATCGTGGCCTGCTACCCCGCCACCGCAACCGGCCGCAAAATCATCATCAAATTTGAGGGCTGCTATCACGGCCACGCCGACGGACTGCTCGTCAAAGCCGGCTCCGGTGTGGCCACATTCGGCATTCCCGGCTCGGCCGGAGTTCCGGAAGAGATCGCGCACCTGACGTTGGCGCTGCCGTACAACGATCTCGCTGCCGTGGAAGCCGCATTCGACGCCCATCCCGACGCCATTGCCGCCATCATCCTCGAGCCCATTGTCGGCAACGCCGGCTGCATTCCGCCGGTTGACGGCTACCTCTCTGGCTTGAGGGCGCTCGCCACCCGCGCAGGGTCCCTGCTCATTGTCGATGAGGTAATGACCGGCTTCCGCGTTGCGCTCGGCGGCGCATGCCAGCTTTACGCGCTCGATCCCGACCTGGTCACGCTGGGCAAAATTGTCGGAGGAGGACTGCCCGTCGGCGTCTTCGGCGGCAAACGCCAGTTCATGGATCTTCTGGCGCCGCTCGGGCCGGTCTATCAGGCTGGAACGCTCAGCGGCAATCCCCTCGCCATGGCTGCGGGCCTCGCCACACTCGGCTATTTACAGGAGCACACCGCGGAAGTCTACGCCCAGCTCGAAGCAAAATCCCGCGCGGTCGCTGAGGGCGTTGCCCAGGAAGCCGCACGGGCCGGAATTCCCCTCACCACCAACCGCGTCGGCGCCATGTGGACATGGTTTTTCACGGACAGCCCCGTCACCAACTACGAACAGGCCGCGAAATCCGATACAGCCGCGTTCGGCCGCTTCCATCGCGCCATGCTCGAACAGGGAATCTGGCTTCCGCCTTCGCAGTTTGAAGCGGTGTTTCTCTCCACGGCGCACAGCGATGCCGACATCGAGGCGACGATTTCCGCGGCAGGCGCCGCGTTTGCCTCTTGATTTGCTATTGCGCGTTGGCGCTCTCAGCACCACGCGTCTAAAGTCACAAACCGGCGGCTCTTTGCGTAGCGTTCGAGCAGCAGTCCTGCGGCCGTAACGCTGGGAGCGCGGTTCGCGGCTGCATCGCGATGCCCGCCGTCGTGCAGCACGATGTTCGCCGCACGCCCGCGGCGTTCGAGCCCTTCGATCTTCTTCATCAATTCCATTGCGATTTGATCTGCCGACGGTTCGCTCCAGTCGGAGGCCATCGCGTTCCACAGCACAGGCTCCAAGCCGAGTTCCCGCGCAATGCGGAACACCACGGGACGCCGCGCTCCAAAGGGCGGCCGAAAAAACTTTACCGGCGCTCCGATGATCTGCTGCAAGGCTTCGCTGGTCCGCCGAAGCTCCTCGCGTACGCGGCTCGAGCGCGTACGAGCCAGGTTGAGATGCGACCAGGAATGATTCCCGATGGTGTGTCCTGCTGCCGCGATGCGCCGCACCAGCTCGGGCTGCACGGCGGCACGGCTGCCCAGCAGAAAAAACGTGGCCCGCGCTTCGTGCCTGGCAAGAATGTCGAGCAGCCGCGGGGTCCAGGTGGCATTCGGGCCGTCGTCGAAGGTGAGCGCCAACTCGCCCGGACGCGCCGGCGCCGTAATCGCCGCGCCGAAGATGCGCGAACCCGGCCACAGCGACGCATACGTGTACGCGCCCACCGCCAGACCCGCGCTTGCCGCAGCGCCGAGACCCTCGTAGATTCCGGCTGCAAAAGGAGTGATCATTCTGCTTGGTAGTATGCGGCGGCACAGCTTGCCGAGGCAACAAAGGCACCGCGCAGCCACCGTCATCGAATGTTCGCGCGAATCCTGTTCCCTGTTCCCTGCTCTTCTCAGGCCGTCTTGACCGGCGCGCTTCCGTTACCATTCGGCCCAGCCTGCACCGCAGCCGCCGCAATGCGCCGCCGCGCGCGTTGTTCGCTCGAGAGCCGCTCCTGCCGCCACGTGGTCATCGAGGTCACACCGTAGTTCCACACCGCCGTGAACAGCAACCCTGTGAGCGCGGCCAGCACCCACGGCACGCCGTGATGAAACGCTTCATTGGCAATGGAAACGTTCGCCACCACGCCCAAACCGCACGCCAGGCAGAAAGTCACGAGCCCGCGCCAGAACCGGCCTCCACGCAGACGCCGGTCGCGGTAGGTGACGGTGTTGTTCAAGACGAAGTTCAGGATCATCACAATGAAGGTGGTGACGGCCTGACCGATGGCGAACTTGAGTCCGGCCACGTGCAAAAGAACGCTCAGAATCAGCAGATGCACGCCCACGCCTAGCGCACCCACCATGGCGAAGAGCACGAAGCGCACATTGACCAGGTCGCCCAGGTGCTTGTCGATCAGCAGCTCGAAGTATTCGAGCCCCACCATTACATCGAGTTTGCTTTCGCCATGCTCGCGCAGGCGGAAGCGGTACGGCACCTCGCCGATGCGCAGCCCCGGCCCCGCCGATAGCACGATGTCAAGGAGGATTTTGAAGCCGATGCCTGAGAGCCGGTGCGCGAACCGCTCAAATGTCGAGACGCGCACCATAAAAAATCCACTCATGGGATCGCTGAGCTCGTGCTCCGCGCCCATCAGGCTCAACCGCTTGCCCAGTTGGCTCAGCCTCACCCGCCAGCTGGAGAATTCGCCCATGCTGCCGCCGGCAATGTTCCGCGAGCCTACCACCAGGTCGAGATTTTCTTCGCGCATGCGCCGCAGCATCTCGGGCAGAATGCTCTCATCGTGCTGCAAGTCTGCATCCATCACGGCCACGAAGGGCGCCGACGCAGCCAGAATCCCTTCGATGCACGCGGAGGCCAGTCCGCGCCGTCCGATGCGGTGCAACACACGCAAATTGTCATGGCTGCGAGCCAGCTGCCGCACCACGTCGGCGGTGCCGTCGGGCGAGTCGTCGTCCACGAAGATCGCTTCGTAGTGAATGCCCGCAAGTGCCGTCGCGAGGCGCTCGACCATCGGTCCCACGTTTCCGCTCTCGTTAAATGTGGGCAGCACGATCGCCAGATCGCAGGCCATGCTTTCCTCCGCTGCGCTCAAAAAGTTGCCGGTCCCCAGCCGGGCCACTGCGCGCCTGATTCCTCATTCCTTATAGCATTTTAGGAGTCCACATGGGCCTGGTGAATGGCGCGCGGACCAACCCAGCCACTGCCGCGCACATTCCTGATTTCCATTCCCGGGCTGGTGCGTCTTATACTTGTAGTGTTCGGGTCGCATCCTGAGTTTGCGGAGCGGCACTGGAGCCAAACATGAGTCTCACCGAGTTTCCCGCCGGCGCACCTCTCGCGCAGCGCAGCCTTTCACTTCCCAAAGTCACCATGCCCGCACTTGGCGAGATGAAGCGCCAGGGCAAGCCCATCTCCGCGCTTACCGCCTACGATTACGCGACAGCGCGTCTCGTCGACGAGGCGGGCATCGATCTCATCCTTGTAGGGGACTCGCTCGCCATGGTGGTGCTCGGCCACGAAAACACGCTGGCCGTGACCATGGACGAGATGCTGCACCACACGTGTGCCGTGCACCGCGGTGTGCGCCGCGCCCTGGTGGTGGCCGACATGCCCTTCGGCAGCTATCACGGTACGATCAGCGACGGTGTCGCCAACGCTGTCCGTTTCCTGAAGGAGGCAGGCGCAGAAGCCGTCAAGATCGAAGGCCCGCGTGTCGAGCTGGTGCGGGCACTTGTTGAAGTCGAGGTTCCGGTGGTCGGTCATCTCGGCCTTACGCCGCAAAGCGTGCATCGCATGGGCGGCTATCGCGTGCAGGCACGCAGCATCGATGCGGTCCTGCAGCTCCAGGCCGATGCCTTTGCGCTCGCCACCGCCGGCGCCGGCGCCATCGTTCTCGAAGGCATTCCTCGCGAAGCCGCAACCGCTATTACCGCAGCCCTCCCCATTCCCACCATCGGCATCGGCGCCGGTCCCGACTGCGACGGTCAAATTCTCGTCTTTCACGATCTGGTGAATCTTACCTTCGCGCCGGCGGCCAAATTTGTCCGCCGCTACGGCGACGCTGCCACGCTCTTCCGCTCCGCCGTCGAGCGCTACCGCGAGGACGTGGAGCATCACGCGTTTCCTTCGGACGCCGAAAGCTATCACCTTCCAGAACCCGCACGGCGGCTGTTATCGATCGATCCCGATGCTGCGGGCGCGCGCGAGGACACGGATGCGGTGGGGAACCCCGATGCGGTAGCGAATGTCGATGCGCACGAAGAGATGAACGAAGAGTTGAATCAAGCCTGATGCAGATCCAGCGCACCGTAGCTGCACTGCGCCGTTGGTCCCGCACTCTACGCGCGGCCGGCGGCAACACCCTCGGCCTTGTGCCCACCATGGGCGCCTTGCACGCGGGCCACGCCTCGCTCATCCGCGCCGCGCGCGCCTCATGCACGCATGTCGCCGTCAGCCTCTTTGTTAATCCCACGCAATTCGGTCCCAACGAGGACTACGCGCGCTACCCCCGCGCTTTTGAGGCCGACTGCGCAATGGCTGCTGCGGAGGGTGCCGATACTCTGTTCGCGCCTACGGTCGAAGAGCTTTATCCCGAGGGCCCCGATTCGACATTTGTCGAAGTCCCTCTATTGAGCGAACGTCTCGACGGCCAGTCCCGCCCCGGCCACTTTCGCGGTGTGGCCACCGTCGTCGCCAAGCTGCTCATCGCCGCCGAGCCTGACTGCGCCTATTTCGGCCAGAAGGACGCAGCGCAGGTTGTCGTGCTGCGGCGCATGATCGGCGATCTGCTGCTCGCCACTGAAATCGTCGTTTGCCCCATTGTGCGTGACGCCGACGGCCTTGCGCTCAGCTCGCGCAATGCCTACCTCACGCCGCTGCAACGCATCCAGGCCCTCACGCTCAGCCGGGCGGTCCGCCACGTGGAGGCGCTTGTCGCGCAGGGCGAGCGCAGCGCATCGATTCTTCTCGGCTCCGCGCAGGACGTGTTTGCCACGGAGCCTGAAGTGCGCATCGATTCCATCGTCCTCGTTGACGCTGCTACGCTCGAGCCCGTCGAGAAAGCCGTTCCCGGCACACTTTTCGCCGTCGCGGCATGGTTGGGTTCCACGCGGCTTATCGATAATGCGATTCTGTGCTGAGCAACGGAAAAAACCCGTTGCGTACCTGCGCGTTCGAGCCGCAATCTGGAAGCAATGCCGGAATTACCCGACATTACCGCCTACATCGCCGCGCTTGAGCCGCGCGTTCTCGGTCGTACGCTGGAGCGCGTGCGCCTGCAGAGCGTTTTTGTCCTGCGCACTGCGGACCCTCCTATCACTGCCGTCGAGGGCCGCACCGTTCGCGAGCTGCGCCGCATCGGCAAGCGCATCGCCATCGGCGTCGAAGGCGGAGCCGGAGCTCCTTCTGACGGCGGAACCAGCGAAGGTCCTGACGGCCGGCTCTGGCTCGTGATCCATCTCATGATTGCCGGCCGCCTGCACTGGCGGCCGCCTCACGCCAAGCTCTCCGGCCGCAACGCGCTTCTCGCTCTCGATTTTTCCGACGGGACTCTCGTATTGACGGAGGCCGGCTCCAAGCGCCGCGCCTCGCTGCACCTCCTGCGCGGGGAGCAGGCCCTCCACGACATCGATCCCGGCGGCATCGAGGCGCTTTCCTCGGATTTGGACGCATTTCGTGCAGCGCTTACCGCGGAGAACCGCACCCTCAAGCGCGCCCTCACCGATCCGCGGCTCATCAGCGGCGTGGGCAACGCTTACTCCGACGAAATTCTCCACGCCGCCCAGCTTTCACCCATCGCACTGACGCACAAGCTCAAGCCGGAAGAGTGGGAGCACCTTTTCACGGCCACGCTCTTCACGCTTTCTTCATGGATGGAGCGCCTCGTCGCCGAGGCCAGGAAAAAGTTTCCCGAAGGCGTCACTGCATTCCGTCCGGAAATGGCAGTCCACGGCCGCTTCGGCCAGTCCTGCCCGCGGTGCGGCACGCCCGTTCAACGTATTCGATACGCCGACAACGAAACCAACTACTGCCCCGCCTGCCAGACCGGCGGCAAGCTCCTCGCCGATCGCAGCCTGTCGCGGCTGCTCGGCTCCGACTGGCCGCGTACCCTCGACGAACTCGAAGCCCTCAAGCGCCGCTGATCGGCGGGCGCTGATGCGAAATGAACGCGGATTACCTACGGGTAACACTTCAGCGTCATATCCCTTGATTTACCTTGACATAGCGTCTGTCCCTCCCGCAAAGTGGTTGCGACGCCTTCTTTCAAGCGGGACCAGCTGTCTATCCCCAATCTCCTGGTACTTGTGCGTTGGAGTCGTATACCAACTCCGTTGTGGAGGAATCAAGAATGCATGTCAGCTACGTTACGGTTCTGATTGCGGCGGTCATCCAGTGGCTACTGGGAGCTCTCTGGTACGGCTTAATTTTCAAGAAGTCCTGGATGAAGCATGCTGGTATCGCCGAAGGCGGAAAGCCGAAGAATGCGATCTTCGGCATGGTTACTGCCTTTGTTGGCTGCTTGCTCCTCTCCTTTATCCTGGGGCACATTGTCATGTGGGCGGGAGCCAAGGTTTTCACAGGCGGCGCCAAGCTGGGCATTATCTGCTGGTCTGGATTCGTAGCTCCGCCGCTCTTTACGCAACACATTTTCGA
This sequence comes from Occallatibacter sp., assembly GCA_050015795.1. GTDB lineage: Bacteria > Acidobacteriota > Terriglobia > Terriglobales > Acidobacteriaceae > Telmatobacter. Next base: position 2,223 of record JBEKAS010000181.1, on the reverse strand, counting down.
GCGCCGCCCCGCGAATCTCTTTGCCATCAACGCTGCCTACTGGCTTCTGGCAATGGCTGCCGGCGCCGGCATTTTGGCGGCTTTCCACTAAACTGCGGCTACGCACTGAGGAGCTTGCAGCGGGAAACTTTCAAGGGGCAATTCCCCATCGGGGGATTGCCCCTTGAAAGTATGAGGCAGGCACCGTGCGCAGAATGCCATGGAAGCCTCGCATTGGGGCGCATATATCCTCCACGGCTTCATCACACCCATGCGTTGACGCGCTCCGTACCCACGCACTCCATCCCGCGTCTCGAAGGGATGCGAGCCGATTACCAGCAGCGTGTCACCGGCTCAAATCTTCTTGACATGGTCTGGTCGCCACGTGCAAAGTGTTTCAAACGATCCCTGTCAGACTTGCCAGCGGTGATTCTGGTGCGTCGGAGTTCCGCGTGACAGAGCCGACATCGATCCTATTCATGGAGAGTGCTCGAATGCTCATGGCAAACTTTTTCGCGATGCTATTGATGGGGCAAATCACTGGCCATTTGCTGACCTTGGTTGTTATTTCGGCCGCAGCGCAGTGTTTTCTTGGAGCTCTTTGGTATGGAGTGATTTTCAAGAAATCCTGGAAGAAGCTCCTCGGAATCACCGAAGACCAAAAGCCTAAAAACCAAATCTTCGGAGTGGCTACTTCCCTTATCGGCTGCTTCATTCTCTCGTTCGTGCTAGCGCACATTTTGGGTTGGGCGGGGTCGATGACCGGTCTGGATGGAGCCGCAATCGGCATTGTCTGCTGGTTTGGCTTTATGGGGCCGCCGCTCTTTGTACAGCACGTTTTCGAGAACCGGCCCGCCAATCTCTTCGCCATTAACGCCGGCTACTGGCTTTTGGCCATGGCTCTGGGCGGTGCGATCCTGGCGGCATTCCACTAGACCGCTGCTCCCGCAGGGTGCTAGCAATCCGGAACTCTCACGCGGCAATTCCCTCTTCCGGGGAAGCGCCCCTTTGCGTCCGGGGCTGATCACAATGCCATTCGCCTGAGGGAGCACGAACGAGCCCGGGGCAGACAGTGCTATCTCCCATGCATCCGAGGCGTTTCGCCAGGCGTTTACCCTTTTTTGCCGGTCCGCTCGCAAAAATGCGTGACGCTCCCGGCGCCTGCAGCCGTAAAATCCTCCTATGGCACGATCAATCATCACAACAGATGGTGCGCCGGCCGCCATCGGCCCGTATGCGCAGGGCGTACGTGTCGGCAACCTTATCTTCACTGCTGGCCAGGGCGGGCTCGATCCCATCACGGGGCAGGTGGTTCCCGGCGGCATCAAGGAACAGACGGAGCGAACCATCGCAAACCTCAAAGCCGTGCTCGAAGCCGGGGGCAGCAGCCTGGGCCAGGTCGTCAAAGCCGCCGTCTTTCTAAAGGACATCAACGATTTCGCGGCCATGAATGCGGTGTACGCGACGTTTTTTGAGGGTGACTCCGACACTCTGCCCGCGCGCACCACCGTTGAAGTCTCCCGGCTGCCTCGCAACCTGCTTGTTGAAATCGAGGTCGTTGCCGAAGTTTAATAGCCTGTCGTGGAAGTCGTGTCGTGAAAGGGCACGACTTCTAGCCAGCCTTGAGCGAAGTCGAAGGGTGCTGCAAACGCCGCAAAATGAAGGGGGGGCTTCAGCCCCCGAGGGAGTTTGGGCAGGAGGTCTGTCTTGAGCGATTCTCAGGAAAGAGTTGTCTACAACGACGCCGAGTGGCGCACCCTGCTTACCCAAGAGCAATATCACGTGCTGCGCGAGAAGGGAACGGAGCGCCCCTTCACCGGCGCGCTCACGGAAAACCACGAGACCGGCAACTATCACTGCGCAGGATGCGGCGCCCTGCTCTTCTTGAGCGGCGCCAAGTTCGACTCCGGGTGCGGCTGGCCCAGCTTCACGATCCCTGCCGACTCAAAAGCCGTGAAGGAGCATGAGGACACAAGCTTCGGCATGCGACGCATCGAGGTCACATGCGCCCGTTGCGGCGGTCATCTCGGCCACGTCTTTCCCGACGGCCCGCGTCCCACCGGCCTGCGCTACTGCATCAACTCCGCGTCGCTCAGCTTCACCAAGGCGGAAAAGTAGGCCGGTTCGAGACTAGCTGTGCCCGCCTTTTTGCTGTCCCACCCTTTCCGCAAAGAGTGCGGAAAGGATGGGGCACGGAACCGCGCTCTCCGCGCACAACAAAACCCCGTCCATACGGCATTTCTC
>JBEKAS010000180.1:0-8765 GCA_050015795.1 Occallatibacter sp. | reverse complement strand
CTATTGGATTCGCCTGGTGGTGCTGTTGGGCGCGCTCATGGGGATGATCTCTTCCATCCTCGTCTACCAGATCGGCCAGTCGCGCGTATGGTTCTCCATGTCCCGCGACGGCCTGCTGCCAAGAATCTTCTCCAACGTCCATCCGCTCTTCCGCACGCCTGCGTTTTCTACCTGGGTCGCCGGCTTCCTGGTGGCCATTCCTTCCGGCATCTTCGACATCGGCACTCTCGCCGACCTTTCCAACATCGGCACCCTCTTCGCCTTCGTTCTCGTCTCCATCGGCGTCATCGTACTCCGGCTCCGCGAGCCCGGCCGGCATCGCGGATTCGTCGTCCCCGGCGGGCCCGTCATCCCCGCGCTCAGTGTCATCTTCTGTTTCCTGCTGATGGCTGGATTGCCCATCATCACCTGGTACCGCTTCATCATCTGGCTCGTCATTGGTCTGTTCATTTACTTCCTCTACAGCCTTCACCGCTCTGAATTTGCCCGGCCCCGGTAGACGCGCGCCGACGGAGTCCCCATGAAGAACTGGCAAAAAGCCCTCATCGTCACGCTGATCACGCTCACTATCGGCGGCATCTATCTGCTCGTCGTCTTCGAACATCGCCGCAATCCAGGCGTCGCTCGCCAGGCCAACCCCGGGCAGGACCTCACGCCCGACGACGTTGCCGTAGTCCGCATGATGTTCCCCACCTCCTTCGATGACGCTCTCAAGCTCCAGAACAGCAGCGTCTGGATGAAGAACGGTTACACCATGCCCTATTTCCCGTTCGCGGCCGGCCGCATTGTCTTCTCGAAATCCGCCGGCGTCATCCCCTCCGCGCAACGCCTCGACATCAAGAAAGTGATCAAGGCTGCGGCGCCCGCCCTGGTCGACGATGGCATCTCGCACGGCAGCCGCCAGGTCTTCGCCGTCTTCGCGATGCCAGGCGCCACAGGCCTTTACGCCACCGCCATCGGCGTTATGGACAGCAGCCAGGAAGAGTACTTCAGCGACATTCTCTTCTTCTACGACGATCCCCACACCATCTACGACAATTGGCCCAAAACCATCTGGGCCGCCATCGACGCCCACCGGGTCCTTCCCGGCATGAGCGAGTTGCAGACTCGCATGTCCATCGGCCAGAAAACCCAGTCCGAAGGCTCCTCCGAGGGCAACCGCACCGTCACCTACGATCAGGCCGGCAAAACCTGGACCATCACCTTCGTCGACAACAAGGCCACGACAATCAAAAGCCAATAGATACAGCTGCGCTGGATTCCCTGTTGCCGGTTCCTTGTTTCATCGCTCGCTGCCTTCCGGCTACACTCAAAGTGTGACCTCGATTCAGGACTTCATCCGGCAGCTGCCGAAGGCGGAGCTTCATCTGCACCTCGAGGGCACCATTCTGCCGGCCACGCTGGTCGAGCTCAGTGCGCGCCACGACTCGCCGCACTTGACCCTCGCTGAAGCCGAGGCTCTCTACCGTTTCACCGACTTCACGGAGTTCATTGAGTGCTTCAAGGCCATCACGCGGCGCCTGAAAGACCCCGAAGATTACGAACTGGCGGCGTGGCGCATGATGCAGCACCTGCACGCCCAGGGTGTCGTCCACGCCGAGGTCTTTATCTCCGTCGGCGTCATTTATATGTGGCGCAACTTCGATCCGCGCGCCTTCGAGCCCATCTTCGCGGTCCTGGAACGCGCCCGCGAGCGCGCCGCGCGCGAGCTCAACCTCTCGCTCTATTGGATCTTCGACGCTGTCCGCCATTTCACCGTCGAAGAGGCCGATCGCGTCTTCCGCAAGGCCGCCGAGCTGCGCCCGCACTACCCCTCCATCATCGGCATCGGCCTTGGTGGCGACGAGCGCCAAGCCGGCTCTGAAGCATTCCATGCCCTTTACACTGAAGCTGCACGGGCCGGTCTGCGCCTCACCAACCACGCCGGCGAAACCACCGGCCCCGAGGCCATCTGGGAGGCGCTTTCCATCGGCTCCGAGCGCATCGGCCACGCCTTATCCGCTATTCAAGATGAGAAACTACTCCAAGAGCTTAAGGCGCGGAGCGCGAGCACCGCCCTCGAATTGAACCCCACCTCCAACGTCCGCACCGGCGTCTGCCCCTCCTTCGCTGACCACCCCCTGCGCCAATACTTCGATCGCGGCCTCCTGGTCACGCTCAACTCCGACGATCCCGCCCTCTTCGGCTCCGATCTCGCCAACGAGTTCCTCCTCGCGCATACCGAGCAGGGATTTACCCGCGAAGAACTGCGCCGGCTCGCCGCCAATTCCATTCAAGCCAGCTTTCTTCCCGAAGTGGAAAAGACCTTGTGGCTGGCCCGAATTAACACTTTCGAGTGAGTACCGTCCCCGTTTTCCGCATATCTCCCGGCTGCCAGCGAAGCACGATTTGCGCTATGATGGTGTGTCAGGAGGCTGCTCGCGATGTCCATGGAAGTCGACTCTCTCACGCCCGTTGAAGAGACACCCGTCGAGGATAAGCCGGGATTTACTGCCCTGCGGGTGATCACCTGGTTCTCCGTGGGAATGGCCGTCGCCGCGCTGGGCATTTTCGTGGGCGCCGAGTTGCGCAGCCGCTACCGCTTCAAAAAGCGCACCCCCTACGACTTCTACTCGAATGCCGGCGAGCAGCAGCCGGGAGAATTCGGCGTCGGCGTCTAAGGCACCGTCGTCCAACTTGTTTCACTCGATGCCGCCTGCGGGCGGCATCGCTGCGCTTGGAAGCACTTTCCCGCACGTGGTCCGAACTTCAGTTGGGAACGATTCATCGCCGGAATCGCGACAAGAGATACAGAATCGCCGATAAAATCACGCTGATCAGAATGCATGTTCCCAGTGGAAAATAAAACGAAAAATTCTTGCCTTTATAGGAAATATCGCCGGGCAATCGCCCCAGCGGCAGACCCATGTGCGCGGCCAGCAGGATCAACGCACCCACCAGCGTAATCACCAGCCCCACACCCAGCAGCATCTTCCCGAGTTCATTCATGGGCGTCTCATCCAGCATCGCGACCGCGCGCCAGCGCAAGCGGTCTACTCCCTATGCACTACTCTCTATTCCCTGGCTCATTCACTTCGTCCCGATCAGCCGGATGCGCGCCGTGAACGCCCGCCCCTGAAACTCGCTGAAGGTTCCATACTCCGGCGAATCCACCACGTTGTTCACCACCGCGGGATTTTCGCTGCTCGTTGCATTCTCGATCACGCCGCGCAGCCCCCAATACTGCCCGCGAAAATGAAACTTCCACTCCACGCCGGGACTGAAGTTCACATAATCCGGAAAGCGTTGCGCTCCCGCCGCGCCCACCAACTGCTGCGCGGCATTCACCGCCGCGTACGGATACCCATTGTGCCAGTCGAGCAGATACACAAGGTCCCACTGCTTCCTCAGCATCGAAATCGGAACCGGCAGCCACCCCCAGGAGATCGTACGATTCGGCGTATCCCACGGCAGCGGTCCGCTTTGCTGCGCTCCCAGTGGCGATGGCGCCGGCAGATAGTCGAGCGCTGCATTCGTCCGCGCCGAAGAATGCGTGTACGACACATACACTGTGTATCCACCAGCAAACAGCCGCCGCGCATCGAACTCCTCTGCGCTGTAGCGATCCTCGCGTCCATTCGTCAGCAAATAATCACCCGCCAGCGCCGCCGCCCCGTTCTGATTCGCAAACGTGAGCACATCGGTAGTGCGCTTCTGGATAAAATTCGCGCCGGCCATGATCGACCACGGCAACGCGCGCTCCACGCCCACGCTCCAGTTGAGCGCCAGCGGAGCGCGTAGCGCACCCTGGCTCGCCGTGAACTCCGAGATCTCGGCCGGCCCCGTCGGAGTCGGTGTCACTTCATCCATGTAATAGGTGTCAGAACGCACCCCGGCGAAGGTCTGCGCCAGGTACTCGAGTTGCGTGTGCTCGTAGTAGAGCCCGATCCCCGCCGAGATTTTGGTCTTGTCTTTATCGCCGGATGGTGCATACACCGCTGCCAGCCGCGGCGCCACCAGCGCCCGCCGCACAATCTCATCCCAGTCGAAGCGCAACCCTGGCTCAACGAGCCATCCCTTCGCCGGCTGCCACCGGTCCTGAATGTATGCGCCGATGTCGCCGTTGTGCATCGTAAAAGCCGGCGCCGCCGCAAACACGCTCTCGCGGTCCAGCGTTCCATCTTCGCGCAGATAACTCACCGCCGTCCGCGTCTGATCCTGGTTGTAACCGATATGGTCCAGGTCCAGGCCCATCTTCACGTCGTGCTGCCCGGCCCAGTGCCGCGGCGGCAGATACAACGCCGCGGTTCCCTCCAGCCGCTGCGAGCGCCCCGTCAGATTTTCGAAATAACTGCCCTCCGCCATCTCCGGCGTGATTTCGTAAGGCGCGTTCCCGTGCGGCTCATACCCGTCGCGAATGCGTACGAACCCAATCCCCAGATCAAGCAGCCCGCCGCCGGCCAGGCTTTGCTGATCCCGCAGGTATGGAAACCAGGCGAGAGTGTTTCGTTTCACCGTGCTCTGCTGCGGAGTGAGCGGCGAAATGCCGTCATTAGGGGAGTGATAGTTGTTGTAAAGCAGCCCGGCGGTAAAGATGTTGGCCGCAGTCAAGTTGTCCTGCATCTTCACCAGATTGCTACCGCGAATCAGTTCGTCAGTATCGGCGTTGGCCGGCAACTCCGAAATGTAGATGTTGTCGTACTCCGTCTCCACGGCGTCGTACCACCATGCCCGGTCGCGTTCAAACGGCCCGGAAAACGTGAACCGCGGCACAAATTTGTCAAAGCGGATTCCGTTCAAGTCGCGGAAGGATGGAATGAAATTCGTCGCATTGAAGCGGAACTTGTTGTCGCCCATGCCGGTCGCGAAAGCCAGCACGCCCCCCGTGGCGCGCCCGTACTCCACCGGGTACCGCGTAGTCTCGGACTCAATGGAGCGCACCGCGTCGGAGCTCACCCGCAGGCTCAACGAGCCGCCTACCGGCGAGCGGATGTCGAATCCGTCCAACGTGTCCAGCGTCTCCCACGTCTCCGAGCCAGCTACGTGCACCTGCTCCGTCGTATCCTGCACCACGCCGGGAAAGAATGGCAGCAGGTAACGGATGTCGCGCGAAGTTTGATAGGGAATGTCGACGATCTCGGGCGTGTTCATCGTCGTCTGGTCGGGAATCTCCTGGGTGTCGATCCCGGGCAACGATGCAGTCACGTTTACCTGCTCGTGCACGATCTGTTCGTGCGCCAGTACCACCTTCACGCTGGTCTGGCCAGCTTCGATCCCGCTAGCGTCTGTTGCATAAAAGCCGGGCTTCTCCACGTGAAGCTGATACGGATTCTGCTGCCGCAATGTGTAGCTGCAATCTCCCGCAAAATCCGTCCGCAGGTGCGCCGGCTCCTGCCCCGGCTCCGTCACCGTCACCTGTGCACCGTCAACGGCGACGCCGTTCTCATCCACTACCGATACGGTCACCGGCGCGCGTATCGCCTGCGTCTGCCCGCTTGCCATCGCGGCGCAGAACCAGAGCAGCAGGCCCCGCACAGCCCGCCAGGCGCTTTCAGCACGCAGCATGAAGACTGATCGGAACCGGCATCTCGCGTTCCGCCTCGCCGCCAGTATACCTCCGTGCGAATGCTCAAAGGCGCGCTGCAGACAGCGATTTCAGACGTGGGCCTGACCGGGCAACGCGGATGCTATAGGCTCTTCCTGCGAGCAGTCAGGCTCCGCGGATGCGGCTGAGACGGAAGTGTGCCGCACATAGACCCAGAGATAGAAGACGCCTATAGCGAGCAGGATAAGCGGGACCGGCCGGGCCAAGACCAGCGTGAGAAGCTGGCCCCCGTAGCCCTGAAGTGGACTCTCTCAGGTGGGTGCTATGGGTGGCGAGCTGCTGCACCGGAATATCGCTGGTCATAACAGCACCTGCACCCGTGAACAGCAGCGCAAGCCACGCGGTTACGCCGCCCCTTGCCCAAAGCATGGCGAAGGCGGGAAAGACGAGCAGCAAGAGGCCGGTATCGTGCAGCCGATGATAGAGCGGGAGCATGGAAAGAGCGGCAATGGCCGCCAGCGCCAACCATGCGCTCTCCTTTGAGAAGCGCCTGCGCAGTGTGGTGATCGTCCAGACGAGCAGGAGCGGCGCGCAAAGAAGATAGGTGATCGGATTGTAAAAGCGCGGATCGTCCCGGAAGACGGTGATGACGGTTTGCAGGCTTATCACGGTGGCTCCATGGGCCTGGGGATTGACTCCGGCAGGGCCCGGATCGCTCGAACTACCGTGCCTGGAAGCAATTTGTAGGTTGGTTCGCAATTCCGCAACCCAATGCGGCGCCACGCGCGAGACCCAAAGGATTGCTGGCAAACCGAGAACGAACATCATTACCAGGGTTTGCAATGCGCGTTTCCGATAGAGTCCGCCAGCTAATAGGAAATAGAGCCAGATCAAGCCCAAAACATGGGTCTTGACCAGAAAGCTGAGTGCGAAACACAGAACGCCGGCCGGTACAAACCGGTCCTTGAGAAAGCACCAGACGGCAATCACGCAAAGACTGACTGCGATGCCGGCCGGATTACCAATCTCAAGCAATAGCTCGTTTCCGATAAGAAACAGACAGATCAGAGCACCCGAGATGACCGGTGCATCCTTTGCTGTGCTGCTCCACATTAGATAGGTGGCGAGGATGAAGCTCGCAGCGGTCAGGATCATCCATAGCAGGTGCGGGGGCCCCATGGAAGCATGGCGAACGGAATTGCGAGGAGGAGTATGGTTGGCGGATAAACATCGATCGTAGGGAATCCGCGAAGCATTTCTGGGGTTGTGGCGTAGTCTACTGATTCCGCCTGAAAAACGCGCAGCACATCACTTTGCTGGTAGGGGTCGGTGTGTTGCAGCAGGCACCGAGCGCGGTAGTAAACGCTCCTGAAATCCGCCATCGAGCTTGCAAAGAAGTGCTCGCAGAGGTAACCAGGCGATGCGAACATCACGCTGCCCAATACGAGCAAAAGGAGGCCGCTGGACTGCGCTTTGGTCATGCTTGATCGCTCCTTCTGCCAGGACCGCTACCCAATCTCGGAATAGTACTGCTGGGTAATCTTTCTACCTGTGGCTTCGAAGCGCGCCACGCGGCGAATCCCCGTCTTGTGCGCGACAAAACCGATCGTTGTCGCCAGCACGCCCAATCCGTACTTCACACTGCGCTTGAAGTTAATCGACGAAGCCTCCTCGAAGTACTTCGCGGGGCACGAAATCTCGCCGATGCGGAAGCCAAACATCACGGCCTGCGCAATCATCTGGTTGTCGAATACGAAATCGTCAGAGTTCTCGAGCAGCGGCAGCGCTTGCAGCAGTTCGCGCGAAAAAGCCCGAAATCCGGTGTGGTATTCCGAGAGCTTCACGCCCAGAAACAGATTCTGGAAAGCCGTCAGCAGCCGGTTGGAAATATATTTGTAGCGCGGCATCCCGCCTTTGAGTGCACCGCCGCCCAGAATTCTCGACGCCAGAACCATGTCGTAGACGCCGCTTGCCACCATGCCCGCCATGGCCGGAACCAGCAACGGCGTGTACTGGTAATCGGGATGCACCATCACCACAATGTCCGCGCCCGCCGCCAGCGCCTCGCGATAGCAGGTCTGCTGGTTGCGTCCGTACCCATAATTGGCGTCGTGGATGAACGTCTGCACGCCCAGCTTGCGTGAAAGCTCCGCGGTTCTGTCTTTGCTGGAGTCGTCCACCAGGATCTTGATGTCCACCACGTCCGACAATTCCTGCACGGTTTGTTCCAGCGTCCTCTCGGCGTTGTACGCCGGCATCACCACTGCGATCCGCTTCCCGTTGATCATTCCATTGACTCCTCAAACGGATACTGCGAAACCCGCGCCGCGTTCGCGCCCGGCTCGGACTGGTCTGGCTCAATCAGCCACACGCTTCTGTCCCGATAGTACCGGATTAACTCTTGATTGCCGGCAGATCCCCCATCTCTCGCCCAGATGACACTGGAGCGATCGATATCCGCCGGGTTGTACACCCATTCGTCGAATGGATCGTGATTTCCCCAATAGCGAACGATCACCAGTTGTTTCCCCAGCTGATGATCCAGCCAGGTCTCCATCTGCGCCCGCTCCGTTCCAAAGTGTCCCGGACCAAACCAGGTAAAGTTCCAGTTGCTGGGCGGAAATTCGCTCTGCGCAATATGCAGCGGATCGGCAAAGATGCGCAGCCCTGCCATGCCTGCAGCATCCAGCACAGCGCCGCGCACATCAACGCGCTCACAATCAGCAAGCCGATCCAGGGATTTCCCAGGACTACCTTGCTGGCCGCCAGCAGCAATCCCTGCCCAGGAAAATACATCGATTGATACGTCGGCTGCATGGTGATGTGGATGCTTTCGAAGTGCGTCCACATCGCGGGAGTCGGATTCGCCAGCCGCCCGTGCGCAAACGTGTCGCAAGCCAGCAGAAAACTGAAGTCGTCCGGAACGAACGGCAATGGCACTGGAAAGAGGGGCAGAATCGCCAGGCGCAGAGCGATCACGCTCAGCCCCACGCTTGCAACCACAAGTCCCTGCCTTTGCGCCAGCTTCGCAAACCGCCGCTCTATGCGCGCAAACCAGCCGCTGCCCAGCCGCGGAAACGCGAAGGCCGATGCCGCAATGATTGCGGTCAGCCCGCATTCAAGAATCAGCAGCGCTTGATTGGGTTGATTGGCCGTGGGCAGCAGCATCTCGGTCTGGACTCGTCTCTGCGGAGTCTCGCGAAAAAATGCAGGGGATCATCGAGATTCTACGGCATCGACG
>JBEKAS010000179.1:0-8807 GCA_050015795.1 Occallatibacter sp. | reverse complement strand
CGGCGAGTACGGCGCGACTTTATTCCACGAATCCACTCCAAAAGGTAAGAAAGCGGAGCTTCGCACCTTCAAGGCCCCGGCCCTCCCGCTCCAGGAGGTCATCGATCCCACCGGCGCGGGCGACAGTTTTGCCGGCGGATTCTTCGGTTATCTCGCTTCGCAGGAGACACTCACGCCCGCCTCCTGGCGGCACGCCATGTTTTACGGTGGCGTGATGGGTTCTTATGCCTGCGAGCGCTTTGGCACCGAGCGCCTGCAGCAGCTTTCGCGCTCTGAAATCGACAGGCGCTTCGATGTCTTCCGAGAGATCACGCACCTTGACTGATCGCAGCGTCTCCAACACCGAAGGCTGGGCAGTCCTCGCCTTCTCCATGGCAGCCTCGTTCGCCGCCATCGTCTGGAGCTGGAATCACGCGGCAATGCTCAACTACGGTGACGCCGTCGCTCATCTTCACATCGCCCGCCGCGTCTTCGACTCCCGCACCCCGCGCTTCAGCGAACTCGGCTCAGTCTGGCTCCCGCTGCCGCACATTCTCCTTATTCCCTTTGTGCAGAACTACGCCTGGTGGGCCAACGGTCTTGCCGGCGTCGTTCCCTCGGCGTCGGCCTACATCGCCTCCTGCGCCGGCATCTATCGCCTGGCGCGGCACTGGCTCAACCCCGCGCCCTCCGCGCTCGCGCTCGCGTTCTTTGCCCTCAATCCCAATCTCCTCTACCTGCAGACCACGGCCATGACCGAGCCGCTCTTCCTCTGCGAGACCATCTGGATTGTCGTCTGGATGGTCGAGTGGCGTGCCGCTCTCGACGACGAGGTTGAAGCTGCCAGCTACCGGCTACCCCCGCATCCTTCCCCACCTCTCGCTGTTCCGGGTTCCAAGGCACTTCGCGTCTGGCGGCCTTTGCGCATCTTTGAGGCGGGTTCGCGTCATCGCGGCGCCTGGCTCCAGAATCCTGAGTTGCGCAGCAGGCCACGGAAGAACGGTTTCTCCACGCCCTCAAGCCGCATGCAAGTCTGTGTCGCCGCGGCGCTCATCGCCGCCATCTTCACCCGCTACGACGGCTGGATCATCGCCCTTATCGCGTGGACCGGCATTGGCCTCGCGCTGCTTCGCTATGGCTGCTTGCGCTCGCGCTCCTTCTGGCTGGCCACTGTCGCGGTGGCCGTCGCGCCCATCCTCTGGTTCGTCTATAACTCAGTCTGCTTTGGCGACTGGCTCTACTTCGCGCGTGGTCCGTTTTCCGCCAAGGCCATCGAGCTCCGCACCGCCGCGCCCGGCGCCTGGCCACCACATCCCGGCTGGCACAATCCGTGGGTCGCGCTGCTCTTTTATCTCAAGGTTTCGGAGCTTGACTCGGTTCTCGCGCCTACATGGAGCAGTCTCTGGGGCAATCTGGTTCTCGCACTCGCTGCACTCGGTTCCGCCGCCGCATGGTTTGCGGAAAAAGCCGCGTCGCACCGCCGCGCTCTCGCCTGGGTTCTGCTTCTCTGGCTGCCTGTGCCCTTTTACACCTGGTCGGTTGCGTACGGCTCAGTCCCCATCTTCTTTCCCGCGTGGTGGCCTTTCACCTTTTACAACACGCGCTACGGAATCGAGCTGCTGCCCGCTCTCGCTCTCGGCGTGGGCTTCGCCGCGCGATCCGCCGCCGGCGCTCTCGAGCGCTGGCAGGGCCCCCGGATCGCGCAACTCCTGCCCGACATCGCCTTTGCCCTCCTCTTTGTTCTCGCGGGAATCAATGCTGTGGGTCTCGTGCGCAAGGAACCCCTCGTCTACGCGGAGAGCACCACCAACCTCGACGCCCGTCTGCCCTACGACGACGCCATTCCCCCGCTCCTTCAGGACTTGCTCAGCACATCTCCCCGCGGCACTGTGTTGATGAACACCTCAACCTATCCTGAAATCGTCGCGTTCACCGGCATTCCCCTGCGCCAGACCATCAATGAGAGCGACCTCGCCCTGTGGCGCGCTGCACTGGAAGCGCCCGCCAGCCACGCGGCCATCGTGGTCGCCTTCGACGGCGACGAAGTCGATCGCGCCGTCAAGGCCCATCCCGAGGGGTTCGCCGTTGCCGGCCACTTTACCGCGGCGAATCAGCCATCGGCGACGGTCTATTTCTCTACCGCGGTCTTCCATCGCTCGCCACAACCGAAACCCGGCGCTCCGAATTCTGACCTTGGTACACCAAGTCCGGATACCGGCACGCCCAGCCGGTTTTAGGAAAGTGCCGCGCTCCCGGCCTGAAACCTGACACCTGAAACCTGGCACCTTTATCATGCAGTTGGGAGGAAGATTGATCCCCTTCACCAAGGCCCACGCCTGCGGCAATGACTTTCTGATCGTTGAGGAAGACGCGGCGAAAAATCTCGATCGCGCCGAGCTCACGCGCCGCCTTTGCCAGCGCAACACCGGCATCGGCGCCGATGGCATCGAATTCTTCACCTGGAACGGTTCCAAGTCGCCCAACCCCAACTCGCCCGGTCCCAACTCCGGCCGCGCCCGCTTATACAATGCCGACGGCTCCATCGCCGAGCTGAGCGGCAACGGCACGCGCTGTGTGGCCGCGTGGATGGCCGAAACTCTCGGCTCGCAAACCGGCGACAAATTCGAAATTCTCACCGACGCCGGCCCGCGCATCTGCCGCATCGACAGCGTGCACTTGGGCGACGCCTTCACTGTCGACGTCACCACCGGCATGGGCATGCCGCGCTTCCTGCCTCATACGCTTAAGCTCTCGGGCGGCGCTGAGATCGTCGGCGTCGAAGTCGCTACCGGCAATCCTCACTTCGTCATCCTGGTCGACAATGCGGCCTTCACCGTCGCTGGCAAATCCTGGCAAACCATCGGCGCAGAAATCTGCACGCACCGCGACTTTCCTCTGCAGACCAACGTGGAATTTGTGCGCATTGTGAGCGAGAACGAGATCGAAATTCGCATCTTCGAGCGCGGCGTGGGGCCCACCTCCTCCTCCGGCACCGGCAGCTCTGCGTCTGCTACGGCCGTGCTGGCTCTGCGCCGTTGCAGTTCGCCGCTCACCGTGGCCGCTCCCGGCGGCGCGCAAACCGTTGCATGGAGCGGACCCGGCAGCGAACTCTTCCTTACTGGACCCGCCACGCTTATCGCCCGTGGAGAGGCATGGTGACATGGCGCGCCTGATCAAACCACCAGCCGTCGCGCCAGGCGCATCCATCGCCATCGTCGCCCCCGCCTCCTCTGCGCAGCCGGAACGCATCGAGGGCGGGCTCGCCGCCCTGCATGTTCTCGGCTTCATGCCCAAGCCGGGACCCAACGCATTCCTTCGCGAGCCTCTCTACTTTGCCGGAACTGCCGCCCAGCGCCTCGCCGATCTCCACGCCGCTTTTTCCGATCCAGCGACCGGCGCCATCATGGCCCTCCGCGGCGGCTACGGATCGAATTACCACCTTTCCGGCCTCAACCTCGAAACCATCGCCGCTCATCCCAAGCCATTTTTCGCTTACAGCGATCTCACCGGCATCCAGCTCCATCTTCTCGACCAACTGGGCCTTCCCGCCTTCCACGGCCCCATGCTCGCCGCCGATTTTTATCTTGAAGACGGCGTGCATCTCGAGAGTTTCCGCGCCGCGCTCGCCGGCGAGCCTTTCACGGTCGGCTCCGCCGAGGGCCTCCGCGCCCTCAAGCCCGCGGCGCGCAAAACCGTCACCGGCACGCTCTACGGCGGCTGCCTCAGCATTCTCGTCTCGCTTCTCGGCACGCCCTGGGAACCCGCGACAGAAAACAAGCTTCTCTTTCTCGAAGACACCGGCGTCAAGCCCTACCAGATCGATCGCATGTTGTGGCAGTTGCGCGCGGCAGGCAAGCTCTCCGGCGTCTGCGGCATCATCTTCGGCGAAATGGTCCACTGTGTTTCGGCTGGCGCGGCGCCCGATCTTTTCGAGCGCGCCATTCTCAACGCTCTCGACGGCCTCGATATTCCCATCGCCATCGGCTTGCGCTCGGGTCACGTCTCGCGCCGCAACGTCACGCTTACCTTCGGCGTCGCCGCCGAACTTGCCCTCGCCGGCGAACCAGCGCTCAAAATTCTCGAGCCGGCGGTGACCCGGTGACCTCGTCTCCTCGTCACATCCATTTCATCGGCATCTGCGGCACTGCCATGGCCTCGCTTGCAGGCCTGCTCCAGCTCGAAAGCCATCGCATCACCGGTTCCGATAAGGCCGCCTATCCGCCCATGAGCGATCTGCTTCGCTCGCTTGGCATTCCCATCCTCGAGCCCTACGCCGAATCGAACCTCTCGCCCGCGCCCAATCTCGTCGTGATCGGCAACGCGCTCTCGCGCGGCAACCCTGAAATCGAGCGTGTCCTCGACGAGCGCATTCCCTTTACCTCCATGGCCGCGCTGCTGCGCGAAGAATTCCTCCGCGGCCGGTCACCTCTCGTCGTCGCCGGAACCCACGGCAAAACCACCACCACCAGCATGCTGGCGTGGATCTACCAGACCGCCGGGCGTGAATACCCCGCGTTTGAGCCCTCCTTCCTCATTGGCGGCGTCGCTGAAAACTTCGGCTCGAGCTTCCAGCTTCGCTCCACGCAGCCCTTCATCGTGGAAGGCGACGAGTACGACACCGCCTTCTTCGACAAAGGCCCCAAGTTCCTGCACTACTTTCCTGACGTGCTCATCCTCACCCACGTTGAGTTCGACCACGCCGACATCTACACTGACCTCGAAGCCGTGAAAACCGCCTTCAGGCGCCTCGTAAATCTGGTTCCGCGCCGCGGCCTCATCGTCGCTTACGACGGCAGCGACAACGTGACCGAGTGCGTCAGCCGCGCCTTCTGCCGCGTCGAGCGCTATGGCTTCTCGGACGCCGCCGACTGGCGCATCCGCATTCTGCGCCACGTAGATGGACAAACGCAGTGGGAAGTCGATCGTGACGGCGCTGCGTGGGCCCAGTTCACCATGAATCTCGCCGGCGAGCACAACGTCCTGAACGCCACGGCCGCCGCGGCCCTCGCCGCCGGCCAGGGCATCCCGAAAGAATCCATCGTCGCGGCACTCGCCACATTCAAGAGCGTCAAGCGCCGTCTTGAAGTGCGCGACCAAATCGACGGCATCACGCTCATTGAGGACTTCGCCCACCACCCCACCGCGATTCGCGAAACCCTCCGGGCGCTGCGTGCCGTGTATCCGCAAGCGCGTCTCTGGGCCGTGCTCGAACCTCGCTCCAACACGCTCCGCCGCAAAGTTCTCGCCGAAGAGCTCGTCGCGAGTCTGCGTCTCGCCGATCGCGTCGTGCTCGCCGGCGTCTACCAGCAGGAGCGCATTCCTGAGGCCGAGCGGCTCGATCCCGATGAAATCGTGCGCACCCTCAACGCCGCCGGAACGCCCGCCGAACTCCATCCCAACGCCGATTCCATCGTCGCCGCTCTCGCGCCGCAGCTTGCCTCCGGCGACGTGGTCGCCATCCTCTCCAATGGCGGCTTCGACGGCATCTACCTTAAACTCCCCGCGCGTTTGCGCGAGCTCGATCCCGGCGCAACGGGCGCATAATTCTAATAGGCACGCATGATCCGCTCTCTTCTCTTTCTCGCCAATATGGTCATCCTGGGCATTCCCTCGGCCCTTCTCTTCATTCCCTGGTGCTGGCTCACGGGCAACGTGCTGCCGCTCTACAAGGCCACGCGCTTCATACTCTCCTCCAGTTGCCGCGTCGCTGGGGTGCGATTGCGCCCCGAGGGCCTCGACCGCACTCCGCGCGACCGCGCCTGCATCTTCATGTCGAACCACGTTTCCAATCTCGATCCGCCCGCGCTTATTTCGCTCATCCCCGGGCGGACCTCGGCCTTCATGAAGCGGTCACTTATGAATTTGCCCATCCTCGGCACCGGTTTTCGCCAGGGCGAGTTTATCGCCGTCGATCGCAGCGGCAATCCCGGCGACGCGCAGCGCAGTGTGGCCGAAGCGCAACGCGTGCTCGCCAAGGGCACGCACATCACCACATTTGTTGAAGGCACACGCTCGCCCGACGGCCGCATGCTGCCCTTCAAGAAGGGGCCGTTTTTTCTCGCCAAGGCCTCCGGCGCGCCCTGCATTCCCGTTTCGATTTATGGAACAGAGACGATGCTTCGCAAGGGCAGCCAGCGCATCCATCCCGGCATCGCGCACGTCATCTTCCACGATCCCATTGATCCCGCCGCCTTCGCCACGCGCGAAGAGCTCATGCAAGCCGTCCGCGCCGCCATCTCCTCCGGCCTGCCGGAGTGGATGCGTACCTGATCACACGAATGCGATACTCACATTTGCACGCCGTTACCGAAGCCCCATGATCGTCTCTCTCCTCGTCTTCGTCACCATCCTCGTACTGGCCCTTCCTGTGGCGCTTGTCCTCTTTCCCTTCACGCTTCTCAGCGGCAATGTAGGTCCGCTCTACGCCGCGGGCGCGTGGATCGCTCGTGTTGCCATTGCTGTGGCCGGAATTCGTGTTCGCATTGACGGCCTCGAAAACATCCCGTCCGATCGCGCCTGCATCTTCATGGCCAACCACGTCTCCAACCTCGATGCGCCGGCGCTGATGTCGCATCTTCCCGGCCGCACCGTGGTATTTTTCAAGCGCTCGCTCTTGAAGCTTCCCATCGTCGGCTACGCGTTCAAGCTGGCCAACTTCATTCCGGTCGACCGCGTCGGCAGCATGGAAAGCGCGCAGGCAGCCGTTGCCGACGCGGAGCGCGTCCTTGCCAGCGGGCTGCACATCACATCATTTGTTGAGGGCGGGCGCTCGCTCGACGGCCGCATGCAGCCCTTCAAGAAAGGCGCGTTCTATCTCGCGAAAGATTCCGGCGCGCCCTGCATTCCCGTCTCGATTTTTGGAACGGAGAAGATCATTCCCTGGGGCAGCAATCGCATCCATCCCGGTGTCGCGCACATTGTTTTTCACTTGGCCCTGGACCCCGCCGACTACGCCACACGCGACGACTTATCCGAAGCCGTCCGCGCAGCAATCGCGTCGGGGCTGCCGGAATGGATGCGCAACGAGCAAGTGGATGCTGGAAGTCAGTAGCAACTAGCTAGAGGCTAGCAGCTAGAAGCTGTTTTTACGGCTGCACCACCGCGTTGTACCCGTCGCCGAGCAGCTTGTCGCGCCAGCGATTCGCTTCGTCGCGGCTGTTGAAGGGTCCGATGCGCACGTGGATCAGTCGATCGGCAGGTTCGCGCGTCGCCGTCACCAAGTAGCCGCGTTTGCGCAGCGCCGCCACCAGCACATCGGCGTCCTCGGGATTCGCCACCGCGGCAATCTGCACCATCCACTGCGCGGACGCCGGCAAAGCCGCATGCACGTTGGGCGTGGCCTGCGCTGGTGGTGCCGTGTTGCCAGCAGCGGGCAGCGCGGGCTGCACCGGTTTCGCCGAACCGGGAGCTGTTGCTGCCGGCGATCCCGTGGACGATCCGCCCGGCTCGCTCTTGCCCGGGCTCTGCTCGGTCGTGGTTGGATTCTCGCCCGCGCCTGGTTCCGGATTCGTCGGAGAATCGTCCGTCTGCGGCGCCGGCACTGCCGTTTGCTCCGAAGCTGAAGGCTTGGGAATCGAGTCGTTGGCTTGCAACGGCTCCTGGTCGGGAGCGGGGGTGGGCGTGTTGGCCGCTGCGGAGCGCGCGGAAGCATGATGCCCCACGGCGTATCCCAGTGCGAAGCACAGCCCGCAAACGAGCAACAGCGCAAAAACGAGACCAAGCACCGCGCCCGCGCCGAGTGTCACCTCGCGATCGCGACGCGGCTGCTCAGGCTCCGGTTCATCTTCGTCGAAATATCCGCGCATGAATAGCTCGTAGCTTGTAGCCGGTAGCCAGTAGCTAACCTAAGCACTGCGGCTGGCGGCCACAAGCTGCAGGCTACAGGCTACTGGCCCCTAGCTGCCCGCTTTTTCGTCGGACTTTACCGTGCCGGCCAGCTTGTTCAACAGCGTCATGAACTCGATCGGCAGCGGGAAAACGATCGTGGTGTTCTTCTCCACTCCGATGTCGGCCAGGGTTTGCAGGTAGCGCAACTGCAGCGTCATGGGTTGCGTGGCCATCAGCGCGGCCGCATCCACCAGCCTTTGCGCGGCGGCGAATTCGCCCTCGGCGTGAATGATCTTCGACCGCTTCTCGCGCTCCGCCTCCGCCTGTTTGGCGATGGCGCGCAGCATCTGCTCGGGCAGGTCCACCTGCTTCACTTCCACGCTGACCACCTTGACCCCGAACGGCTCGGTGCGCTGATCAATTATGCTTTGGATGCGTAAATTGAGCTTGTCGCGATGGCTCAACAGTTCGTCCAGCTCTACCTCACCCAGAACCGAGCGCAGCGTGGTCTGCGCGAATTGTGAGGTCTGGTAAACGTAGTTGGCGACCTTGATGGCGGCGTCGTTGGGATTCACGACGTACATCGTCACCACCGCATTCACCTTCAGCGTAACGTTGTCGCGCGTGATAATGTCCTGCGCCGGAACCTCCAGCACCTCCTGCCGCAAGCTCAGGCGCACCATCTGATCGATGGGCCGGAAAACCAGGATGATGCCGGGGCCCTTGGGCGATCCCAGTACGCGGCCCAGACGGAAGATGACACCGCGCTCATACTCGCGCAGGATTTTGATGGAGTTCAGCAGATAAAGGACGATGATCGCAATCACGACCAGCGCCGGAACGGAAATCGCATCAAACATGGAACATTCCTTTCCTCACTCAGCAGGAATTCTACTCCAATGCCGACAGAGCGCATGAAAAGCTATGGAAAATCGCGCTGACTCGCTATCCCGCCGACTTGTTGACTTGCTGCCCCTCCGGTTCCACCTCGAGCAACATTT
>JBEKAS010000178.1:0-9401 GCA_050015795.1 Occallatibacter sp. | reverse complement strand
TCTATTACCGCAAGTTCCACGCCTATCCGCCCAACGCCGACGCCCTCGTCAAAACCAACGAGATCCGCTTTCTGCGCAAGAAATACGTCGATCCCATCACCAACAAAGCCGATTGGAAGCCGGTCCTCTTCGGCCAGAACAAGACTCCCGTGGCCATGGGCTTTTTCGGCCAGCCGCTCGCGGGCGGAGCCACGTCGATTGCCGGAATTGGCCCCAGCGGCGGCAACGGCCTCAGCGGCAGCGGTCCCGGCGGACCCGTATTGCCGGGCGGCATCAGCTCAATCTTCGGCGGCAACACCACCAGCAGCACCCCGAGCGCGGGCCCAACCAGCCCCGGCCCCACAGGCAGTCCAACTGACAATTCCGGCGGAACCGGCGGAACCGGGAGCACAAGCTCAACCACGAGCTCAACCTCGACCACCACGCCGGGAGCGCCTTCCGGCGGAAGCTCAAGTTCCTCTATCGGCTCCGATCAATCCGGGCGGCTCCGATCAATCCGGGCAAAGCGGCGGGCAAACCTTTGGCGGCGGGGGCATCATCGGCTTCTCGCCCGCCAGCCCCAGGAAATCCATCCTCATTTACAAGAAAAAGAACCACTACAACGAGTGGGAGTTCACCTACGACCCGATCTCCGACATGCAAACCATGAGCGGCGGCAACGCTGGCGGTATCGGCCAGCCAGCCAGCAGCACCTCCACGCCGGTGGGCAATCCCAGCCCCGGCAGCCCAACTTCGGGACCCACCACCTCCACTCCCAGCCCCAGTCCGAGCCCAAGCCCTTCCCCGCAATAGCCGATCCGCATGCCCTTTGCGGCCAATGACAGCCAAAACACAAAAGGCCCGCCCCTTCGGGCGAGCCTTTGCTTTATTCCCTTTTTCTCCAGCTCCAGCAAAAACCGCCCACTCACCGCGACGAGCTAGGAGCTAACGGCCAAAAGCTGTTTTTATACCTGGAACGACGAACCGCACCCGCAAGTCGATTTCACCTGGGGATTGTCGAACTTGAAGCCCGCAGCCTCCAGGGTCTCCATATAGTCCACGGTGCAGCCATTCAGGTACATCAGCGACGTGGCGTCGACAAACACCTTCAAGTCGTCGAAATTGAATACTTTATCCATCATTCCCGGCTGGTTCTCAAAGGCCATGGAATATTGGAAGCCGGAGCAGCCTCCGCCCACTACGCCAATGCGCAGGCCGGCGGGAAGCGGATCCTGGGTGGCCATAATCTCGCGCACCTTGGCAATCGCCTGGGGAGTCAGCACAAGTGGCGGTTTCTTCTGGGTTTCCTGCGTCGGTTCAACGGTGGTGGTGGTTGTGGCCATAATTCCTCCCTTGGAGTGGTTGGCGGGTTTCCTTCCTCCACTCTACCGTTCCGCGAACCCGGGCACAAGTCCCCGCTCGCGGCACATTTCTTAGTAGATGCAGCCGGCCAAGAGATGGTCGCAATACCTCAAGCCCCATCCCCTTCCCTCCATTACGCCTCTTCTGCTCATCCAACCGTCCTGTTTTCAACTCTCGGCGCCGGCAATGTCACCGGGACCCCTCGTGCTCACGCGCCCAGCCCCTCCACGGTCGCGCCGCGGCCAGCGCATCTTTCATGGCAATGAAAATCTCGCAAAGTGGTTCACAATTCGACCCATTCGGGACTATCATGGTCAACCGTAGGGCCCTTTTGGCTGCGAGACCGCGATTCCCCACGACCCCGCTGGTACTTGGGACCGCATTTCGTTGGGAGGTGCAGTATGACGGTTGCCGCGATAGTGATGTGGAGCGTGTGGGCTGCGTTCGCACTCTTCTTGGCTGTACTGTATATCTTTCGTTCCAGTCTCACCCGCGACGAGGAGGACCAGATCTTCCTCGACGAATCATTCGATCACGAGAAGGCACAGCAGGCGGTCATTGCGGCAAGGGTCGCCAAAGTCGAGCCTTTGGTTCGCTTCGCTCGCTGGCTGGTCGTGGCCATGACCGCGGTGGTGCTCGTCTATTACGTCCGCGACGTTCTGTTGCAGCTGCACGTCATCCAGTAAGGCGGTCGATCCACGCCAAGGCCCGACTGGCCGCGACCGGCACTGACTGGCCGCGCCAGGGCCTCACCGGCCGCATGATTTTTTCGTGCAGGCATTCCCCGGCGGCTCTGACGCCGCTGAAGACCGCACCGGGGCACCGGGCGTTTACTTGTCTTCTCTACTTACCGAACTGCCGGAACACATCAAGAATGTAATAAGCCAGAATCAGAAGCGTCATCAGGCCCGCAACTGCCAGTACCCAGCGCTTGAGCGGTTGAATCCTGCTTATCCGCGCTGCAATCTCTTCCTGTTCAGACTTCACATGACTGGACGAGTCGGCGAGAAAAATCTGCGACTCCTCATTCCTTCCTAGTCTTGCCGCATAGATGCTCACGCCTGCCGTCAACACCAGCGACACACCCCAAACAACCCACATCACCGGAACCAGACCCACCTTACCCTCCAAAAAATCGGGAATTGTGCGACCACGGGCGCTTGCGCTGGCGCAAAATAAGACGCCCGCGAGCATCAGAGCCTCACGGGCTCATCATAGATTCGAGGAGAGGGCAGCACGGGTGACAGGAGTCACGCCTACCTTGAGAAATGCCCGAATTGAACCACATTCCGAAATGGATGCGTGAAATCTACTCCACTTCCTGCTTGGCGCGATAACCATCCCGGGCGATGATGTCGTATTTCAGCGGCTTTTTCTTCTCGTCCTGCATGCGCAGCGGCTGGCCCTCGTCGTCCACCAGCTCCACGCGGATCTTGCGGAATGTTCCGTCCAACTTGGCGTTCGTCGGGTGGTAGACGAGTTCGTATTTGGCGCGGATATTCTCGTTGATGGCCTTCACATCGTCGGGCATCTCGCCGACGAACCGCGGCGCAAAGTGCATGCCTCCGGTCCAATCGGAGAAGCTCTTCATTTCGTTGTCGGCTTGCAGGTAGGACATGTCGCGCATGGCGCCCCCCATGCCGCCTCGGCCCTCGGTCATGGCCTCAAAGAAGCCGTCGGTGGAGATGGTGTCGATGGTGATGTCGTGCGCAGCCTTCACCCGCGCCGAGATCTTGTCGAAGGTCAGCTTGGAAAAGGAATCGATGCCGGTGGCGATCAGAACGATGTACTTCTGCCCTTCGATCCGCTCCAGGCGGTCGAGCGACTCGTTCAGCGCGTCGAAGACGTCGGACTCGGAAAATGCCGCGGGCATGTAGACCTCGTTCTCCAGCATAATCATGCCCTGTTGGAGCTGCTGCTTGTCCTGCGTGAAATCGAGGATGATGTGGGAATTCAGGTCGAAGGTCATCATGGCGATGTAGTCCTGGGGCCGCAACTGCTGGGCAAACGCCAGGGCCGCGTTCAAAGCCTGGATTCTGAAGATCATCCCGCGCGCCGAATACTCCATCAGGATCAGGGCCGTGATCGGCGCTTCAGTGCGCTTGAAGCCTTCGACTTTTTGCTGCACGCCATCCTCATACACGCGGAAATTCGATGGCTTCAAACCCGGCACGAACTGGTGCGTTTTCTCCAGCATCACGCCTACGTCGATGGTCACCTCCGGCACATTCACATGCAGAGTCACATTGCCCATGCCCTCGGGGTTTTTGAATTGGGGCGCGGCGGGAGCAGGCGGCGGAGGCGCCTCGTCGGGGTTTTCCTTTTTCTTGGGCACGGCAATCACGCCGGTGTCACCGCTGGGGCCGCCCGCGTCAGGCGTGGTCTGGTCGGGCTGCTGCGCTTGCCCCGTGGGCTGTTGCGGTTGCCCCGCGGGCTGCTGGTTCTGCTGCCCTCCTGATGCGGCCTGCCCTTCCGCGCGCATGCGCGGCGCGCCAGCCAGCGCCACAAGGACCAGCAGCAGCAGGTCGAGCGTGAGACATAGCGAAACAGAGAACTTCAGGCGCGGCATGGTCATGACATCCCCTTGTGCTCACAAGCATACGCGATCCGCACCGCCGCGGGCGCTCTGCTTCCGGCGCAGGCGGCGGCCACGCGGACCGCTGTACTCTAATAGACGTGGAAACCTGCCTAAATGGAACCAACCGGGGGCTCTCGGCCCTCGGCTTTTTCGCCGTTCTTGCCCTGGCGGCAACTTCTCCGTCCCCGCTCCCCGCGCAAACCGCCGGGCAAAATCCCGCCCCGGCCTCCGCGCAGCAACCCGCTCCTCAGCCGGCGGGCCCTCCGCGGAACCCCGCATTCTTCCCGCTGAACCAGGTCCGTCCCGGCATGACCGGCACTGCCTGGACCGTCTTTCAGGGAACCACTCCCGAACCCATGCAGGTTGAGATCCTGGGCGTGCTGCACGGTGTGCGCGGCCCCGGCCAGGACCTCATCCTCGCCCGGCTCCACGGCGCCAAACCCGAATACACGGGCGTGGTCGACGGCATGAGCGGCAGCCCCGTCTACATCGACGGCAAGCTGGCGGGCGCGCTCTCCTATCGCATCGGGCAATTCACCAAGGAACCCATCGCCGGCATTACCCCCATCGCACAGATGCTCGAGGTCCGCGACCTGTCCGCCCCTGATCTCGCGGCTGCGCCATCCACCAACTCCCCGGATGCCCCAACCTTCTCCGCGGATGCGCGCAGCGAAGACGCGGATAGGGTGGGAGACAACGCATCCCCATCCCCACTCTCCGACGGCAAAATGATCTTCCAGCCCATGGAAACCCCGCTCGTCCTAAGCGGATTTCGCCCGGAAGCGATTCGCTTCTGGCAACAGCAAACCGCCGGAACCGCGCTCGAAACCGTCGCGGCCGGAGGGACTACTTCCGGCCTGGGTTCCGATTCGGGCGCCGGTTCGGGCAGCTCCTCCGCGCCCGGCACATCCCTTGAAGCCCCCGTGCCGCCCTCACTCCAGCCGGGATCCTCCGTCAGCATGCTGCTGGTCCGCGGCGATATCGAAGTTGCCGCCACCTGTACCATCACCTATATCGACCCCAGGCAATTGCTCGCCTGCGGTCATCCGGTTCTCGGTGCCGGCCCGGTTTCTCTGCCCATGACCACTACCGATGTCATCACCACGGTGGCATCGCCGCTCGACGCCTTCAAGATCATCAACACCGGCGTCACCATCGGCGCCTTCACCCAGGATCGCGAATCGGCCCTTCACGGAGTCTTTGGCGCCGAGGCGCATATGATCCCCATGCACGTCTCCGTCGATGCCCCCACCGGTCAGCGCAAGGTCAACGTGGAGATTCTCGATCTGCCTTCCCTCACGCCGATCGCCATGCAGGTGGTTCTGCTGGACGCCCTGGTCGAATCCAACGAGAGCAGCGAAGCCCTCAGCTATCACCTCACGGGCAGCGTCGATCTCTCCGGATATCCCTCCATGCCGCTCGACCTTTGGGCCCCGGCAGCATCCGGAGTGCCCGCTTCCATGCAAACCGTTCTCCTGGCCGGCCAGCAGTTCACGCGCCTCTACGCGAACGGCGCCCGCCAGGGCGTGATTCGCCAGGTCGATCTCCACATTCAGGCGGTTCCCCGGCGGGTTCTGGTCACGCTCGAACGGGCCCACTTCGTCTCCCGCGATATCGCCCACGCCGGCGACACTGTGGAGGTCGAAGCTACTCTCCGTCCCTGGCAGGAGCCCGAGCGCAACGTCCGCATCGCCTTCAAGCTCCCGGCGCGCCTCGCCGCCGGCAATCTGCGCCTGCTGGTATCTGACGGCGCTACACTCGACCGCACGCTGCTGCAGCCCCGGCTCAATGCCCCTCCGCCCGATTTCACCACCGTCCTGGCCGAAGCCCGCGATCAGCATCCTGCCGACCGCATCTACGTCAGCCTGCTGGCTCCCGAGGCCCAGGGCGAGCTCGAGGGCCAAGCCCTTACGAGCCTCCCGCTTTCCATGGCCAACGCTCTTGAGCCCCTGCGCAATACCCAGAACGCCAGCCTCAATGGCGAATCGGCCGAACTCGCCGCCGAGGCCCCCGCGGGCGGCGTACTCACCGGTTTCCAGATCCTCAATATCCACATCGAGCCCGGCGGCGGTTTAAACTAAGGGCAGTAAGAATTCAATTCTCCTCCAGATCGGAACGGTGCTTTGGGGACCCTGCCGGACCGATGACCAATCAGTGAGGCTTTCGGAGCACAATATGGCTCAGATTCAAGGACTTGCAGCCCATGCAGCAGGAGCCGAACTCCTGTCATTCCGTTATGATCCAGGCAAGATTGGTGCGCACGAGGTCGAAATTGCCATTACGCATTGCGGCATCTGCCACAGCGATCTGCATCTCATCGCCAACGATTGGGGCATCAGCCAGTACCCCTTCATCCCGGGTCACGAAATTATTGGTAAAATTTCCGCCGTCGGCTCCGAGGTCAAATCCCTCGAGGTCGGCCAGCGCGTAGGCCTCGGCTGGCAGTCCAACTCCTGCGGCCACTGCGAGTGGTGCCTGAAGGGGCTGGAGAATCTCTGCCCTGAATCGGAAGCCACCTGCGTGCACCGCAATGGCGGTTACGCCGACCGCGTCCGCGCCAACAATCGTTTCGTGGTTCCCATCCCCGACGCCCTCGACAGCGAACCTGCCGCGCCGCTGCTCTGCGCCGGCATCACCGTCTACAATCCGCTGCGCATCAACGGGATCAATCCCTCCTCCCGCGTCGGCGTGGTCGGCATCGGCGGTCTCGGCCATCTCGCCATCCAGTTCGCCCGCGTCTTTGGCGCTGAAGTCACCGCCTTCTCCACCTCCCCGGCCAAAGAAAAGGAGGCTCGCGCTCTCGGCGCACAACAATTCGTGAACAGCCTCGAATCCAAAGCCATGAAAGACGCCGCCGGTACCCAGGACTTCATCATCACCACCGTCAACGCCGATCAGGACTGGAACGCCTACCTCCAGTGCCTGCGGCCCAACGGAACCCTCTGGTTTGTCGGCGTTCCCCCCGCGCCCGTCCCGGTGCAAGCTTTCCCGCTCATCTCCGGCCAGCGCATCATCGGCGGCAGCCCCGTCGGCAGCCCCTCGCGCCTGCGCGAAATGCTCCTGGTCGCTGCCCGCCACGGCGTAAAAGCCACCACCGAGCTCTTCCCCATGGCCAAGGCCAACGACGCCATCGAAAAGGTGAAGAAGAGCAAGGTCCGGTACCGCGCGGTGCTGGCGAACTAGCGTGGTGCGTCGGAAGTTCGCATCAAAGAGAGATTGTCACGCATCAAAGGAACTTTCATTGAGATTGCCATTCTGAGCGATCGACAATTGGATGTCATTCTGAGCGAGTTCGGGCGCATGAAATGCGCCCAAGCGAATCGAAGAACCTGCGGTTGCTCTTCGCCAGGTCGCCCGATTGCTAACTTGCCGACTTGTTGACTCGCTGAATCGCTGACTTGCTGAATCGCTCCCTTGCTCCCTGGCTCTCTCGATTTCCACAGCCTTTTTTCGCTAACATATTGGCGCATGCCTTTTCCGATTCGCACGTGCGTGGTCTGTCACGAGGAGTTCGAACTCCGCCCCGGCAAGCCCGGCTTTGCCAACCGCTGCCCCTCCTGCAGTGAACCGGAAGCCACCGAGTCGGCTGCAGCAAACGCGCCCGGCGTTTTTGACCCCAAAGCAGCGCGCGAAGTGAACGCCGCCCGCCGCCGCGCCATCCGCGACCTACTCTATCGCAAAGACAGCTAGCCACGATTCACGATTCACGACCCACGATCCACGGCCCACGTACAATAGAACTGTGACCAAAAGCTCCCCGCCCGCGGCCCCTTCCGTGGGCTTCGTCTCTCTCGGCTGCCCCAAAAACCTCGTCGATTCGGAGGTCATGATGGGCCTCCTCGACCGCGCCGGCGCTCGCCTCACTGCGTATCCCGAAGAAGCCGAGATCCTCGTCGTCAACACCTGTTCCTTCATCGACACCGCCAAGCAGGAGTCGGTCGACACCATCCTCGAAATGGCCCGCCACAAAACTTCAGGCCGCGCCCGCAAGCTCATCGTTGCCGGCTGCCTCGTCGAACGCTATCGCGACGAAATCCAGAAAAACATTCCTGAAGTTGACGCCGTCGTCGGCACCGGAGAGCTTGAGGCGATTCTCGAGGCGGCGGGCCTTGCGCCTACACCCGCAGCCGCCGTGGCTTCGCCCTTCAACATCCTCTCCGGCGCCGCCGAAGTCCGGTCAGGCCGCGAATCCCAGGCGGGCACGCACAAAACACCCGCATCCCGACAAGAAGGCGACCGCCGCGAACGCGCCGGCCGCTTCCGCCGCGACGCATGGCAAGGCGCGACCTCAAACCTGCCCACCTATCTCTACGACGAAACCACCCCGCGGTTTCTGTCCACGCCTCGCGCATCTGCGTATATAAAAATCGCCGAGGGCTGCGACCATCCCTGCACTTTTTGCGTCATTCCCAACCTGCGCGGGAAATTCCGCTCGCGGCGCTTCGAGTCCGTCGTCGCCGAGGCCGAAGCCTTCGTCGCCCGCGGCGTTCGCGAAATCACGCTCATCGGCCAGGACACCACCTGCTACGGTGAAGACCTGGGCCTCAAGGACGGCCTCGCCACCCTGCTCGACACGCTCGCGCGCATCCCCGATCTACGCTGGCTGCGCTTTCTCTACGCGTATCCGAATCGCATCACCGGCAAGCTGCTCGAGACCATTGCCCGGCACGATAACATCTGCAAATATCTCGACCTGCCGCTACAACACGCCTCGCCCGGTGTACTGAAGCGCATGAAGCGCGGCGCCGGCGCCGACATTTTCCTGAAGACTCTCGCCAAAGTCCGCGCCGCCGTCCCCGGCATCGCTCTCCGCACGTCGTTCATTGTGGGTTTTCCCGGCGAGTCGCTCCGCGACTTTGAAGTCTTGGAGGAGTTTGTCGCCGAAGCGAAGTTCGACTGGCTCGGCGTCTTCAACTACTCGCATGAAGAAGGATCAGCGGCCTACGCGCTCGACGCGCAGGTTCCGCAGCGCAGCATCGAGGCGCGACGCAAACGTCTTATGAAGCTGCAGCAGTCCATCTCGCGCCAATCGAAACAAAACTGGGTCGGCCAAGAGCTCACCGTGCTCGCCGAAGGCGAGAGCGCCGAAACGCCGCTGCTCTGGGAGGGCCGCACCCAGTTCCACGCGCCCGAAATCGACGGCAAGGTCTACATCAATGACTTCGGGGCTCTTGAGAATCTCGAACCCGGCCGCTTCTATCGCGCCGAAATCAGCGAGGCGCACGACTACGACCTCGTCGCCCGCGTCCTCGCCCCGGAGGGTTAGTCCTTAGGCTCTCAGCTCCTTGATCCCAGATTCCACTCCTTCTCGGTCCCTCGGTCCTTTGGTCCCTGTCTTTCAGTAATCCACTCCCTGCCAATAATTCGGCGCGTCCACAATCTGATACTTGCCGGGGTTGGACTGCACCAGCGCATAGGCCTCCGAGTTCCAATCCGTCTGGTGCCCCGAGCCGTTGCTCACCACCGACTGGTCAAGCAGGTA
>JBEKAS010000177.1:0-8956 GCA_050015795.1 Occallatibacter sp. | reverse complement strand
CCTGAAATGGAAGAGCGCCGCACGACACCATCGTCTGCCGGCATGGGAAATTTTGAGACGCCGCGGCGCACATACGGCCTGAATGCGCTGGGCGAGGGTCAAGGCGGCGGGGTCAAAACGGAAGAGTACACGATCAAGAGAGGTGAATTGCGCCGCGTGAAGGGCGAGAAAACTACGCAGGGCCGCGATCTCCGCGTCGCGTGCGGTGTTCGGGTGGACGCAGACGGTCCAGAGGCCGCGCTCTTTCTCGACGGGAGCCCAGAGCTGCTGCGGAATCCAGGTGAGTCCGCTGCGAAGGAACGGAGCGCGCGCGAAACCATCGGATAAGAGGAGAATCCCCTCCTCACGCAGGGCTACGAGCGTGTTCCGATCGAAGCCGTGGCGCGGAGCGATCCAGATATTGGGATCGAGGTCGTGGCCGCGCAAGATACGGATGCCTTCGCCGATCCATGCCCGTTGCGTTGCAGCCGGGACGCCCGCAAACTCCGAAATGCGATGCAGATCGACCAGGCTGCGGCCGCGGCTTACGCACCGATGATGGTAGCCGTGAAGGCCAATCGCCGCTCCCGCGGCTTCCAAAGCAAGCATGCAATCCCAAAAAGCCGGATCGGGCGGGGAAACCTGCAATTCCGGGTCCTGATTGTCGGGAACGACGGCCAGAATAGGATGCAGGCGGAACTCTTCGATCAGCGATTGAAACTGCTGCCAGCGCTGGGCAGAGACGGTGGGGCAGAGATCGTCGATGCGGAGCAGGTATTGCGCGGGACAAAGAATCATGCGGCTGCTTCCTGCGCGGAGGCGCGCGCCAGGAGCTTTCGGCTCCAGTACCAGAGATAGAAGAACGTGCTCACGGTCCAGAGCGAGGTGGCCAAGGCAATTCCAGCCACGCCGGGCCAGTGCATCTGGACAAACCAGTGCATGAGGACGAGATTGAGCACAATATCGAGGCCGAGGTTGAGGATGCCGCAGTAAAGGACCAGATCGGTGCGGCGCATGGCGACGATGTAGCGGTAATAGACGCGGCTGATGACGAAAAATGGAATTTGAATCGCATACATGGCAAGCACCGTGGCCACGATGGCGGTGTCGTGCGGGCCGAAGCGGCCGTGCTGGTACGCGATGCGGACGAGCGGCCGGGCGCCAGCGATGAGGAGAACCGCGACGGGGATCGAGACCAGTGCGGTAATACCAACCCAGGTGCGGAGGGTGTGGCGGCATCCGGCCCAGTCGCGGTGAGCGATCATGCGCGAGAAGTGGGGCACGATGGCGGTGGAAACCGCGCCGGCCAGCAGCGTGAGTACAACACTGACGAAGCGATTGGCGTAGACCAGCGCGGAGACGCTGCCTGCGGGCAGCATGGCGGCCATCGACTGATCGACGAGCAGGCCACCTGAGGCGACCACACTGCTGAGCAATACAGGAGCATATTGCCCGGCGACCTCGCGCGTGGCCTCGTTCATGCCATGCCAGCGCAGACGGAAGGTATAGCCGTTTGCTTCCATCATCCCCGCGACGAGGCCAACGTGCAGCAGCGAACCGGCCAGAGTGGCGTAGACCATGGCCCAGATGCCGAAACGGTTGCCGAGGAGCAATGCGCCGAGAAGGACGGAGATGGAGATGACTGCCGGCGCCAGAGCGGGAATAGCGAAGCGATCGAGCGTGTTGAGAATCGCGGTGCAGTTGGTGGCGATCCCGGTGAGCAGGACGATGGGCAAGAGGCCGTAGAAGAGGTGGATGGAAAGCGCGAGCTTGGCGGGCGGGAAGTTGGATGCAAGGAGCGGAAAGAAGCCGTGGGCGAGAAGCGCCATGAGAGCGGAAGCGGCGCCAAGAAGCAGGCACATCCAGAGCGTGGAACTGGAGAGCAATTGCTGGGCGCGTTCGCGGCCCTCCCGTTCCTTCACCCGGACCAGCGTGGGCACAAGAGCCTGATTCATGGATTCGGAGATGAGGTTAACGAGCAGGCTGGGAATGAGCGCCGCGGCAAGAAAGGCATCCATTGCGTCGGAGCGGCCATACACGAAGGCGACGCCGATTTCCTTGGCCGTGGCAATGAGCTTGACGAAGATGCCCGCTGCGCCCACAAAGAGGGCGGCGCTGAGGATGCTGCGATGCACGGTGGAGAACCGGGTCGGCGCGGCAATGGGCGTGGCGGACGGCATGACGTCGCGACTTTCAGGAACCCGGCTGCACCGCAAGTGGCGGCGCTGGAGCGGCGGATGGGCGCGGCGCAGACCGGAAACAGGCGGCCAAACCGCGGGGGTCTTCCGCGGCGAGGCGCGCGGCAAGAAGGATGAGGCCGAAGAGAAGCCAGGTGGTGCGGTTCTCCTCGACGGTAGCAATGAGCGAGGTGATGGCCCAGACAAGCAGGCATGTGACCAGCGCGAGGCGCAGCGGACCGCTGGTTTGGAGCGTGGCACGAATGGTCAGGGCAAGAAGCAGCGACGCGAGCAGCAACGCGCAGAGCCCTCCGCCGACCAGGATGGACAGCACAGTGTTGTGCGCAGTGTCGCCGGGCGCAAGATGCGCGGCGGCGACAAAGGAGCCGGCTCCGGTACCGAAGAGCGGCGCATGCACGAAGGCCCGCCAGCCGGCCGACCAGATGTTGACGCGCTGATTGAAGTCGCCACCCTGCAACTGCTCGGGGATGGTCGCGAGGCGTTCGAAGGTTCCACCGGGGACAATGAACCAGAGAGCGGCGAGAAAAGGCGGCAGAGCGAAGATTGCGACGGCGACGCGGCGGGCGTGGCCGTGGGCAAGAATAAGAATGGAGCCGGCGAGAGCCGCGAGAGCTGCAAGGAATCCGCTACGGGAAGCCGTGAGCAAAACGGCCACGACGCCGAGCGGCAGAAATCCGATGGCCATGAGGCGCAGCGGCCAGCGGCGCTCGCAGTTCACCAGGAGGGCGGCAAGCGGAAAGCCCAGATCGAGAAAACGGGCCACTTCGTTGGGGTCCTGGCCATAGGCAGCAAAGCGGATCTGGCCGGTGGCGAGGGCTTCTGGCGAGCGGAAGGCGAGGAGGGTGAGCACGGCGAGAACCCACGAGCCGGCCACCGTGGCGCGCAGCAGGTTGCGGAGATCCGCGGGCGTATCGGCGAACTCCCACACCAGCCAGACGATCATCATCTCTTGAAAGTAGGCGCGGAGTTTTTCGAGGGTGACTACGGAATCGATGGTCCAGAAACAGGTGCAGCAAAACCAGAGATATAGCGCGAGGGTGATCCAGCAGAAGGCGTTGAACGTGCGGATGCGGCCAGCTTGAAGAATGGCGGGAACAGCCGCGAGCAGCACCAGCAGGCCAGTGATGCGGGCCACATTGCCCAGCGGTTCGCCGAGATCGAGGGAGTACTCCCAGGGGATGGCGAAGGCCAAGACGAGGAGCAGAATCCAGGCAGTCCGTCGCATCGCCTAATACCTTTGTGAATAGACAAGAGCGGAGTAGATGGTGACGCCGATAGCGGATTGAATGGCGGATTCCATTGTCCGGTTCGCCAGGTTCTTCGCGAAGGAATCAGGCACGTAAAGGATGTCGCGGTCCTGGACAGGCTGGTCGGGATCCTGGCCGTGCAACATGCGCCTGAGGTTGAGAGCAATCATGGTGCGGCCGCCTTTTTGTTCGCGGATGAGCAAGGCGTGGCCGACGGCAGCGTTAAGCGATGGCCCCCAAGCCAGCGAGAGCGCCTGCACAATGGTGAGGCCCTGCACAGGATCGACCGGAAAACCGCCGGGACGAATGACATCGCCGACCACGTAAACCAGGCCGGCGCGGCTCACCTGCACGATGTCGCCAGGACTGAGCTCGGGGTTGTGATCGGATGCCGCGTCGGTGCCGCTGGGATCGAGAACCACCGGGTGCGGCGTTTTGGGGTCCCCGGAATGAAAGATATTCACCAGGCGGCCGGCATTGGACGAGAGACCGGAGGCGGCGGAGATCAAGTCGAGCAGGCGGTGATGGTAGGTGTAGGGATACACGCCGGGATGAGTCACTTCGCCGAGGACGCTAACGTCCTGACCGGCGTAGGCCGTGACCAGCACCGAGACAAGCGGATGCAGCAGCATGCCTTTGGCCAACAGAGCAGCTTCTATGGCATGCGCAGCGGCCTGCTCGTCCATGCCGTTGACGTTGATTTCGCCGATCATGGGCAGCGTAACCGTCCCGGTGGCGGAAACGCGCACCGTGGAATGAAATTCGGGCGTGTGGTATTCACTGATGTCGAGGAAATCGCCGGAAGCGATGGGAGCGGGCATGGGCGAAGAGGACTGCGCGGCGGCGAGCGGCGGCACACCGGCGGTGCCAGCGTTGTTCCAAACCGTGGGAGCTTCCTTGGGATTCGGAAGGCTACGATTCTCCTGCGTTTGCGGGATGTTGACGACGCCGCTGGGCAGGCCCGAAGTGTTGGGCGTCGGCGCCTGGGCGTGGAGACAGGCGCCGACAACCAGCAATGCAAGCAGGGCTGCGGCAGCGCGCTTTGCGGGATTGGCGAGCGACTTGCGGAGAAGCGCAGCTCCTACGGCGATCCAGAGGCCGGCAAAAAAGGTGATGGCGAGGTACAAAGGCAGATCGGGCGCAACGGGCTTGAACGGCTGGCGGGCGGCGTCGACCACCGAGATGTTAGAGCTATGCACACCGGCAGCAAGGCCGGCTTCCTCGGATTTTTCCAGCACGCGCACGTAGAGGTCGTGGCTGGCATTCGCTTCCTTACGCATGACGGCGTACTCCGTGGTGGCCTCGTTCACTTTCATGCCCTCGCTGGTGGCCTGTTCCAGGCTCTTGCGCACCAATTGCTCGCGGTCGAGGGCAGTTTGCCAATTGCTGCGGAAGCGGTCGACGAGTTTCGCGTCTTCAGCCTGCTTCTGCCGGTCAAGATCCTGCATTTGGCGGCCGATTTCAACGACGCGCGGAAAGCTGGGGCCGTGTTCGGCGCTGAGTTGAGCCTGTTCCTGCTCCAGATCGCTGCGGCGGGCGTGAATCTGCTCGAGAACCACGGTGGCAAAGTTGCCGTTTTGAGCCTGCAGGCGCGGATTTGCAGCGATCACCATCTCAGGGTCCCCCTGAGAGGCGGCGCGATACTCGGCTTCGCAGAGGATGCGGTCGGTAGTGGCGGCAACAAGCTGGCGGCTGAGTTCGTCGAGCTGAAGAAGGACCGAGGCGTGCTCGGTTTCGCCAGGCTGGCCGCTGGCCTGCACCTCGGGCGTGCTCACAATGCCGTGTTGCGCTTCGAAAACGGCAAGGCGCTGCTGGTCATGATCGACGCGGACCTTCAAATCGGCAAGCTGGGCATTGAGCCAGCCGGATGCCTGCGCCGTGGCCTGAATCTGCGATTCGGTCTCCTGCTCCTGATAGGCGCGGATGAGCGCATTGACGACCGCAGCTGACAATGCGGCGTCGCGGGAGCGGAAACGAATCTCAACCAGAAGCGTGCGCGGCATGGTTTCGACATGCAGGCGCCGTGCGAAGCGCTCGAGAAGCCAGGCCTGTGCGTCGGGAGCGGGTTGGTCGGAATTGAAACCGGGAAAGCGCTGGGGGAAGCGGCCTCGGAAGCCCGCCTGCTGATAGAGCTTGAGCCCGGCAATTACGCGCCAGGCGAGTTGATCGCTGCGCAGGACGCTGGCCAGGGTTTCAAGCGCCATCGGCGCGGAGAGGACGGAGGCCGAGGCGAAGGGCTCCTGCGCTTCAAGCGTGAGCGAAGAAACCGAAGCGGTGCGTAGCTCGATGCGCGCATTGGCCTCGTATTGATTAGGCGCGATGAGGCAATAGAGAAGGCAGAGGAGCAACAGCGCCGCTTCGATGACGGCAATAAAGCGGCGGCGGCGCCACACGGCTTGACCCAAGTCGCGCAACGAAGTGGATGCGGGCCGCGGCGCCTCGGCTGGAGTATGCGGCGTGGAATCGTCCGGCAAAGCATTCTGAAATGACAGAGAATCAGGCAAAGGACAAAGACCTCGCTCTCGAGTACTCACGCAGAGCAAAGCTCTCGCCCGATTCCTGCCGGACTAGAACGTCTTCGATTCACCTGTCGGCATCTCTGGCGTCGTACAAGGTGGCAATCGCTTGAGGAAATTGCCACTCGGGCCAAACATCTAAGACCAGAATCGAAAACGTTGGAACGGCATGAAGCGAATGGGTCCGCCGCGGCGAACCGCAGCCGACGCCCGCCATAGGCCTACCATCCTCCCGCGCCTAACGGGGACGAAATGGATGACCCTGGCATTCAGAACGAAAAGCTGATCCTGAGGAAAACGCTGTCAGTTTCGTCCATTAAGAGCAATTCGTCAATGTTCTTCGTCACAATAGGGGGCGGAGGAGGGCTGGGATTGCTCGGGAGCGGCCCCTAAATGCTCTGCTTTGAGCCTCGATGCCACAAAACGTGCGGCGAAGCCCGTTCGAGATCTAACGCGAATCGAGGCTGCCCCGAAGAGGCCGTACAATCGACTGCATGAACGTTGCCACTGCGAACCCCCTCCCCGACCTCAAGCAAAAAATGGAAACCCGCGAGGCCCGCATCGGGATCGTCGGGATGGGCTACGTTGGACTGCCGCTGGCACTGCTCTTTGCCGGAGAGCGCTTCCGCGTGACAGGTTTCGATATCGCGCCGGATAAGGTGGCCAAGCTCAACGCGGGCGGGTCGTATATTGTGCGTATCCTGCCCGAGGCCATTCTGGAGGCGCAACGCGCCGGCTTTCGCGCCACTGCCGACTACTCCGAGATTGCCGCGATGGACGCGGTCATCATTTGCGTGCCCACTCCGTTGAACGAGCACCACGAGCCCGACATGAGCTTTGTGACAGACACGGTGAAGTCGATTGCGCCGCACATTCATGAGGGACAGCTGATTGTGCTCGAAAGCACCACCTACCCCGGCACCACGGAGGAGGTGGTGGTGCCGCTGCTCGAAGGCGGCAATCCGCATGGCCTGAAGGTGGCGCGCGGCGCGGAGGAGAGCGGCGTGCACGTGGTGTTTTCGCCGGAGCGCGAGGATCCCGGCAACGAAACCGTCGCCAGGCGCGATGTTCCCAAGGTGGTGGGCGGCTGCAGCAATGCGGCCGTGGAGCAGGCTACGGCCATGTACAGCGCCATCTTCCGCGAAGTTGTACCGGTAAGCAGCCCCGCGGTTGCGGAGATGACCAAGCTGCTCGAGAACATTTATCGCTGCGTGAACATTGCGCTTGTGAACGAGCTGAAGCAGTTGTGCATGCGCATGGGCATCGACCTTCACGAGGTGATCGGGGCGGCCAAGACCAAGCCTTTCGGTTTCCAGGCCTTTTATCCTGGGCCCGGGCTGGGCGGCCACTGCATTCCCATCGATCCTTTCTATCTTTCGTGGAAGGCGCGCGAGTTCGATTTCCGCACGCGCTTCATCGAGCTGGCCGGCGAAGTGAACATGGCCATGCCTTACTTTGTGCTGGATCAGATTGGCGAGGCACTTAATATGCACGCGAAACCTCTCAAGGATTCGAAGGTGCTGGTCCTGGGGCTGGCCTACAAGCGCGATATCGACGATCTGCGCGAGTCGCCTTCGCTGACCATCATTGAATTGTTGCGCAAGGGCGGCGCGGTGGTCGCGTACAACGACCCGTACTTCCCCACCGTGGGCCGTGGACGCAAGTACGACCTGAACATGATCTGCGTGCCGCTGGATCATTTGGAGCAGTACGACGCGGTGGTGATTGTAACCGACCACTCCAATTACAACTACGTCCAAATTGTGGAGCAGGCGCAGCTTGTGATCGATACCCGGAACGTGACGCATGGCATCGACTCGCCGAAGATTGTGCGCTGCTAGGGTCTGTATGGATCGCGAGCTTCGAAGCCGGACGATGCGGCGCCAAAGCCCTGACCCCATCGTGTATTGTGGCTTGGTACAACCATGATGAATCTGCTGCCAACCCTGGCCGAGCCCCGGTACTTTGCGCTCTGGGAACGAGGTCTGTTCGTCGCCCTGGCGGCAGCGTCGGTCTACGGATTCTGGCGGCGCTTCGGGCCCATCCTCGGAAAGATTCTCCAATCGAAGAAAGATCCGGATTTTCATCTCTTTCCGATCGGCAAACGGGTGTGGGACTTTGTCTGGGAAGTGCTGCTGCAGGCGAAGGTGATTCGCGAACGGCCGCTTGCGGGTGTGGCGCACGCCTTGGTGTTCTGGGCGTTCTGCGCCTTCGCGCTGGTTACACTGAACCACTGCGCGACAGTTTTCGGCCTTGGCTTCCTCGATCCCGCAGGACGCGTGGGGCGACTGTACTTTGATTCTGCGGCCGTCTTTGCCATCGGCTGCGCGGCAGGCATTCTTGGGCTGCTTGTACGGCGATTTTTGGTGCGGCCCAAGTGGCTAGGCGGACTTTCGTGGGGTTCGGGCCTGGTTGCGCTCTTGATCGTCGCGCTGATGGCAACGTACCTGGCGGCCTTTTTCGTGACGGAACCGAGCGGCGCAGTGCAGGCGCTGTGGTGGGCGCACACCCTCACGTTACTCGCGTTTCTGCCGCTGATTCCGCACACCAAACATTTGCATCTGGTACTGAGCCCGTTCA
The DNA here is from genome assembly GCA_050015795.1 of Occallatibacter sp. Classification (GTDB taxonomy): domain Bacteria; phylum Acidobacteriota; class Terriglobia; order Terriglobales; family Acidobacteriaceae; genus Telmatobacter. The sequence continues at coordinate 436 of JBEKAS010000177.1, read as the reverse complement.
CCGTATTCTTCTCGCGCGGCGAGTTCGCGCACATTCCTCCGCTGAGCGGCGACGAGGATTTCGGGTTGGTTGCGGGAAGGGACCTGACGCGGCTGGTGAGCCTGCAGGCGTACTCGTGCGTGGAGTGCGGGCGGTGCATGGAACACTGCCCGGCCAACGCGACGGGCAAGCAACTGAACCCGAAGGAAATTGTGCTGGGGTTGCGTGGGTACCTCAACGAGTTCGGACCGAAGTCGGAGGAGCCGCTGCTGGGCAAGTACAACACGCAGGAGGCGGCGTTCGAGTGCACTACCTGCGGAGCGTGCGAGTTCCAGTGCCCGGTGGGCATCGAGCACGTTCCGATTCTGGTGGGCCTCAGGCGCGGCGCGGTGAACACGGGCGCGTGGGAGAACGATTACGGATCCAAGTTGTTTTTGGCCTTGGAGCGCGGCAGCAA
>JBEKAS010000176.1:0-9006 GCA_050015795.1 Occallatibacter sp. | reverse complement strand
CTGAACGATTCATTCTGGGAGGTCGCGCATGCAGTTTCGAAGCGGAGTCGTGGCGTTTGTCGTGTTGAGTTCGCTGCTGCTGTCGAGAGCCAACTCGCAAGTTTTCGGGCCCGATATTCCGGGCACGAGCATCACCCCGGGTCAGGCGATTGGCATTGTCGTCGGCAGCGCGGCGGCAATTACGGTCGTCACGATCGTGCTCGTACACAATTCACATCCCACCCTCAAAGGCTGCGTTACCGCCGGTCCCGGCGGAATGCTGGTGCACAACGAGGGCGACCAGAAGATTTACGCGCTCACCGGAACCACGGCCAGCCTGAAGGTGGGAGACATCGTAAAGGTCAAGGGCAAGAAGCATAAGAAGCAAAAGGACAGCGCGGGAAACGAAGAATTCGCGGTGACGCAGGTCGGCAAAGACTACGGCCCATGCAAAGCGCCGTTAGCGCCGGTCGCCAGCCCGTAGATGTAGCAGGCATTCATGAGGCATCCGGGGCGCGGCGATGGAGCGAGCAATCGCGGGCTCGCGCATAAACCGCTTTGCATCCGGGGCAAGGTGTGGTTTTCTAACTAGAACCCGCCTATGCTCAAGCGACTCGAAGCCTATTTTGAACTCTCTCGTCTCGGAACCAACTGGCGCACCGAGATTCTGGCCGGCGTCACCACCTTCCTGACCATGGCCTACATCGTGCTGGTGAATCCGGCGATGCTGAAGGACGCCGGAATGCCGGAGTCCGCGGCCACCGCGGCCACCTGCGTATCGGCGGCCTTCGCCTCCATCTTGATGGGCATCATTGCCCGATATCCGATTGCTCTCGCGCCGGGAATGGGCCTGAACGCCTATTTCACCTACACGGTCTGCATCAAGATGCACGTGCCGTGGCAGACGGCGTTAGGCGCGGTCTTTCTTTCGGGCCTGATCTTTCTGGCCGTCACCGTCGCCGGCATCCAGAAGTTGATCCTGCGCGCCATTCCCCACCAGCTTTACGCGGCGATTGCGGGCGGCATCGGCCTGTTCATCGCGTTCATCGGCTTCCAGCACGCGGGCCTCGTCATTCGCGACCCCAACACGCTGGTCGGCATGGGCTCGATCCGCAACCCCACGGCGTATCTCGCGTTATTCGGTTTGATTCTGATGGTGGCCCTCGAAATCCGCAAGGTGAAGGGCGCCATCCTCATCGGCGTGCTCGCGGTCACCGCCCTCGCCTGGCCGCTGCACCTGACGCACTGGTCCCCCTCGCCAGGCGGCGTCAGCGCGCTCTCTCAAACCGCCTTCCATCTCAATATCACGGGGGCCCTCGGCAAGGGCCTGCTCGAAATCATCTTCGTCTTCTTCTTCGTGGACCTGTTCGACAACCTGGGCACGCTGGTGGCTGTCACCAAACGGGCCGGGCTGATTGCTCCCGACCACTCCATCCCCCGCTTGAATCGAATTTTGTTTGCCGACGCCACGGCCACCATCTTCGGCTCGCTGGTCGGAACCTCCACCGTCACCAGCTACGTGGAGTCGACGGCAGGCGTGGCGGCGGGAGGGCGCTCGGGCGTGACGGCCGTCGTCACCGGCCTCCTGTTTTTATGCGCCGTTATCGCCGCGCCGTTCATCGGCATCGTACCCGCAGCAGCCACTGCACCGGCGCTCATCCTGGTCGGCTCAATGATGCTGGCCGCTATCACTGAAATCCAGTGGCTCGACCCGCTGGTCGCGGTGCCCGCATTTCTCACCCTGGTTCTCATCCCGTTTACCTACTCCATTGCCAACGGATTGGGCTTCGGCATCATCGCCTGGGCGGTCCTGCACTTGTTTGCAGGCAAGGCCCGCCGCCAGGACTGGCTGCTTTACCTGATTGCCGCGCTGTTTCTGGCGCGGTTTATTTACCTCGGCGCAAATTAGCATCTGCTACCATGTTGCTCGTTGAACGGAACGGAGCTGCGATGCACTGGTACGACTATCTGTCCTATTTCTTCGGCGGAGCATTTCTGGCCAATTCCCTGCCCCATCTGCTGAACGGGATCTCAGGGCGCTCTTTCCAGAGCCCTTTCGCGAATCCTCCGGGAAAAGGGCTGTCCTCGCCGACCGTGAATGTTTTGTGGGGATTGTTCAATCTTGCGGTTGCCTACCTGCTCGTGGTTCGCGTAGGCAGCTTCTGCCTGCACCATGTCTGGCAGGTCGTTGCGCTCGGTGCGGGCATGCTTCTCATGTCGGTCCTTCTTGCCCGTTCATTCGGGCGCTTCCACGGCGGACGGTAGGTTTGCGGTTGCCCCATCCTTTCCGCGTAGTTTGCGGAAAGGGTGGGAAACTCCGCTCCTCATTATGAAAAAGTCGTAAACTCATTTCGATCCTTGGCTGTACCATGGGAAAGTGTTCTTGAGCGAAGCAGATGAAGACCGCCATCCTGATGGGCCGGATCGAAAGCCGAATACAAGACCGATTACGAGAATTGATGAATGGTTCACGGCCGCAGGCGCTGCTCCGGCTCTCGGTCGTGTCGGCAGCCTCGTTGGCCGTAGCCCTGGCGCTCTCTGCCTGCGAGAACGTGGCCACTTACACGCAGCCCAGCCTGGTGCGCGTGATTGACGCTTCCTACATCGCTCCCGCCATCAACGTGGTGGTGGAAGGCGACCTGCTGGCATCGAACCTCGGCCAAGGCACGATTACTCCCTATGGCGCCCTGGCGGCCAACGTCGCCGCGCCCATCGACATCACTGCCGCCACCGGGGGCGCCACGATTGTGACCACCAGCGGCACCCTGCTGCCCGGCCATCAGCACTCGGTGTTTCTCACCGACAACGGCGTCGCGCCCAACGGGTACCTGGTGACCATCCTCGAGGATCAGCAGATCGTGGCGGCGCAGGGCCACTCGGCCTTCCGCTTTCTGAATCAGGCAGCCAAGACGGGCGCCGTGGACGTGTACATGGTGCCGGCGGGAGCCACCTTGGCCAACAGCATTCCCATCGTCACCAATCTACCCGTGGGCGCGACCGCCGGATACACCAGCTTTCAATCGCAGACCGTGACCATGGTGATTACGCCCACCGGCCTCATCACGCCGGATTACGCGTTTTCTCCCATGACTCTGACCGGCGGCGAAGTGCGCACCGTACTGCTCATGGATACCCAGCTCACCAGCAATCCGGCGGTGCAAGTGACCGTGGCCGTCGACGCCGGACCCACCAATTAAGGCCCATCCACAGTCCTGAAACAGCCCATGCAACTCTCTTCCCTCCGTCGCACTCTCGTTCTCCTCGCCTTGGCGGCGAGTGTATTCGCAGCCCGCGCCGACGATTCCTATCGCATCGTCCACACCTATCCCCACGATCCCCGCGCCTACACGCAGGGTCTGCTCTACATCGACGGGCATTTGTACGAGAGCACCGGCCTGAACGGGCGCTCTTCGCTGCGCATGGAAGATTTGACGACGGGACGCGTTCTGCAATCGGCGACAGTGCAGCAGCAGTATTTTGCCGAAGGCCTAGCCGTGTGGGGCAGCACACTGGTTCAGCTCACCTGGCAATCGCACGTTGCCTTGGTCTACGACCGCTTCAGCTTTCGCCTGCTGCGCACGTTGCACTACGACTGCGACGGCTGGGGGCTTACCGCCGACGGCAAAGACCTGATTCTCAGCGACGGCACGGCGGAGATTCGCTTCTTCGACCCCGCCACATTCCGCCAGGTGCGGCACATTTACGTGAGCGATCACGGGCAGCCGGTTACTGATCTGAACGAGCTCGAATACATTCATGGCCAGATCTACGCTAACGTGTGGCACACCAACCGCATTGCGCGCATCTCGCCGGAGAGCGGCCGGGTGCTGGGCTGGATCAATCTCGCCGGCCTGCTTGCGCCCGGCGAGGTCTCCGATCCCGAAGCCGTGCTCAACGGCATCGCCTACGACCCCGTGCACGACCGGCTCTTTGTCACCGGAAAACTGTGGCCCAAGCTTTTTGAGATCAAGGTGGTTCCGGCCCCAGCCTTCGCCGTTCCCGTCCATCACGCCAAGTGATGTACCGCCTCATGGACCGCCGGCCTTCAGCCTTGCGTACCGCCGGCCTCCGCAGTAATGTAGCGCCGGCCTCCCGGCCGGCTGTAGCGGGGGTCTCCCGACCCCGGGCAGGGCTCTCTGCCAATTCTGAAACACCGTTCGCAAATCGGAACTGTCCCACCGCCGTCTTGCCGCCATCACAGTCCGCTTGCGCTCCACGCAGGTATACTTTTCCGCGAAGGGTTGGCCCTGCAATGCCTGATTTCCTGCCGAGTTCTCTGCAAAACGCGGTCGTCTTAACCATTGTTCTCACGTTTGCCGGCTATCTGGTCACCTTCTGGAGCAGCCGCGTGATGGCGCGGCGCGCCGACCGGCTGCGCCTGGTCAATCAACGCCTCAACGAGTTCTACGGTCCCCTCTACGTGGCCACCGTAGCCGGCAACATCGCTTACAAGGCGCTGCTCGCCAAGCAGGGGAAGACGCAATGCCATCCCATCCGCGACGAGGACCTGAAGGAGTGGGTGCTGTGGATGAAGTCCATCTTCATGCCGCTGAACGACGTGCGCGAGAAGATCATCATTGAGAACGCGCACCTGATCGTCGAGGAGCAGATGCCGCAGTGCCTGCTCGACTTCGTGACGCATGTCGTGGGTTACAAGGCGCTGCTGTTCAAGTGGGCGGAGGACGACTACGCCGAGCGCCGTTCCATGATCGGCTGGCCGCCGGAGTTCGATGTCTACGTCGAGCGCTCGTACCAGGCGCTCAAGGCCGAGCAGATGCGATTACTGCACAACGCCTTCTGGCGTTTGTGGCATCGCGCCAACGACCGCAAGCGAGCTTAGCTGCTTCCAATAAACAATCCGGCCGTTGCCTCATCCTTTCCGCACACCTTGCTCAAAGCGCGGGATTGCGTCGGCCTCCGCTGATTGAACTTGCCCTCAATCCCTTTTCGAGGCTATTATCCGCCTTATCTATGTGAGAGCTTCGCGCGTATCGCGCTGGCCGTTTTGTCAGGAGGTACTCATGCGCAGACTGGTTCTGGGATCGTTGCTCAGTTTCGCGTGCTTCGCCTGCGCGCAGCAGCCGCAGCAACAGCAAATCCCCGGTGACGTGTATGAAAGCGGGTCAGGCGCGGGAACTCCGGCGCAAGCGGTGCAGAAACTCTACGACCTCGCGGCGGAGATGATCGCCGATCCCAGTTCCGGCTACGACGCTCAAACCGGCCAATGGCCGGAGGCCGACGCGGCCTGGCAGCAATGGGATAACAGCATGGGGTCAAACGGCAACACTCTCACCCAACAGCAGCGCCCGGTTTTGACCGCGTGCGCCACGCATTTGAACGCCGCGATCGGTGACGCGGAGCGCAGCTACCTGATACAGAAATCGCAGCCAAACAACGCGCCAGCGCAGGCAGACGCGCAAAAGCTTCTGGGCACGGCCCGCACGGAGTTCGAGAAATGCAACCTCGCCGACGCCCTGAACGGCTCCAACGGTACCCCGGCGTCCAGCCCCGGCAGCCCGGGTAATCCTCTCAAGGCAGGCGTCAGCGCCGGTCCGGATGACACGCCCACAGCGAATACGCCACCGAGCGACAGCGGCGGGACACCGGTCGCGAGCAGCGGTGGAGCGCCCACCGATCCCGGGCTGACGCCCAGCCCCGAGACTCCCGGCGCCCTGCCCCTGCCTGCCAACGTCCGCCAGCAGTTGTTAGACACCGCCGGCCAACTGGACAAGGTCCTCGACGACGCGCAGAGCTACTCGCTCGCCGCCACCAACCGCTTCTTCAAGTGCCTCGGCGAAGCCCTCAGCGCCGACCTCAAGTTCCTCGCGCAACCCGGCTACGTGCCCGCCGCGCAGATCGCGCAATCGCTACATGCAGGCGTCACCAATTACTTCACCAGCAACGCCGCCTCGAACAACTTGCAGGCGTACCAGGCCGCACAGCAGAGCCTGAACACGTTGAAGTCGGACCCCGCCTGTTTCGCCGCCAACATCGCGCCTGCGATTGCCACGGTCGCCGTCACTCACCTGGCCGGCGCCCTTGCCGAAGCCAACGCCACCCAGGCCGCCGCCAACGACGCCATAAAGGTCGCCACCGAGGAGACCGAGCGCGAAACCGCATGGAACGCCGGCCCCGGCAAGTACGGCGCCAACCCTGCCAATCCCAAGAATCCAGCGTGCGCGCCCAACATGTGCTTTCCGTCCGCCATCGCCGAGGAAGTGTCGCAAGAGTTCGGGCAGGGGTTTGCCGCCGTGCCCTATGAGGGCAATGTCACCACAAAGATCATCGAAGGCGTAGAAACGCAGGTCTTCAACATCACCGGCAAAGAGACCGTTCGGACGATGCTGCAGGACCTCTTCAGCTCCAAGAAGTTGCAGGGACCCGCACTCAGCTCCGAGCGCATGAAAAATCAGATGACCGGCACGCCCTCTCCCATGGATTCCGGCAGCGAGATCCAGCAGGAACTAAAAGCCGCCGGCCCGGGCGCACGCGGCATCGTTTTTGTGGACTACAACCCGACCACGGCCGACCCCGAACCCGCCGGCCACACCTTCAATGTGCGCAATGTCAACGGCGTCCCCATGGCCCGCGACTTCTCGAACGCCGGCATCGACGCCAGCAGCTTCTTTCAGGGTGTCAAGCAGATCTGGTTTTATCGCACCCAGTAGCGCGTGCGCCTTCCACCGCTGCACGCGCCGGCTGCCCGGTCCCTCGTCTGCCGCGTCGGCGGGTGGCCCCGGTCCCTCGCCTTTGGGGACCGGGGATAGCACAAACTCAATTCCCTCTCAACTCACCACAAAATCCGGCGAGAAAACCACTGACCCCCCATCCCTGGCACCTGGCCCCTGGGCTCACGCCGTCAATGCCGGATTCAGCGACGTCACATGCGCCACGGCCTTGGTCAGCCGCGCCTCGCAGGGACGCGAACCAGCGTAATCGGCCGGCGTATAAATGTGCTCGATCGACTCCACCAGGTAGGCGCCGGGAAGAAACTTCGCGCCCTCGCTGAGGCCGTCGCCGGGCAGCATTAGCACGTCGCCCTCGCGCGGCAGCGAGTGCAGAGATTCCAGCGGCACCAGGTTGATGCAGGTTCCGTCGCCGGTGATGAACTCCAGGCAGTTGCGGCTGTGCAGCCTTCCTTCACGTTCGCGCCGCGCCTCCTGTCGTATCTTCCAGGATTCATAGTAGGCGCCGGCCATGAAGGGCAGGCCGATCATGAAACCTACAACACTGCTGTACTGCGCAATCAGCGATAACCAATGGCGATTCATCCCTTTTCCGTCTCCCACGCAAAGGGTAACAGCTTGCGGCAGTACCGCCGGTCTTCTGACCGGCTGTCGTGCGGGTCTCCCGACCCGCACTTTCACAGCAAAACCACGAGCGCCGGCGCCTGCCGGCTCCAAGCCACGAGCCCGCTATTGCCCAACCGACCCGTTCCGGTGCTCCCGTTCACCTTGAAAGAAACGGTGATGCACCATGCTCACTCCGAGAAGCAAAACAAGGAGGAAGAAAACCATCACGAATAGGATCGTGATGATCCCATGCAGTGGTGGCTTTTGCTCTGGGCGGGCCGCCAGGTTCGCATCCTTATCCATCAGAGCGCCTCAATTCCAGCCCTGGCGCCGAACGCTATATCGAGGAATACCCTGCGGATTCCTGGCGCTCACTCACCATGGGACATTTTCAGAATTCGCGTGCTCACTTTCCTCGTGCCCGATCGCCTCACTGGAAAAGCCGTCCACCAGGGAAAGGGACCGCCTTCGGTGCCGCATTCACAGCACCTTTTGCGCTCCTGATCATTTCGTCTACCTTGCCGCCGCGCATTGCCTTTCCGGCAGACTCCGTATCAAGTATGGCTCCAATTAGGTAGAGGGCGCCAGTCCAAGATTCTTCCATAGCCGCAGCGCGGGACCGGCCTGATTGATGGTATAGAAGTGCAGCCCGGGCGCGCCGTCGCGCAGCAGTGTTTCGCAGAGGCGCGTCACCACGCCGATGCCGAAGTCGACCAGCGCCGGCTTGTCGCCGTCCAGCTCTTCCAGCCGCAGGCGGATCCATCTTGGAAGATCGGCGCCGCAGCCGTTGCAAAAGCGCATGGTGTTTGTGTAGCTCGCGATGGGCATGATGCCCGGCACGATGGGAATTGTGATGCCGGCCTTCGCGCACCGTTCCACGAAGTCAAAGTAGGCGTCCGCGTTGTAGAAGAGCTGGGTGAGCGCCGCGTCGGCCCCGGCTTCCACTTTGCGGCGGAAGTGCTCGAAGTCCTCAGTGGGGCTCGCGGCCTGGGGATGCATCTCAGGGTAAGCAGCGACCTCGATCTTGAAGGCGTCGCCGTGCTCCGAGCGGATGAAGCTCACCAGTTCGTTGGCATAGTGGAACTCGCCGGGCGCCGCGGGACTGAGCGCCGTGGCCGGCAGATCGCCGCGCAGCGCCACGATGCGTTTCACGCCCGCTTCGCGGTAGCGCGCAAGCTGCGCCGCGACGGCTGCGCGCGTTGAGCCCACGCAGGTGAGGTGCGGCGCGGTTTCCACGCCGCAATGTTCCACCACGGTCAGCAGGGTTTCGTAGGTACCTTCCTGTTCAGAGCCGCCCGCCCCTTGCGTGACCGAGAAGTAATGGGGGCGCAGCGCGGCCAGTTGGCCGATCACGGCCGGCAGCTTGGCTTGTGCCTCCGGCGTGCGCGGAGGAAACAGCTCGAACGAGAATGTGTGAGGCGAAGGCATAGGGTTCAGGGGTCAGGTTTCAGGTATCAGGTTTCAGGGGGCGGGACGTTCTCGATATCGGGCACTCAAGCCGGACGCGCCGAATACTGAACCCTGATCCCTGACACTTGAAACCTAGTATCTGTAGTGGTCGGCCTTAAACGGCCCTTCCACCGGCACGCCGATGTAGTCGGCTTGTTTCTGGCTGAGCTTGGTCAGCTTGACGCCGATCTTCTCGAGGTGCAGCCGCGCGACCTCTTCGTCCAGCTTCTTGGGCAGCACGTAGACTTGCGGCTTGTAGCTGTCGCGGTTCTTCCACAGGTCGAGT
>JBEKAS010000175.1:0-9041 GCA_050015795.1 Occallatibacter sp. | reverse complement strand
CGTGATTCGCTGGTAGACGCCACGCCATTGACCGGCGAGGCTGTTGCTGTTGTTCAGCGGCTGGCCGATGGCGCCGCCGCTCAGCTGCGCTGCAGCCACTGTTGGCCCCAGCACCAGAACGGCTGGAAGAACCAGCCTGCACATGCGGAGAAATTTGTCCGCAATGCCCGAAGTGAGAAACGACTTTTTCATCGTACCTCCTGGGAACTTCCGGGGGGAATGCAGGGATCATAGCATGGCGGTTGCGCGCCGGTATTAGCTTTGGTTCTGTGATCCGGGGTTGTTTCCCAAAGTATGGCCGGATTCCCGAAACGATTTTCAGAAAAACCCGCGTTCTCTCATTGCAGAAAAACCCACGTTCTCTCATGAGCATTTTGTGTATTCTTGCCGCGGCTAGCAAGCCAAATGCAAATCGCCCGGCTATTCGCCCGAACCCGGGCTGCTAAGGAGCGGCCGGCAAAGGGAAGCAGCCAGGAACGGAGAGAAGCCGTGAAATGGTACTTGATGGTGTGGAAGCGTTACGTCGAATTCAGCGGCCGTTCGCGCCGCAAAGAGCTCTGGATGTTTGTGCTCTGGAATACAATCGTCGCCATTGTGCTCTCTGTGGGCGGCCTGGTTACGGCGACGAAGGGCAGCTCACTCAGCATCGCCATCTTTGCGCTGTACATCATCTACGCGCTGGCCGTACTGGTGCCGAGTTTGGCCGTCGAGGTGCGCCGCCTGCACGATATCGGCAAGAGCGGCTGGTGGCTGCTGATTGCCCTGGTTCCCCTTGTGGGCGCCATCCTTTTGTTCGTTTGGTGGGTGAGCGACAGCCAGGCGGGCGACAACCAGTATGGTGCGAATCCAAAAACGGCAGCACCCGCAGCAACTATCGTCTGACGAAGGCGTACTTCGCGGATCTGCCGCTATCGCCGGCGCCCGCATTTGCAACCGCGGGCGCCGCACTGATCGCTGTCGTCTAACGGTCCGAGGTGACTCCGCTCCCTGCTTGCACTGATTGCCTAATCCTCTACAAGTGTTCTTTGCGCTTCAATGTCCGGTCATCAAGCCCTACAGCATGGCAAACGTCATGCCGATGACGATGATGCTGGTGGCCCAGGCGACCCAGTTCCAGAGGCGGGAGTTTTTGTATTTGCCCATGAGGTCGGTGCGGTTAATGAGCATCAGCATGAGGATGATGACCACCGGCAGCAGCACGCCGTTGAGCACCTGGGAGAGAATGGCTACATTGATCAGTTGCGCGTCGGGGAGCAGCAGAACGGTGAGCGCTCCGCCGGCAATGAGCAACGTGTAGAGCCAGTAGAAGAAGGGCGCCTCGCGGAAGTTCTTGTCGACGCCCGATTCCACGCCAAGGCCTTCGCACACGGTGTAGGCCGTGGAGATGGGTAGGATAGAGGCCGCGAAGAGCGAGGCATTGAAGAGCCCGAAGGCGAAGAGGATGAAGGCGAAGTCGCCGGCAAACGGGCGCATGGCTTCGGCCGCGTCGGCGGCAACCTGGATGGCTCCCATGCCATGCACGAAGAGCGTAGCCGCGCAAGCCACGATGATGAACCAGGCGATGACGTCGGTGAAGATGCAGCCCACGATGACGTCGAGGCGCGAAGCGGCATAGTCCTTGACGCGAATTCCCTTCTCCACGATCGACGACTGCAGGTAGAACTGCATCCACGGGGCGATAGTGGTGCCGACCACGCCGATCGCCATGTAGATGTAGCTCTCGTTCCATACGGTGCGTTTGGGCAGCATGACCGTAGCCACCAGGGCCTCGTGCCAATCAGGCTTGGCAAACATGCCGGCAAAGATATAGGCGATGTAGACGAGCGAGGCGGTAAGGAAGATTTTTTCGGTGCTTTTGTAGTCGCCGCGCAGCACCAGCGCCCATACCAGAAAGGCGCAGATGGGAACGGAGATGAACTTGGAGACATGAAACAGGTGCAGCGAGCCCGCGATGCCAATGAATTCGGTGACCACGTTGGTGTAATTGACCACCACGAGCAGCACCATGAGGACGACGGTGATGCGCAGGCCGAACTCCTCGCGGATGAGGTCGCTGAGGCCCTTACCGGTGACCACGCCCATGCGGCTGCACATCTCCTGCACCACGATGAGCGCAATGGTGATGGGGATCATGGTCCACAGGAGGGTGTAGCCGTACTGGGCGCCGGCCTGAGAGTAGGTGAAGATGCCGCCGGAATCGTTATCGACATTGGCGGTAATGAATCCCGGACCGAGGACGGCCAGAAAGAGAAGGATCCGGATTCGCCAGCGCTTCCACATGTCGATGCGAGTTCCTAGGGTGGGTTCATTGCAGTCTTTTTTGATGTGCGGAAAACTTTTCCTCCCTGACCATAACAGGCCAGAGGGCGTTGGCACGAGCCGCCGCGCAATTTTTCAACGAGTGCAGCACGGCGGGGCACGGAATGTTGCCGCCAATGCTTGTGCTAAAATTCGCTGTCGCATTTGCGGAGCACGCGAGTGTGCGCGAAAAAGTCCTCCGAGAGAGCACGGCATGAAGAATCCTCCGAGCCTTGGCGCAATTGAATGGAACCGCCGCGAATTTCTTCGCCTTGGAATGCTGGCTTCGGCTGCGCTGGCGAATGGAAGACTCTCGTTTGCCGCCGAGGAGGCGCATCCTGGCGTCACGTACTACGGCGCATTGCAGCCGCTGGCGCCCGGAGCCGTGCGGCCCGAGGGTTGGCTGCGCTCCTTTCTCGAGAAACAGGCGGCGCAGCTGGGCTCGAAACTGCCGCAGGTCTCCTGGCCGTTCAGCGATGCCTATTGGGCAGGCGAGGAGACGGCCGTGTCCTGGTGGCCGTGGGAACAGAAGGCCTATTGGCTCGACGGAGCAACGCGACTGGCGCTGGTGCTCGAGGACAAGGATTTGATGGCGCAGGTGCGCGCCACGCTCGACTACACGCTGACGCACGCTGAGGCCAATGGGTATCTCGGCCCGAAGTTCTTTGAAGATCCGGTGGGCGATTTTCACCGCTGGCCGCAGAACGTGCTGTTCCGCAGCCTGGCAGCTCTTTCCGACGCGACGGCCGTGCCGGGCGATCCTGAAAGCGTCGACATTCCCGCGGCATTGCGCAAGCACTTCCTCGGGGACCAAGCGGACTACGGTAAGCCTGTGAGAAACATTACCAATGTGGAGGGAATGCTGTGGACGTATGCGCGTACCGGCGACTCGGCCCTGCTGGAACTGGCCGAGAATGCCTGGGGTGAATTCACGGAAAATGAAAACCCGGGTTACGCCGACATGTCGGAGTTGCGCGTGTTCGCCGCCACTCCGATTGACTGTCACGGCGTCACTTATGCCGAGATCATGAAGCTGCCCGCCATTCTCTATCTCTACACGGGAAATCCAGAGTATCTTCGCTTTGCCGCAGCGGCCGAGCGGCGCATCTTCGACCATCACATGCTCATCGACGGCATTCCTTCCACCACGGAGGCGTATCGCACCGTCACGTCGCTCGATTCCCACGAGACCTGCGACATTTCCGATCACACCTGGTCATGGGGCTACATGCTGATGGCCAGAGGCCATGCGGTGTGGGCCGACCGCGTGGAGCGCGCCTGCTTCAATGCCGGGGCCGGAGCCATCAAAAAGGATTGGAAGGCGCTGCAGTACTTCTCCTGCCCCAACCAGTTCCTGGCCACGCTCGACTCCGATCACAACGTGATGGAGCACGGGGGGCGGAAGATGGCTTACCAGCCCAATCCGGGTCAGACGACCGCCTGTTGCAGCGGCAATGTGCATCGCATCTTCCCCAACTACGTCCTCCGCATGTGGATGAAGACTGCAGACGGCGGCCTGGCGGCGGTGTTGTATGGCCCGTCGACGCTGAACGCTCGCGTGGGCGACGGCGGCAGCACGGTGCGCATTACGCAGACTACCGATTATCCATTCCGAGAGCGCATCGAATTCCGCGTCGAAGCCGATAGTCCGGTCGCGTTTCCGCTGGCGCTGCGCGTGCCCGGCTGGTGTTCGGCGCCACGGCTTGAGATCGACGGGAAGCCGGTCCCTGCCGTGCACGACGATAAGGGCTTCATCGTTCTGCGCCGCACGTTCACGCCCGGAGAACGCATTGCGCTGACTCTGCCGATGAAGCTCGCCGTCACGCACTGGCCGCAGAATGGCATCGGGATCGAGCGCGGCCCGATCGTGTACTCTCTGCCCATCAAGGAGAACTGGGCGCCGCGCGTAGAGCCAAAATTCACCACGGAAGAATTTCCCAGTTGGGAAGCTACGCCGGTCAGCGAGTGGAACTACGGTCTCGCAGTCGATCCCGAAAGGCTGGAGAGTGAGGTGCGCGTGAAGAACAATTCCGGGCCTGTGCCCGGACCGATTATTGACCCGTGGGAGAATCCTCCGACCACGCTGAGTGTGCCGGTGAGAAAGATCGAGGGGTGGGAGTTGCAATCGAATCCCGACCAGCCGGAGCAGAAGTTCACTCCGCCGCTGCCGGACTTGAGCCTCAACCGGCCTGCCGGGGAAGTGGAGCGCGTTTCGCTCGTTCCGTATGGGTCAACGCAGCTGCGGCTCACGGTTTTCCCGGCGGTTCCGCGTTGAGGGTGCGTAGCCTATGCGGGCGTGGACGCCCGCACGACAGCCGGTCTGGAGACTGGCGCTACATTCGGGAAATTCTTTGGTTGAAGAGAAACGGAGAATGTTTATGAGCAATGCAGGAAACCGCGGCACGAGCCGCCGCAAAATGTTGGGAGCGATAGCTTCGAGTCTTCCGGCGGCGGCGCTGCTGGGAGTGAATACACCAAGTGCGTCCGCTGAACCCGGGCCCGTGGCGCCCGAGGATCTCTTCGCGTTGGCGCGGCTGCGCAGCTACAAGAATCTGCGCTCCTCAAGTTGGGATCGCAGCGGCGGCAACGCCGATTTTGGCGTCGTGGAGCCGGGCCAGACGGCTATTTTGCTCGACATGAAGGGCGCCGGCGTGGTTACGCACATTTGGTTCACCATCAACTCGCAGGACCCCATGCACTTGAAGAACCTGGTGCTGCGCGCGTGGTGGGACGGAGAGGCCGCGCCGTCGATTGAGGTTCCGATCGGCGATTTCTTCGGCCTCGGCCTGGGCGAATATTTCGTTTACCAATCCGCCCTGCTTGCCGTCGCGCCGATCAAAGCCCTGAACGCGTATTTCCAGATGCCGTTTGCGACAGCGGCCCGCATCACGCTCGAGAACCAGGGGCCTGCGCCCGCAAGAAGTCTTTACTTTGCGATCGACTACGTGGCTCTTCCGGTCCTGCCCGAGGGCCTGGGCCGCTTCCACGCGCAGTTTCGTCAAGCCGCGCCGTGCAAGGGCGTGGTGAGCGACGGAAAAAACCTGAGCGGCAAGGATAATTACGTGTTTCTTGAAGCCGCGGGCAAGGGACATTTTGTCGGCGTGACGCAGGCTGTGCTGCAAAACGAAAACGGCTGGTTCGGCGAAGGCGACGACATGATCTTTGTCGATGGGGACCAGTTGCCTACCATCAACGGCACGGGCACGGAGGATTACTACAACGGCGCGTGGGACTTTGGCGGCCAGGCCTTCGCCAACCAGCACCAGGGCGCGCCGTATGTCGAGGACCCGGAGCGCATCGGCGGCCGCTATTGCCTGTACCGCTGGCACATCGAGAGCCCGATTGCATTTGAAAAGTCAATCAAGGTAACCATTGAGCACGGCACGGCGAATGACCGCTCCGATAACTTCTATTCGACGGCGTACTGGTACCAGACCGAGCCGCACGCGCCGTTCCCGGCGCTGCCGGCGGTAGCCGATCGGGTTCCGAAGGTGTTCAGCGTGGGCGGCGCGAAGGGGGCGGCGACGGCGATGGGCTAGCCGGACTCTGTAACTGTGCGGGTCGGGAGACCCTCACTACAGCCGGTCAGGAGACCGGCGGTACGCAAGCCTGGAGACCGGCGCTACTTATGGTCGGCGTTGGTTGTAGACGGATGAGATCACGCAGTGGCCGCAAGCACGGAGTCTGCCTCTTGCGGCACGACCGCGCTCAGGCTCAATAGGCGCTCCACGACGTCCGCCGCGCCGTAGCTCTCGCGGCCCGGCGCTAGGAATTGCGCAATCGTATTCAGGTCGTCGCCCACCGTTACCAAAGCCGGCTCGACCGAACCGTCTCGGCGCGTCTGGGCGTGCCCGATATTTGCCATGAGCGTGTTGCACAGGCACTTGCGTCCCACGGTGTCCTCGATCTTGCCGCCCTTGGCCACGTAGTTTTCAACCGGCTCCGCCGAACAACGGTAGCCAATCTCGCCTTCGCCCACGGCGTACGGCTCGCGCAAGTAACCCAGATCGCAGGTCCGGTTCCGTGCCTCGTAAACATTGAACGCTGAGGTGGTGCCCTCGAGCTGTGCAACCTTGAACGGAAATCCCGTCGGCGACGCCAGTGGATCGGTAAATACCTCGCCTGTGCCCGCGATCGCCTGCTGGATCAGCCGCGTCTTCAGGTCGGGCCTCAAGCCCGATTCCCGGCTGAACGCAAACGCGGTTCCCACCTGCACGCCCGCCGCACCCTGGTCCAGCGCCTCGCGCAGCTTCGCCGAGTTGCCATATCCACCGGCCAGCCAGAAGGGAACGCCCAGCGCTCGCAAATCCTCGATATTCACCCGATCGCGTTCGCCATAGACCGGCTCCCCGGCAGCGTTGAGTTGCAGCTTGCCGCGCGGTGGCGCATTGTGCCCGCCCGCTGTTGGGCTTTCGACCACAAATCCGTCAACACGCCCGTTGGCTCGCCGCAGCATCGTCGCGGCCAGCGTGTTCGACGAAACGATGGCGAGAAACCTGGGCCGATCGAACATCGGCAGCGGGCCCTCGGCATATTCGGCCGGATCGAGCCGCATCAGCGTGTCCATATTCGCAAACTGTTCCTGCGCCGCGCCGGTGACGGCCAGTCGGTACTCAGCCCGCTGGTGCGCTGCAAAAGCATCGAGAACACCAGGAATGTGCAGCGGTATCCCCGCGCCCATCAGCACGTATCCCACCCCGGCAAGCATGGCTCCGTAAATCGAAGCCAGATGCGGCATCTGAACCTTTTCAAGAAAGTTGATCCCCACCGGATTGTCATGGCCTTCTCGCGCCAAAAGAACTTCAACGAAATTCGAGACCATGCACAGCTCGACGAGCTTGCGTGAATCGCGTTTCTGGTGCATGGGTAGCGCCTTATACTGCGCGCCGGCAGACTTGCCGCCAGGCACGAAATACTCCTGCCAGATGCGCTTCGCCATCTCCGGAAACGGAAATGCGTCCAGTCCCCGGCGCATGTACCCGCCTTGGTCGCCGTCCGCGAGCCTGCGCACAAAGACCGAATCCAGGGCCGTGCCCGATACGACGCCCAACTGGCCGAGTTTTGAAACGGCCTGGGCAAGGCGCCAATTGGACACACCGACGCCCATTCCGCCCTGAATAATCTTTGGAAATTGGACCATATCTCGATTCTTTCACAGGTTCGGATAAATCCGGGTATTTTCTCTGAGAATACCTGAAGTGCAGGGTCAGAATGTGAGCAATTCTGATCACATTCGGGAGGTTGAGGCGTGTACCCCAGCCTGTATTCAAGGTTTCACAGCTTTTCGCGCAGAAAACCGATCACCTGCTCCGACTGCACCAGGCCGACCATGCGGCCTTGCGGATCGACGACGGGTAGGGCGTGGAGGTTGTATTTGTCGAACATTTCGGCCAGCTCATTCTGGTGCAGGTCAGCCGGACATGAAAGGACGCGGGGCTCCGCCAGGACGCTTAAGCGGGATTCGGGAAGCGCCATGACCAGGCGCGCCAGCGATACGGCGCCGCGCAGAACGCGCTTCTCGTCGAGCAAGTAGACTTCGGTGACGGTTTCCGGGTCGCCGTCGAAGCTGCGCAACGCCTCCACGGCCTGCGCCACGGTGGCATCCACGCCCAGGTAAACGAACTCCGTGGTCATCAAGCCGGCCGCGGAGTCCTCGTCGAACTCCAGCAGCTCCTGGACCTCCTGCCGCTCCTCGGGCTCCATCTCCTCAAGGATGGCGTCGGACTGATCTTCGGGCAGTTCGGAGAGTAGGTCGGCGGCAGCGCCGGGGTCCATCTCTTCCACGATGTCGGCGATGCGCTCGTCGCCGAGCTTTTCAAGCAGCGCCTTTTGCAGTTTGGGTTCGACCTCTTCGAGGGTCTCGGCCGCGACCTCCTCGTCGAGAGAAGTGAAAACAGCCTCGCGTTCGGCGGGGGCGAGATCTTCCAGAATGTCGGCCAGTTCGGAGGGGTGAATATCGGCCAGGCGCTCGTGCTCGATGCGCAGCCTGACGCGCCGCGCGGGATCGGGCTCGATGACATCCACAAACTGCCAGGGAATGGCGCGCGCAGAGAACTTGCGCGAAATAGCCTCCAGCCGGGCGCGCGGGAGTACTCCCTTAAAGACGCGGCGGAAGGCGCCCCTCAAGCCGACTTCAACTTCAGCCACGCGCAGCAGGTGCGCCGCGCCATGGCCCATCCACTCCAGATCCACGTCGTTCACGCGCACCACTTTGCGGCCGTTGATGTCGATAATCTGTCGGTCAACCAGGTCCTGCTGCAGAAAAAGATAGTTGTGCTCTTCCCGGAGCGGGGCGAGGGCTTCGGCGGAGCGCACTTCGAGCGTGCCGGCCGGGGTTTCCATCACTTCCTGGGAGGGAACAAGCGAAAGGCCGGTGCGGGTCTTGAGCACCAGTCCGGCCACCTTGCCGCCGTCGGGTCCGGTGGTAATGGCAACGTCGCTGAGCTTGCCGCACAGATGCCCTTGCGCATCGGTCACCGGCATGCCGAGAATTGCCGTGAGGCTGACACGGTTGGCGGAGCGCGGCCCGGTGTGCGCGTCAGTAGCTCGCATGTCGGGGGTGTGCGTGCCCATGGGATGAGTGTAGACCTTTCGACGAGGTTTTGGCCCGAGCCGCTATGCATTGCGCAGGTGCATTGATCCCGCGGTTCACTTTGGCCCGTGCGAGAGCAAATCGCAGGCTCCAGCCTTGACACAATCGCATCCAGACTTGAAACTGCGAGAAGATTCACGGAGCGGGGGCG
>JBEKAS010000174.1:0-9044 GCA_050015795.1 Occallatibacter sp. | reverse complement strand
GCGCGAGAGCGCCGATGCTGTCGTATGCGAAATAGCTTCCCAAAACCAGCAGGCTGATGAACATCAGGATGGTGAAGCGGTAGGGACGCCTGGATGGATGGAAGAATCCCATGGATTCCGGAACTGTGTTTTCGGAATTGGACGGGCGGCGTGAGGGATCGGACATGAAGGCGAGACTCCTCGAAGCACGGCGGAGCCTCGAAATCGATTCGCGGTGAGGGCGGCGTGAGGTCCGCAACCCTGAGGATAGCAGGCTACGTCCGTACTGGCCGCGCGGCTGTTGCTCTGCGGTTGTTCTTCTTTCGCGAAATGTATGCGGCCTTACTCCCGCCGAAACTTATTCGCCTGCTCGAACTCATCGCGCAGCACCGGCGTGCGCAGGTTCTCGCGCAAATAGGCGAGGCGTTGCTCCAGCGCCAGCAAGGCGCGCTCCACGGCTTCGGTATTGGTATGAGCAATGTCGCGCCACATCGAAAACGGACTCGCGCCCAGCCGCGTCATCTCGCGCAGCGCGCGCCCGCCCACGTCCTTGAGCTCAGGCGCGTCGCCCAGTTCCTCTTCCAGCAGCGCGCTCAGCGCCGTGGCCGTGAACTGCGGCAGATGGCTTACCCACGCCACCAGCTCGTCGTGACGCGCGGCATCAAGATCGAGCGTCTTCGCGCCCATCTTCGTCACCCACTCGCGCCAGCCCTTCACCAGATCCGCCGCTTGCGGCGAGCGCTTCGCCGCGGCATCGTCCGTAAAAAGCCACACCGCGCCGCGAAATAGATCCGCATCGCCCAGAGCCGCGCCGCCGCGTTCCTTGCCCGCCATCGGATGGCCGGGTAAGAACGCCGAGCGTTCCGGCGTGTTGTAAAGGTGTGCAGCCTTCTCTGTGATGAGCCGCTTTGTGCTGCCCACGTCGGTGACGAGATGATCGGGCCCGAGCAACGGCGCCAGCTTCTCCATGAAATCGAGCGTGGCGTAGATGGGCACGGCCAGCAGCGTCACCTGGCTCGCGCGCGCCGCCTCCATCGCATCGGCGGCGATGGAATCGATCGCGCCCATCTTCAGCGCAACCTTCCCCTGCTCGGGGCTGCGGTTCCAGCCCACGATGCTGCCCTCGTAGCCCGCGGCGCGCAGTGCAAGGCCCACCGAAGTGCCCAGCAAGCCCGTGCCGAGGATGGCGATGCGTGAGATCATGCTCGTCCTTCGCAAGCGGTGTTAGCGTTGTTAGCGGAGCTAGCGGAGTTAGAAAAAACTCAAACTCCGCTAACACGCGCGAAGCGCGGCTAACGCCGCTAGCTCCGCTCGTCCCGCTCCATCTTACAGCGTCCTTCCGACCGCCTCTGCCAGCAACCGTAACTCCGCCACCAGCTTTTCAAACTGATCAAGAAAGAGCGTCTGCGCCGCGTCGGAAACGGCCTTATCGGCGTTGGGATGGATCTCCAGGAGCAGTGCGTCCGCGCCCGCGGCCACCGCCGCCTTGGCCATCGCCGGAACCATGTCGCGCCGGCCTGTTCCATGTGATGGATCGCCCGCCACGGGCAGGTGCGAAAGCTTTTTCAGCACCGGAATGGCCGCGATGTCCATGGTGTTGCGCGTCGCGGTTTCATACGTGCGGATACCGCGCTCGCACAGAATCACGTCGTAGTTGCCGCCGGAGAGAATGTACTCGCTCGAAAGCAGCAGCTCTTCCACCGTGGCCGCAATGCCGCGTTTCAGCAGGATTGGCTTGCGTACCTGGCCCAGCTCGCGCAGCAGATTGAAGTTCTGCATGTTGCGCGCGCCTACCTGGAAGCAGTCCACCAGCGGCAGCATGGGCTCGATCTGCGCAATCTCCATCACCTCGCTCACCACCGAGAGGCCGTTCGCGTCGGCCGCCTCGCGCATCAGTTCGAGACCCGGAATGCCCAGCCCCTGAAACGAATACGGCGAGCTGCGCGGCTTGTAGGCTCCTCCCCGCAGAAACCTGCCGCCCGCACCTTTAACGCACGCGGCTGTCGCGAAAATCTGCTCGCGGTTTTCCACGGCGCAAGGTCCGGCGATGATTGCCACCTGCTGGCCGCCGATAGTGGCGCCGTTCCTGAACTCGACAACCGTGCCCTCCGGGCGCCACGCCCTCCCGGCCAGCTTGTAGGGAGCGCTGATGCGGTGCACGTGCAGCACGCCCGGCAGCATTTCAAACTTTGTCAGGTCGAGTCCGGCAGTGGCGCCTACGCCGGCCAGAATGGTCTGGAACTCGCCTGTGGTGCGATGCACGTCCACGCCGGCCTCTTCCATGGCGCTGATCACGGCATCGATCTGTTCTTCGGTGGCACCAGCCTGCATTGCGACAATCATGATTTGTTCCCTGTCTCGGGCGAAGGTCCGGGGCCCCCGGCAACGGATTCTTGTTGCTGGGGCATCGGTTCGCCCGCGGCGTTGCCCGGCGGTCCGCCTTCTTGTTTGGCGGCCTGGGCATGTCTCTGGCTAGCCAGCTCGTTGCGCTGTAATGCCCGCATCACGTCGATGATGCGCTCGTAGATATGCGTCAGCTCGATGTCGGGCAGCGGGCCCTTGTTAGCCGCGCGCACATTGGCATAGATGATCTTCTCGCGATTCGGCTCGTACACCGGAAGCGAAGTGGCGGCCTTCAGGTAGCCGATCCTCTGTGCGGCGCGCGCCCGCTCACTGAGCAGCTCGACCAGCTGGCGGTCCAGCTCGTCGATGCGGATTCGCAATTCTTCGATGGTCATTTCAGCCTCTAGCTACTAGCTTCCAGCTTCTAGCCTCATTTCGCCGATGCCAGCCTCGTCGCTTCATTCCGCGAGGAACGAGCTAGAGGCTAGAAGTTAGTAGCTGGAAGCTGCTTCTCTCACCGGGCCAGCGCCGCATGGGGCAGGCGCAGACCCTTGATAAATCGAGCCACCAAGTCCGGAGCTGTCTCCGGTGTCGCCCGCTCAATCAGCTCGACAATCGCGCTGCCAACAACCGCGGCATCCGCAAACTCCGCCACCTGGGCGACGTGTTCCGCGTTGCTGATACCGAACCCCACGGCCACCGGCAGCTCGGTCCATCGACGGATGCGCGCCACCAGCGCCGCCGCATCGGTGGCCACGGCAGCTTGAGTGCCCGTAATGCCGGTGCGCGAGATGGCATACACAAAACCTTTGGAGTGCGTGGCAATGGCCTCAAGCCGCGCATCGGGACTGGTGGGCGCGGCGAGAAAAATCGGCGCCAGATCCACGCGGTCCATCTCCTTCAGGTACTCGCCGGCCTCTTCCACAATCAAGTCGGTGGCCAGCACCCCGTCCACGCCGGCGGCCTTCGCGTCGTCGGCAAACCTCTTGAGGCCATAGCGCAAAATCGGATTCAGATAACTGAAAATCACCAGACCCGCCGCGGGTCGCGCGGCACGAATCTCGCGCGCCAGGCCCAGCACATCCTTGAGCCTTGTTCCTCCGTGTCCCGGCCCGTGAGCCAATGCGCGCTCCATGGCGCGTTGGATAACAGGGCCGTCGGCGAGCGGGTCGCTGAACGGCACGCCCAGTTCGATCACATCCGCGCCCGCGTCAATGGCCGCAACCGCAATCTCGCGCGTCGCCTGGAGAGACGGGTCGCCCGCAGTCAGATAGACCACTAAACCCGGCTTGTGATCGAAACGAATCGCCATCGAAAAATTCTCGAAATTCTACAACTTTAGCTCGCGCGCAAGAATGCCCATATCCTTGTCGCCACGGCCTGAGAGATTCACCACCAGTATGTCACGCGCCGAAAACGTAGGCGCGATGCGCATGGCCTCGGCTACGGCATGCGCGCTTTCGAGCGCCGGCAGAATGCCCTCGGTCCGTGCCAGCTTCACGACCGCATCCAGCGCGGCCGCGTCGTTTTGCGAGACATATTCCGCGCGGCCCGTGTCGTGCAGCATCGCGTGCTCGGGACCGATCGAAGCGTAATCGAGTCCCGCGGAAACCGAGTGCGTAAGCGCGATCTGCCCATCGTCATCCTGCAGCACGTAAGAAAACGTGCCCTGCAACACCCCCGGCGCGCCGCCCTGGAACCGAGCCGCATGCTCTCCCAGCAAGGTTCCGCGCCCGCCGGCCTCCACGCCAATCAGTCGCACCTGCCGGTCGGGAATGAACTCATAAAACGCGCCAATGGCATTCGACCCGCCACCCACGCACGCAATGACCGCGGTCGGTAGCCGTCCTTCCTTGGCAAGAATCTGCTCTTTCATCTCGCGGCTGATGCAGCGATGAAAGTCGCGCACCATCGTGGGATACGGATGCGCGCCGAGCGCGCTGCCCAGCAGGTAGTAGGTCGTCCGCACGTTCGTGACCCAGTCGCGCATGGCCTCGCTGATCGCGTCTTTGAGCGTCTTCGAGCCGGAGCTAACGCCGCGCACCTCCGCGCCCAGCAGCCGCATGCGCTTCACGTTCAACTCCTGGCGCTCCATGTCCACTTCGCCCATGTAGACCACGCATTCCAGCCCCAGCAGTGCGCACGCACTCGCCGTCGCAACTCCGTGCTGGCCCGCGCCGGTCTCGGCGATCACGCGCTTCTTGCCCATGCGTTTGGCCAGCAGTCCCTGCCCCAGCGCGTTGTTGATCTTGTGCGCGCCGGTGTGCAGCAGGTCCTCGCGCTTTAGGTAAATCTTTGCCCCGCCAAGCGATTCCGTGAGCCTCTTGGCAAAGTAGAGCGGCGTCGGCCGTCCCGCGTAGTCGGCCAGCAGCGTGTTGAGCTCGGTCTGGAACGCCGCATCCGCCTTGGCTTCTTCGTAGGCGTGCTCCAACTCGTCCAGCGCCGCCACCAGCGTCTCCGGCACGTAGCGCCCGCCGTAGACGCCGAAACGCCCGGGCCGCGACTCGAAGGGATTTGCCGGAAGAATGACCGATGCCATCAGAGACTCCTGCTTGTCTACCCAGGGAAAATGGGGAACTTTTTAGTGTACTAGGAGCAGGATGGTACGGCTATTCGGCAGGTTCGTGCGGGAAGACCAAGCCACGAGCGCTATCGTGGTAGTTCTTCGGGCCATTGCTGCGCGCCGTGCAGCAAGCGAAGGATGCGCACAGTATCGCCCGAAATGCGGTATGCGGCAATGTATGGCGTACGATGAATGACCAGTTCCCGTGTTCCTCCGACACGACCCGGCCGCCCAATCCCTGGGGCTAATTTCAGGTCTGCGACCGCCGATCTGATTCGCTTGTCCACAGTTGCGGCGGCTTGCGGGCTGTCGGCTTCGATGTATTCGAAGATTGCGTTACGGTCGGCAACCGCCGGAACCGACCAATGCACGATGTATGTTCTTATCCGTTTCAATCCGTCTTCTTACGCAACGCCGCTGCTCGCCGCTTGGCAAAGTGCGCTTCGACCTGTCCGCTTGGAATATCCGGGCGAGGATCGTCGAGCGCTTCCTGAACTTTCGCGCGAAACCACGCATCGTGCTCAGCGGCATTCTTGGCAAGCGAGAATGGCAACGCGCCTTCGTTGGCGGTTCGCGTCAAAAGAACACGTACTGCATCCGAAACAGTTATTCCCAACTCACCTAGCACCGCGGCCGCACGCTTCTTCACCTTCGGATCGATTCTCGTTTGCACCAAGGCATTTGCGGGCATGGATCAAGACTCCAGAATCACATTGTAATTCAGCTGCATGACAAGAGCAAGATCGCACCTGCGCGACGCCGTTGCGCGGCTAACGAGCCAGATGCCGCCCCGCCGCACGCGCCCTCTCAATAAACGCCCGCACCTTGGCCGCATCCTTGCGCCCCGGCGCCGATTCAACGCCGCTCACCACGTCAACACCCCAGGGGCGTAGCGTCGCAATCGCTTCCGCCACATTCTCCGGCGTCAATCCACCCGCCGCAATGGATTTCATGGGCCCGTCAGCGTCGAAAATCAACCCCCGCGCCGCGTCCCAATCGAACGCGACGCCCGTGCCGCCCACCGCCGCAGCCGAGCGCGAGTCCACCAGCAACGCATCAATGTATGTATCGCGCGCAATCGCCGCCACTCGCTTCCCGGCCCTTGCATCGAAGTGCACCACGCCCAGAATTCGCAGCTTGGCTCCGAATCTCTTGCGCAGTTGCGCCGCCAATACAGCCGGCGCGTCAAAATGCAGTTGCACGCCGGTCAGTCCCGCCACTTCCACCGTGGCTGCGATCTCGTCAAACCCCGCATCGACAAAAACTCCGATCTTCTCGAGCGCCGCCGGCAGTTGCGGCACGATCTGCGCCGCCTGTCCCGGCGTCACCCGCCGCGGGCTGGGCGCAAACACGAATCCCACCGCATCGGCGCCGGCTTCCGCCGCCAATTGTGCGTCGCCAAGCGAAGTGTTGGCACAGATTTTGATCCAGAGGCTCATGGTTTTCCGGCCGCGCCCTTGAGCAATTCCGCCAACGCGTCGCCAGGATTGGGCTGGCGCATCAGGCTCTCGCCGATGAGGAACGCATCGAATCCGGCCTTGCGCAGGCGGGCGATATCCTCGGGCGTCGCAATGCCGCTTTCCGTCACGCGCACCACGCTTGCGGGAATTTGATCGACAAGCGCCAAAGAAGTCTCGGGGCTCACATCGAAGGTCTTCAGGTCGCGGTTATTCACGCCGATCGCATCGGCGCCCGTCTCGCCCAGCGTGTCGAGTACTTGCGCCAATTCATCGGCGGTATGCACCTCCACCAGCACATCGAGCGCGTAAGCGTGCGCGGCCTCGGCGAATCGCTTCAGCTCTGCAGCGCTCAGCGCGGCGGCAATCAGCAGAATGGCATCGGCGCGGTGAGCGCGAGCCTCGACGATCTGGTACTCGTCGATCATGAAATCCTTGCGCAGGCAGGGGAGTGGCGCAGCCGCCGAGGCCAGCTCCAGGTTGCGCAGGCTGCCCTGAAAATACGGTTCATCGGTGAGCACGGAAAGCGCCGCGGCGCCTCCGGCACGGTAACGCCGGGCCAGCCATGCGGGGTCGAAGTCGGCGCGAATCAGTCCCTTTGAAGGCGAGGCCTTCTTGATCTCGGCGATCACGGCCGGTCGATTCGCGTCTTGGCGCGCGGCCTGACGGCGCAGTGCGGAAGCCCATCCGCGCGGACGATGCTCGGCGGCGCGGCGCTCCAGCTCCGAGACAGGCACGTCCGTCTTCGCCGCGTCCAGAGTAGCGCGCGTCGTGGCTAAAATCGTGGCAAGAAATGTGTCCGTGCGCGTGGTCATGCTCTCCCGTCAAGTATACGGGGAGTGAAGTTAGACCTTCGAAACCGGAATGGGCGCTTCCGCGCCTGCCAGCTCGCGCGCCGCCTTGCGCCCCAGCCGGATGCAGTCGGGCACGCCGATGCCGTCGTACGCATTCCCAACGAGCCGCAATCCCGGCAGCGCAGCCACGCGCGCATTCACCCGCTGCATGCGCGCCTTGTGGCCCACTGCATACTGCGCCATGGCACGCCGCCAGCGCGTCACCTGCGCGAACTCCGGCTCAACCTCCGCGCTAATCGTCTTCGCGCCTAGAATCTCGCGCATCTCGCGCCGCACCAACGCAACCAGTGCCTCGTCGCTCTCTGCCAGTAGATCGGTGCGCTTCATGCCGCCAAGAAATGCGCGAAAAACCGCTTTCCCCGGCGGCGTGCGCCCCAGGAACTTGCGATGCGCAAAGGTGCAGGCCAGCATGGCGCGGCCTTCCACAGCCGGAACCAGAAAACCGAATCCCTCCGGCAGAGGGCCGATCTTCCCCTCGTCGTAGATCAGGTTCACGGTGATTGACGAGGAATAAGGAATGCCGCTGAGCTCGGCGCCCAGTGCGGCATCGACCGGCGTCAACAGCGCTCCGGCAGCCCATGCGGGCGCGGCCATGATGAGCGCATCGAAAACCTGGCTGACCCCGCCGGCCTGCACCCTCCAGCCCTGCGCCGTCTTCTCAATTCCGCTCACCGGCGTCGCCGTGCGCACGCTGCCCGCATTGAGGCGCGCCGCGATCGCGCCCACCAACTGCTGCATGCCGCCGCGCAGCGCCGTGAAGATCGCCGCTCCGCGGTTTTGCGTTTTGGATGAGTTCTTCGCCAAGGCACGCATCTTCCGGTGCGCGGCCAGCATGCCGCGCGTTAGCGAGCCATATTTCGTCTCCATCTCCACCAGCCGCGGCAGCACGGTTTGCGCGCTCAGTTGCGTGGCGTCGCCGCCATAAATGCCGCTCAGCAGCGGATCGGCGAGCCGGTCCACGGCCTCCTGGCCAAAGTGCCGCTCGACGAGTCTCGCCACAGACTCATCGCCATCGTTGGGCCGCGGAGGATGCAGCAGCTCCAGCGCCATGCGCATCTTGGTGCGCACGCTGAAGAGCCGCGTAAGCGCCGTCGGCACCAGCTTGGTCGGCACCAGGAACATGAGCCCGTCGGGCAGCGCCACCAGGCGATTGCGCGTGACAATATACGTCTTGCGCGCCGCGTCGTTCGAAGGGATCAGCTCGCCGCCCAGTCCCAACTCCCGGCAAAGCTCGGCCGCCGCAGGTTTTTCCGTCAGGAACGAATCAGGTCCGCGCTCCAGCACCGCTCCGTCCACAATCTCCGAGGCCAGCGAACCGCCCAGCCGCGGCCGCTCCTCAAAGAGCGTGTACTCCACCGCAGCGCCGGCCTGGCGCGCCTTTTCCAGCTCATAGGCCGCGGCCAATCCTGCAATGCCGCCGCCAATGATCGCAATCCGCATTCCTTGACCTCACTCGATCTCCACAGCAACTTGCGGCTCATCCGTGTGCAGCGGGGGAACGTGCAGCCTCGCGGGAAGACGCGCACTCTAAGAATAGAATCAGGGCGCGGGCCGATTGCGGCAAGTGATCAAAGTCACCGGAAGAGCTAAAATCGGGAGCGAGTATGGAAGCTGCTGTTGGCTGCCATCCCCGAAACCTGGCCAGTTTGCTATCGTTTGACGGTTGCACTGAATCTCTCCGGGCGCATCCTGTGCCAATCCACCGCACCCCCACAGCAGGAGGCCTTCGATGAGCGCCGAGATCATTCATCGGCTGCATTTTGCCTTCACCATCACCTTCCACTATTTGTTTCCGCAGCTCACCATGGGCCTGGCTCTGCTCATCGTCGTGATCAAGACGGTGGCTCT
>JBEKAS010000173.1:0-9277 GCA_050015795.1 Occallatibacter sp. | reverse complement strand
GAGCGCGACATTCGCCTGGTGGCCGAGCTGCGCGAGTCGCATCCTCATCTGCATGTGGCGCACACGTCCACTGCTGCGGCCGTAGCGGCAGTGCGGCAGGCGCGGCGCAACGGGCTGCGCGTCACGTGCGAGGTGACGCCGCATCACTTCCTGCTGACCGAGGAACACGTCGGCCTTTACAACACGCATGCCAAGATGAATCCGCCGCTGCGCTCGCCATGCACGAAAAGGAAATTGAATTTGAGCTGGCGCCGAACGGGATTACCGGACTGGAAACAGCTCTGGGACTGTGCCTGCGCTGGCTGCACAGCGAGTGGAAGGTCCCTCTGGGCCGCGTTCTGAGCCTGCTGAGCGCGCAGCCGGCGGCACTGCTGGGATTGAAAGGCCGCGGCACACTGACCGCAGGCAGCTTTGGCGACCTGGTGGTCTTCGACCCCAGGGCCGAGTGGACCTACCGGGCGACGGAGTCGAAATCGAAAGCGAAGAACACGCCCTTCGATGGCTGGGCGATGCTGGGCAAAGTGCGCTGGACGGTCAGCGAAGGACGCGTGGTCTACGAAGGACAGTGATCAGTGGGCAGTGG
This sequence comes from Occallatibacter sp., assembly GCA_050015795.1. Lineage (GTDB taxonomy): Bacteria > Acidobacteriota > Terriglobia > Terriglobales > Acidobacteriaceae > Telmatobacter. Next base: position 8,694 of record JBEKAS010000173.1, on the reverse strand, counting down.
TCAGGGGTCAGCCATTCACGGCCACAGAGCAGGTTTCCAATCTCTGATCCCCGATCCCCGTCCGCTGTGCGCTGTCCCCTCACAGGCTGCAAGAGTTTTGCGCACGATCGACGAATTCCCCTCTTTGCAAATTTAATTTGATCTGATGAAATCGCGTTTCCGCCAGACCGCAGTGTGATGCCCGTGTGTCCGGCTCGCCTTGAAGTGCTATCTTCTCAGCGACTCACCATCGTTCAGTCGCTGTGACGAGGGGGAATCGTGGCTCCGGGGGCATCAGAGAATACACGCTAAGTCATGAAAAATGAGCGGGGTATTTCGTTGTAAGCCTTTTGATCGAGGGCTACACTTTGGCTACGAACCAAGGAGAGACCTGAGCGGCAGTTTCCGGTTCGGCCCCGTGTCCGCCGGAATCGAGCTGCTCGCGTTCCGCCGCGGGAGGTGGCCCATGAACAATCTGCTTCGGCTGCTGGTGATCGTTGGAATCGTGGCGTGCGGCATCGTCGTGGTTGCGCTGGGGTTTGCCCGCCACGACGCCGACCTGATGGGGCCGGTCGACCTAGTGCTGTTTGTGCTTGGGGCGCTCGTCTATCTGCTGCCAACCGGCTTGGCCCTGTACCGGGACTGCCGATCGGTGGCTTGGATCGCTCTAGTCAATGTGTTTTTGGGATGGACGATACTTGGCTGGTTCGCAGCCATGGGATGGGCGACCGCGGGCAAGGTCCGTGTCGCGGCTCATCCGGCGAGCACGCCGCCGACGCATCCAGTGCCCGGGCATTGAGGACAGCAGGGACCAAGGGAACAAGGGAACAAGCGGAGCCTGCCGTCGAGGACGTGCGAAGGCACGTGTCGATGAGCCTCTCATTGCTGAAATTGGAGTGAACGATTTTGCGCCGCATGGTTGGCGACGCTTGAATCGTTGTGTGCCTGGTCGCGCTGGTAGGCTGGAAGCCATGGGAGGCCGGTCATGTTCACGATTCCGGGCGCGATGGCGTATGCGGACTGGAGCCTGTTGCTGCTGAGGTTGGTGCTGGCGCTGGTGTTCGGAACGAGCGGATACAACCATCTGCGGCATCCGAAGGAGCGGGCTGCGAGCATCGGAATGAGCGTACCGTTCACCGTCTTTCTGGGCGCGGCGGAGTGCGCGGGGGCGATAGCGTTAGCGGCGGGAATCCTGGCGCAATGGGCGGCGCTGGGACTGATTCTCGTGATGTTGGGCTCGATTTACAAAAAAGTCGTGGAGTGGAAGACCGGCTTCTGGGGCGAGGAGTCCATTGGATGGCACTACGAGGTGCTGTTGATCACGATGAACCTGGCGATTGTGACCATGGGGCCCGGGAGATACAGCTTGTAGCTGATTGCGAGCCTTGGTCCAGGAAAAGCACTCAGCCTTTGCGGCGGTAAAGGACCTGGAACTCGTAGCCGGGATTGGCCGGGAAGAGCGAGGCGACGTGCCGCAGGCGCTCGGCGAGTGCAGGCGCGGCCAGCAGCGGGTACTCGCGCTCGCGCAGGTCGTGGTAGTCGAAGTCGACCGCCAGCGAAAGCATGTAGACGGCGAGCGCGTCAGAGAACGACGACTCGAAGAAACTCATTCGGGCACGCTCGTCGATACTCGCGCCCGGGGGACTCGCGCCGGAGGTCTTGGCGCCGGCGTGCGGCTCCTGGGCGCGGCGGCGGGCTTCCCATGCATCCTGGCTGGTTTCTCCACGCACCTGCGCCTCGGCCTGCAACCAGGCGAGAGTGGAGAAGCTATCGGGAACGCCGGCGGCCTCGACAAAATTGTGCGCCACATTGATGAAGAACTCGAAGGCGAGGCCGAAGCGGTCTTCAACGAGGCGCGTGGAGATGAAGACGGCCTCCGTGGCGCCGAAGGCGGCGTTGCGATGGCAGACGGCGCGGTCGCTGAGTTCAACCGAGTAGGCGGGCGCGACGAGGTTCTCGCCGGTATCGGCGATGGTGAGAGGAACGAAGTAGTAGGCTCGCTGGCGCAGCGCGGGAGCCAGCCCGGCAGGTACGGCGCTCACAAGACGCTCAAGGTCCGCGTCGGAGACGCGGGTTTCGCCGAAGGCGGCGTAACGGATGCCGTTCGGAGCATCCTGCACCGCGACTTGCGTGGCGACTTTCTCGGCGTGCCACAACTCGATTTGTGCGCCGCTGGCCATGAATTTGTATTCTAGATGAAACGGGCCGGGTGATTGCGAATTGAAAGGGTCGGGCATGAGGGCGAAAACGGCGGAAAGCGGACGGGGAGCAAAGATTTTCGGGTTCCCGCTGGAGGGTTTCAGTCTGTTCCAAAGCCTGCTATTGGCGTTTGCGTCAGCGTTTCTCACGTTTTTCGCCACCACTTGCGCGGCCATCTTCGCGCTGCTGGCCTGGAACTTGGTGGGCGGGCACTCCGTGAGCTACGTCGACACGTACTTGTACGTCGGATTTCCCGCGGGCGTGCTGGTGCTGGTGGTGGCGCTGCCGCTATTTCTGGCGCTGTGGGTAAGGGCGAAGGCGAGGAGGTAGAAGCGCTTTCTGCTCAGCAGAAACATACGGCCTTCCCTGGTCGGGAAGGCCGCCTATTCTCTCAACTCGGTGTGAATCTGCCGGTAAATCCAAAGCGCTATGCGAGTCCCGCGGGCTTGGGATTTTCGGGGTCGAACTTCGCCACCTGGACTTTGCGGGCGAGGCCGAGCCTCGCGAGCAGCCAGATGCCCCAGAAGTTGGGATCGATCTCGTACCACTTGAGGCCGTGGCGCGCGGAAACCGGATGCGCGTGATGGTTGTTGTGCCAGCCCTCGCCGCCGGTGAGCAGGGCGACCCACCAGTTGTTGCGCGAATCGTCGTGGGTTTCAAAGCGGCGGCTGCCCCACATGTGGGTTGCTGAATTCACCAGCCAGGTGGCGTGAAGGCCAAGCGTGACACGCAGCAGAGCTCCCCAAAGGAACATGGCAATGCCGTTCACAAAACCGCCCCAGTACCATCCCAGGCTGAAGAGCAGAATGGCGCTGAGAGTAATCGGCAGCCAGTGATATTTGCTCATCCACACATGGAAGCGGTCACGGCTGAGGTCGGGCGAGTAGCGCGCGAGCGCCTTGATCTGCGTGTGCAACGCCTGACCGAAGAGTATCCATCCCGCATGCGCCCACCAGCCGCCTTCGCGCGGCGTGTGCGGATCGCCTTCCTTGTCGCTGAGCTGGTGATGCACGCGATGCGTGGAGACCCAGAAGATGGGCCAGCCCTCAAGCGACATCGTAGCGAACACGGTCATGACATATTCGATCCACTTGGGCACGCGGTAGCCGCGATGGGTGAGCAGGCGGTGATAGCACATGCCAATGCCCACGTTGATGGCCAGGATGTAGAGCACAGCCATGACGACAAGCCGCTGCCAAGTGAAGAGGAAGAGCGCGGCGATCGCACCCACATGAAAGAGCACCATCAAAGCGACCATCGGCCAGCTCAAGCCATCGTTGACGGCGGCAGCGCGGCCCATGCGAACGTGCCGCCAATTGGGGACAGCTTGCGACTCAACGGGTGCGGCTGATTCGGGAATTGCGGGAGTCAGTGGGCTCGGAGTGACAGTGACGCTTTCTGGCGATGGGGTAGCTGTGACTGTAGCCATTCGATGGGGAATCCTTGAGAAAGTGTCGATGTGCCCACTTATATCTAAGCTCCATTGTATAGGAAATGTGAGCAGAATCACACTCGGAGAGCCGCTCTTTTGAGGGATTTATTTGTGAGCAAAATTGACCACTTTGTGAGCAGTCATTCGTGAGCATTATTGGCCAGTCGGGACGCCAATAGCGTCGACGTTGCTGACGAAGATGCGGGTGGCGTCGCCGCGCAGCACGCGGTAGAGGGCGAACTGGCGCTGGGTCGAGCCGCGCAGTTCGAAGAGAAGGTCGCCGCGGTTGTCGGCCAGCGCATCGACCGCGTCAACCAGGCGCATGCGCGGCGTGTCGTCGAGGTGAGCGGCGTCGGTCACATTCTTAATGAGAACCGCAACGTTTCCGTAGAGATCGGGCTGCGCCACCAGGGTGACAAACTTCTCCTGCGCGCCTGTGCCGCTGGTATGCGCAGAGAGCACCATGGTGGCGCCAGAACCATAGGCCAGCTCGAAGACGCGAAATTGCTCGTCGAGAAGCGGCGCGGGCTGCGGCGGCTGCGTGGGCCGAGCGGGTTTGTGGGCCGTGGAGGTTGTTTTGTGCGCGGGCTTGGCGGGAGCGGGTGGCGGATTCAGACCCAGCGCCGTACGCGTAAGATCTTCCATCGCGGCTTTCATCTTGGCTTCGTCATCGGGATTGGCCCATATGTAATCCCACACGTGCTCAGGTCGGTCGGTCAGGTCGGAGACGGCGACTTCCTGATGCATGTCGGGCGGCAGGCCGAGCAGGCTGGGCGTGACCGGGCCATCAAAGCCCGCAGACTTGCCGCGAAACAGATGCGGGCGGTCAGGATCGCTCGACTTGTCGACACTATTGACGTAGCTCTCGTCTTCCTCGTTCTTCTTCCTTTTGAGCTTGGGTTGATTGGAGCCGTTCGAAGAGGCGCTGTCCGGAGCCGAGCTATCGGGCATGCGGTGCAGTTGGGGTTGATTGGGATCCGACGTAGGGCTGGAACTCGAGCCGGAATTCGACGTGTCGCCGGTGCTGGAGCCCGAGGCATCGCCGCCGCGGTGCAGCGTGGGACTGTTGGAGCCAGAAGACTGCGTGGAGCTGGAGCCGCTGCCGGTGTTCGTGTTCGTACTGGCCCCCGAGCTGCTGGCTGAGGCATCACCGCCCTTGTGGAGGGTGGGGCGGTCGGGATCGGGCGGCGGCGCATTGGGATCAGGGCCCGAATCGCTCCCCGAACCATTTGATGAACTGCTGGAAGAACCGCCGCTGCTCCCCGAGCCCGCGTCACCGGCGTGATGCTTGCGGTGCAGGACGGGCGTGTCGCTCTGGGAGTCATCCTCCTGGTCGATTTTGGCCACCTGCCTGGGCGCGGATTTCGCCACGGGCATCGGCAGGTGTTTGCCATAACCAACCCAGGAGCCCTGCTCGCGCGCGGCGGTTTCAATGTCGAAGAGGCCTAAAGGCTTACCGTCCTGCAACAACTGGTACTCGACGTCGCTCGTAAGGGCGATGGGAGCGGGGCGGGCGAGATAGATATCCGCGTCCTGGAGATCGTGGCCGTCATAGATACAGATGGGCACGAGGCGGCTGGTCTTGGGATGGGCCTCGTCGCCGGTCCACTCCAAGACCGCGATGGCGCGCAGCGTGGGGGTGTTTTTCCCGGCGTTGGTGATCTGGCCGGGATATTGCGCGGCTAGAGGCAACGCTGCGGATGCAATCAGCAGCAGGACGGCTCCCCACCCGAGGCGCAAAAACAAAGACGCGCCGGTGGCGGGGCACCCTGCCGTTATCCACAAGCGACTTGCACTACGCAATGACACTTTCCGCACCCTTCGATCATAATCAGACTTGAAATAATCAAACCTGGCGGCCATTGATCGGCCCGCAACCTCTAGAACGAGGATATTCCCCATGGAGCTCAACAAGAAAGTCGCCGACTTCACGCTGCAAACTGACGAGGACAAAACAGTAAGCCTTTCGGATTATGCCGGCAAGCCGGTGATCCTCTTCTTTTACCCTAAGGCCGACACCCCGGGCTGCACCATTGAGGCCTGCGGTTTTCGCGACACCTTCAAAAAACTGCAGGCAGCGGGGGCGGTGGTTCTTGGCATCAGCCGCGACACGCCGAAGGAACAGGCCAGGTTCCGCGCCAAGTACGACCTCCCGTACACACTCCTTGCTGATGTAGACGAGAAAGTATGCAAACAGTTTGATGTATTAAAAGAAAAGAACATGTACGGCAAAAAAGTGATGGGAATTGTGCGCACAACCTTCGTGATCGGGCCGGACCAGAAGCTGCTGCACGTCTTCCCCCAAGTCAAGCCCGAGGGCCACGCCGAAGAGGTTCTGGCGCTGATCAAGGGGTTGAAGCGGAGTTAGCGGAGTTCGCGGGGTTAGCGGAGCTAGGGGGCCGGCGGGGTGGCGAACCCAACTTCGTTGACGCTAAGTAACGGACTTGCGCAACGGAGTGTGGCGTGGGGCGGAGGAAAAAGAACGAATTGCCGGGAAGGCTGATGATGCGCGCCTTCTTTGAGGCGCCGCCGGAGCGCGTGGCGCGGCGGTTGCTGGGCAAGATGCTGGCGCGCCGTACCCATGCCGGATGGATGGCCGGGCGCATCGTCGAAGTCGAAGCCTATCTGGGACCGCACCGGCAGCCGGCCGATCCCGCGGCCCATGCGCATCGCGGCCCCACGCCCAGGAATGAGGTGCTCTTCGGGCCGGCGGGGCACGCGTATGTCTATTCTATTTACGGGCGATATTTCTGCATGAATGTCTCCTGTGAGCGCGAAGGCCGTGCCGGAAGCGTGCTGATACGCGCCCTGGAGCCAGTGGCGGGACTGGAGCAGTTGGCGCGCAACCGGGGATTGGCGCCAGGAGCAGCCGCGCGAGAACTGACCAGCGGCCCGGGCAGGCTGTGCCAGGCGCTGGGAATTACGCGGAGCGCGGACAATGGCCTGGATTTGCTGAATCCCAAGTCACCACTGCAATTGCGCGACGACAGAATGCGTGCCACGCGCGTGCTGGTGACGGCTCGCATCGGCATCCGCCATGCCGCGGAGCTGCCATTGCGCTTTGTCCTTGCCGGAAACGGCTGCGTTTCCGGGCCCAAGTCGATGGACCGCGCATGCATTGTTCCGCATTCCCAATCCGTCATTGAATTGAACCCAAACCAACTCCCCAAGTCTGCTCAAAGACCCTGAAAGGATTCCTTGCGCATGAAAATCACTTCCCTGTTTCTTCCTGCTGCAGCGGCAGCACTACTGGCCGCGGCGGTTTTTGCCGCAACCCCCGGGGCACAGGCGCCGCAAGCCCCGCCACAAACTGATCAGGCCGCTCCGGGAGCTACCCCGCAAGGTCCTCCGCCGCAGGGCACGGGCCAAGGCTCGGGGCAAGGCTCGCCGCAGGGCGGCCGGCCGATGCGCAATTATCTACCCCCAACCAATCTGCAGGTGTTGCCCAAGGACCTGACAGGCCGCCAGGTGCGCAACATCATGGGGTCCTTTGCGGGCGCGCTGGGCGTAAAGTGCGAATTCTGCCACGTAGCCGACCCGAAGAATGTAGGCCCCAATGGACGCCCGCGCTTGGACTACGCCAACGACTCGAAGCCGGACAAGCAGATTGCGCGCATCATGTTCACCATGACGCAGCAGATGAACAAGGACTACATCAGCAAGGCGATGGACCTGGATAAGGATGGTATGGGCTCGCTGGTGAACTGCGGGACCTGCCATCGCGGACACAAGATGCCGGAGGACTTCGTGATTCCGCACGAAGAGCGCGAGGGTGGTCCGGACGAAGGTACTGGTGGGCCGCCACCGGCAGCAGGCGCGATACCGCCGTCGAATTAGTTCTGGCTCCCCGGATCCGGGATTACACTGGCTCGGTATGCGGCTGTTCGTGGGGATCGCGCTGGCGGATGCGGTGGTGCGCGAGCTCAAGATTGTGGCGGCGAGGCTGCGGTCAAGTGGCGGCGGATTGCGCTGGACCGAGCCGGACTCGTGGCACATTACCCTGCAATTCCTGGGAAACACCACGCCCGAGCAATACCCATGCCTGATGGAGCAGTTAGGCAAGGTACGATCCGCACCGGTTCCAGTGCAGCTTGGGTCGCTGGGCTGCTTCGAGCGGGCGGGCGTGTTCTTTGCCGATGTCGCGGTGACGCCGGGCCTGGCTGCGCTTGGCCGTAGCGTGGTGGCGGCAACAAGCCGGTGCGGATTCGCGGCGGAGACGCGGCCGTTTCATCCGCACATTACGCTGGCTAGAAAAACAGGGAACAGGGGAATAAGGGAACAAGGGAACAAGAAAACCGGGCCGCCTGCACCGGATGTGCGTGCAGGGCACGGAGGGGCATTGAAGGAGTTGGTGGCGCGGGTAGCTGCGGCGCCGGCGTTTGCGCGCTTCTCGGCCCAGGAGTTTCTGCTCTACGAGAGCCATTTGGGGGCCGAGAGGGCACGGTACGAAGTGCGCGGGCGGTTCCCGCTCATCGGCCCAGGAAGCGATGCGTGAGGCGTGGCCGCAGTGCGCCGTGCGCTGGTATACTGAAGATTCGGCAAGGCGAGGACGCGGGCTTCCGGGTGTGCGCCAGCCGCTCGGGCGGTGCCGAAAGTCCTTGAAAATTCTGGAGTTCAACCATGGCACAAGTTTGCGATATCTGCGGCAAGGGTCCGCAATTCGGCAATAACATCTCGCATGCGCACAACGTGACGCGCCGGCGCTGGAATGTGAACCTACAGGTGGTTAAAGCGCTGGTCAACGGTGCCCCCAAGCGGCTGCGTGTGTGCGCATCCTGCATCAAGAGCGGAAAGATCGCCAAAGCGTAGGCGCTGCGCGCGTCCAGCCCTGGTCCGGCATTGCAGAATCCCGTCCCGTAAGCATTTCTCCTTCCGCTCTTTCCCGAAGACTCGACTGTCATGTTGCGATTTCCTCAAGAAATCGCAACTTTGTACGCCCCCTCAAAAGGGCTATGTTGGAAGGAGAAATGCCGTATGGACGGGGTTTTGTTGTGCGCGGAGAGCGCGGTTCCGTGCCCCATCCTTTCCGCACTCTTTGCGGAAAGGGTGGGACAGCAAAAAGGCGGGCACAGCTAGTCTCGAAC
>JBEKAS010000172.1:0-9184 GCA_050015795.1 Occallatibacter sp. | reverse complement strand
TTAACATTTAATCACGCCCGTTGCGCCGGTTTTGTGCTGGGGTTGTGTTATCTCTTAAACACTCTGTGTGGGGGGGGGGCGGGGCCGCCCCCACGACAGCCGGTCTGGAGACCGGCGCTACATGAGGCTGGAGACCGGCGCTACGCTGCGGTAGCATCCAGCTATGATTGCGGGCGTTTCCTGGGCCTGGTGGGTGGGGTTTCACGCGGTGGTGGCGGCGGTGCTGCTGGCGGACTCGTTTCTGCCCGGCCGCCGCCGCGAATCGCGGCACGCACAGACGTTCCTGTGGTTGGGAACTGCGGGATTGGTGCTGGCTGCAGCCGGGTTTGCCTGCTGGATCGCAGTGGCGCAGGGGCGGCAGGCGGCGCTGGAGTTCGCAGCCGGGTACACCATCGAAGCGTCGCTGAGCATCGACAACCTATTTGTGTTCCTGGTGCTGTTTCAGGGGTTTCGGATCAGCCCGCAGCGGCAGCACAAGACCCTGCTGTGGGGCGTGTGGGGCGCGTTTGCGCTGAGGGCCCTGTTTATCGCGGCGGGCATCTCGTTACTGCGGCGGTTCGAGTGGGTGACGTGGGTCTTCGGACTGTTTCTGCTCTACGCGGCGTGGCGGCTGGTGCGCGGCGGGTCGGCGCGCGCGGCGATACCGGAGTGGATCGTGCGGCTGCAGCCGGCCAAGGGCTCGATGCTGCCGGTGATTCTGGCCGTCGAATTCACCGATCTGCTGTTTGCCACCGACTCCATTCCGGCGGTTCTGTCGATCACGCACAATCCATTTGTGGCGTACACGTCGAATGTGATGGCGATTCTGGGGCTGCGCTCGCTATACTTCGCGCTGGCCGGGATGCTCGAGCGTTTTCGCAATTTGCATTACGGGCTGGGCGCGATTCTGGCGTTTGGGGCGCTGAAGATGCTCGCGGTGCGATGGATTGCTGTGCCGACCACGATTTCGCTGGTGGTGATTGGCGTGATTCTGGCGGTGTGCGCGGTGGCAAGTGCGGCAAGTCAGCGAGACAGCAAGGGACTAAGGGACTGAGGGACTAAGGGACTTCGAATGCCAAGGAGCGAGGGCGCTACCACTCTTCGAAGTGGACCTTGCCGTCGGGGGCGAGGACCGAGTGCTTGCGGAAGTTTGCGTCGTCGTGGCGGGGATGGTCGGAACGGAAGTGCGCGCCGCGGCTTTCGGTGCGGGCCAGTGCTGAAATGAGGATGGCGTGCGCCACGCGGCTCATGGCCTGCGCTTCCGCGAGACGGCGGCTGGTACGGCCGGCTGCTGAAACTGCAGAGAGAGCGCTTTCAGTTTCGGCCAGTGTGGCCAATGCCTGACACAGGGAAGACTCTTCGCGCAACAGGCCTGCGTTGGCCCACATGGAGGCTTGCAGCGAGGCGATGAGAGTTTCGACGCACTGGCTTTCGGTTGCCGACAGGTGCTGTGGAGCGGGGCCAGGGTCGGGTGCGGCCGAGGCGGATGCAAGCGGAAGCGAATCGGCAAGCATGGAGCGGGCGGCGCGCGCGCCAAAGACGAGACCTTCGAGAAGAGAATTCGAGGCGAGGCGATTGGCACCGTGCACGCCGGTGCAGGCGGCTTCGCCGGCCGCGTAGAGCCCGGCGAGCGAGGTGCGGCCATCGAGATCGGAGCGAATGCCGCCCATGAGGTAATGCGCGGCAGGGCGCACGGGGATGAGATCGCGGCGGAGGTCGAGGCCGTATTGCGCGAGGAATGCGCTGATGCCGGGAAAGCGCGCGATGAGGTCGATATTGTGCACGTGGCGCATGTCGAGATAGACGGGACGCAATACGGCGGGGACGTTGTTTTGCCTGGCATTGCTGGACGCGCCGGCTTCGGCCAAGCCTTCGCGGGCGATGGCGCGGGCGACGACGTCGCGCGGGGCGAGCTCGAGAAGCGGATGGTAGCGCTCCATGAAGCGCTCGCCGCGATCGTTGCGCAGGTACGCGCCTTCGCCGCGCAGGGCTTCGGAGACGAGGAAGCGCGGCGCGCCCGGGAGCGCGAGCGCGGTGGGATGGAATTGGTAGAACTCCATGTCGGCGAGTTGGGCCCCGGCTAACGCGGCGAGCGCGATGCCGTCGCCGGTGGCTACGGCGGGATTGGTGGTGTCAGAGTAAACCTGGCCCGCGCCGCCGGAGGCGATGAGGATGGAGCGCGCGGCGATGCGCGTGACGGCTTGCGGCGGCGCTTGTTCTGAGGCGCCTGATTGCGGGCGAACGGACTCGGCGTGAGACAGTTCCGCACTGGCAGAATCGGCGGCGGCGAGATCGACGCCCAGGACGCGGCCGCCGGCGACGACAAGACCGGAGACGCGCGTCCACTCGGCAAAGCGGATCTGCTTTTGCGCGCGGGCAAAGGCGACGAGGGCGCGGCTGATTTCGGCGCCGGTGGCGTCGCCGCTGGCGTGCAGGATGCGGGCCAGCGAGTGTGCGCCTTCGCGGGTGCGCAGATACTGGCCGTCCAGGCGACGCCCTTCCGCGTCGGTGGCCTCATCGAAGTTCGCGCCCCACTCGATGAGTTCGGCCACGCGCAGCGGGCCTTCAGAAACCAGCGCCTCGGCGGCGGGGCGGTAGACAATTCCGTCGCCGGCATTCACCGTGTCTTCGAAGTGCAGGGCGACGTCCTTCTCGCCCTCCATAGCGACGGCGATGCCGCCCTGCGCGTAATGCGTGTTCGATTCGCTGAGCGATTCCTTGGTGACGACGAGAACTTCGCCGTGTGCGGCGAGCTCGATGGCGGCGCGAAGGCCGGCGACGCCCGCGCCCATGACCAGAAAATCCACCTGAGGGCCATTTGCCATAACTTTTGAGGCTAACACCTGAAGACAGGGAACAGGGAACAGGGAACAGCGGACGGTGGACGTTGAGCAAGGGAGCAGGTGCAGGGGTGAGAGAGTGAAGGAGTGGAGCGGGGCCAGCGGGGTTAACAATTTCATTGTGATGCAAACTTCTGACTCACCACACTAGAATGAAATCATTGTGCAGACGATACGGGTAGAGACGCCATCGGCGAAGTATGACGTAGTGACGGGGAGCGGGTTGCTGGAGACGCTTGCCGTCCGCATCGAGCGGGCGGTGGGGCGGCTGCCGCGGCGGATGTTCGTGCTGACTTCGCCGGAGATCTGGGCGCTGTGGGGGGAGGCGTTTTGTGCGTCCTTCGAGAGAGCGAGGATTGAGGCTCCTGTAGTGCTTTTTCTGCAGCCGGGCGAGCGCCACAAGACCATGGCCAGCGTGGAGCGGCTGACGCGCGAGATGGTGCGCGCGGGGGGCGACCGGGGAAGTTTTCTGATTGCCTTTGGCGGCGGCATTGTGGGCGACGTGGGCGGATTTGTGGCCGCCGTATTCATGCGCGGGATCGAGTATGTGCAGGTTCCAACCACTTTCCTCTCGCAGGTGGATTCGAGCGTGGGTGGCAAGGTGGGCGTGAACCTGCCTGAGGGCAAGAATCTTGTCGGGAATTTTTTGCAGCCGCGGGCGGTGTTTGCCGAGATCGGGGTGCTGGGAACGCTGCCCGACCGCGAGTTGCGCGCGGGATTGATGGAAAGCGTGAAGGCGGGCATCATTCGCGACCGGGCGCTGGTGCGGTTCATGGAGGAACATGCGGATGCGATTCTGAAGCGGGAGCCGAAGGCTTTGGAGCGGGTGATTGCGGCGTCGATAAGGATGAAGGCCGACGTGGTGCGTCGCGACGAGCGCGAAGGCGGGTTGCGCATGATTTTGAACTTTGGGCATACGGTGGGCCACGCGCTGGAACAGGCGACGCGCTACAAGGCCATGTTGCACGGCGAGGCCGTGGCTTGGGGCATGGTGGCGGCGCTGGCCGTGGCGCGGCGGCGGGGCACGATTACCGGCGCGCAGATGGAGCGGATGGAGAAGCTGATTTATCGCTACGGGCCGCTGCCGAAGCTGACAGTGAGTGCGGGGCGCGTGCTGGCGGCGACGGGAAGCGACAAGAAAAATGTGGGCGGAGTGCGGCGGTTCGTGCTGCCCATCGGGATTGGCGACGCGGGCGTGGTGGAGGATGTGACGCCCAAGGAGATTGAGGCGGCGGTGAAGTACATGTTAGTAAGGGCGAGGACGGCGAGTTAGCGAGTCAGCAAGTCAGCGAGTCGGCAGGTCAGCGAGTCGGCAAGTCGGCAAGTTGGCGCTGTCCCACCCTTGGCGCAAAGACAAAGGCGCGCCAAGGATGGGGCACTGGGTGGGTTTCAAACGGAAATGTTTTAGCATCTAACTGCACGGAATTGGCGTCGAACATTGTAGATGGCGGGGTTTCCCTGGCTCTGTGTTCTTCTTTGTTCCCCAATGCGAGCGGCAGCAGATCTGTTTCTCCAGAAACCAATTTGTTCCCCGGCCCGAACGACACGAGTTCCCTGATGCGAATGACAGCGAGTTTTCAGATTCAGAAACCAATACCCAGTGAAGGCGTATGAGCGATCAGCCTTTGTACCGGTGGCTTGAGCAGCAGGGCGAGGCCTTTGGACGGCCGGGCCTCGCGCCGCGGTGGACTTCGAGCGTGAAGGACGCGGTGGTGACGGCCTACTCAGTGTCGAGCCGCATCTGGTTCACGTGTTCGCACGGAATTCTGAATGAGGTTTACTTTCCCACGATCGATCGCGCGCAGGTGCGCGACATGGGGTTCCTGATCACCGACGGCGAGACGTTTGTGCACGAGGAAAAGCGCGACTTGAAGACGAGCTTCGAATATATCGACCCCGAGGCGCTGGGAGTGCGGTATGTGAACCGCGACCCGGATGGGCGCTACAGCCTGACCAAGGAGATGATTTGCGATCCGCACCACGGGGTGGTGCTGCAGCACGTGCGCCTGGAGGGCCGGGAAGACCTGGTGCCGCGGCTGAAGGTGTATGCGCTGCTGGCGCCGCATTTGGATGGAGGCGGGGCGGGCAACTCGGCGCGGGCCCTGGACCTGGCCGGGCACAATGTGCTGCTGGCGTGGAGGAATGAGTGGTCGCTGGTGATGACGGCCAGTTGCGAATTCTCGCGCATGAGCTGCGGATTTGTGGGCGCGAGCGACGGCTGGCAGGACCTGATGCAGAACTTCAAGATGGATTGGGAGTTTGGCTCGGCGACAAACGGCAATGTGGCGATCATGGGCGAGATCGACCTGGGAATCATAGACGATCCCGGGAAACTGCGGGACGGGGCTGGCGGTGCGGCTGTGGCGGCGGGAGGCGCGGGAAGGACGGCACGTGAGTTCACCGTGGCCATCGGTATTGGCGAGGGGCATCACCCGGCGTTGCAGAAGACGATGGGCGCTCTCTCGATGCCGTTCGCGGAGCAGTGCAAGCGATTCATTGTGCAGTGGCAGCGGGCGGCGCGTCCGGAATGGCTGGCCGGCAAGGCAAAAGATGGCGGCAAGCTGGTGCGGGCAAGCGACGCAGTGTTGCTGGCGCACGAGGACAAGGCGTACCCGGGAGCATTTGTGGCGTCGGCCTCGATTCCCTGGGGACAGGTGAAGGGCGACGACGACCTGGGTGGCTACCACCTGGTGTGGACGCGCGACATGGTGCAGACGGCGACAGCTCTGCTGGCCTGCGGGCGCGTGGAGACGGCACTGCGGGCGCTGGTCTACCTGGCATGCACCCAACTGCCCGACGGCGGCTTTGCGCAGAACTTCTGGATCGACGGCACCCCTTACTGGAGCGGCAAGCAACTGGACGAGGTGGCGTTTCCGGTGATTCTGGCGTGGCGGCTGTGGAAGGCGGGCGGGCTGAGCGAGCTGCACATGTTTCCGTTCATTGAGCGGGCGGCGGGGATTCTGGTGCGGAGTGCGCCAATTACGCAACAGGAGCGCTGGGAAGAGAATGCGGGTTACTCGCCGTCGACGCTGGCGGTGGTGATCGCAGGGCTGATCTGCGCGGCGGAGATGGCCCGAGCGTACGAAGCCGACGAGCTGGGCGCGTTTTATGAGGAGTTTGCCGACTGGATCGAGGGGCATCTCGAAGACTGGACGGTGACGAACAACGGCGTGCTCGACCCGGAGATCAAGCGGCACTATATGCGCATAAGGCCGCCGGAGTGCGGAGAGGCCTACGCTCACGAGGAGTGTGGCAAGGAGTTGCTGCGGCTATTGAACCGGCCGCCGGGGACGCGGACTGAATTTGAGGCGCGCGAGATTATCGACGCGGGATTCCTGGAACTGGTGCGTTACGGCGTGCGGCGAGCTGACGATGCGCTGATTGTGGATTCGCTGAAGGTGGTGGACGCGGTGCTGAAGCGGGATCTGCCGCAGGGACCGGGATGGCTGCGCTACAACGGGGACGGCTATGGGCAGCGACCGGACGGAGGACCGTTCCAGGGGTGGGGCCAGGGGCGGGTGTGGCCCCTGCTGACCGGCGAGCGCGCCCACTACGAACTAGCGGCGGGAAAGGACATTGGCCCGCTGATCGAAACCTATGAGAAGTTTGCGACGTGCGGGCAATTGCTGCCGGAGCAGGTGTGGGACGAGGCCGACCGGCCGGATCGCAGCCTGTGGATGGGAAAACCGGCGGGCTCGGCGGTACCGCTGGTGTGGGCGCATGCCGAGTACCTGAAACTGATGCGCTCAGCCGTGGATGGCAAGGTATTTGACCGCATCGACCCCGTGTATGAGCGGTATTGCGAGCCGGAGGGCCAAAAGCGACGCCGGAAGGGTCTTGAGATCTACAGCTTCAATCGGCCGATCCAGCGCATCGGGGCCGGAAACACGCTGCGCATCCTGGATGAGGGCCGATTTGAGGTGGTGTGGACCGGCGACGGCTGGCAAACGGTGAATACGACGGCCAGCCGGAGCCTGGGAAGCGCGGGGTTCAGCGCCGACATTGCCGCGCCGGAGGGCTGTGGGGAACTGGAATGGACGCTGCACTGGACGGAATTGGGGACGGGACCCGAGGCCTGGCTTGGATACAATGTAAAGGTCAAGGTGGATGCGGCTTAGACTCGCGGCGAAACCTGGTGATTTCGTCATGCTCCTCGGACAGGTGCGGGTCTGAAGACCGGCGCTACGATTTCGGTTCAGGCCGGTGCGTTCGCACTTCAGGGAAAGGAATTCCAAAGATAAAATGGCTTCAGGCATCGCGTCAATCTCACTCGACCAGTTATCGATTGATACTCTTCGTTTGCTCGCCGTGGACGGCGTGGAGAAGGCCAAGAGCGGCCATCCGGGGGCGCCACTGGGCGACGCACCGATCGCCTACCTGTTGTTCCACAAGCTGATGAAGCACAACCCGGCGCATTCCAAGTGGGCCGACCGGGACCGGTTCGTGCTGTCGAACGGGCATGCGTCGATGCTGCTCTACGGGACGCTGTTTCTTACCGGCTACAAGGTGACGCTGGACGATTTGAAGAGCTTCCGCACGTGGGGATCGAAGACGCCGGGGCATCCGGAGTACGGTTTGACCGACGGCGTGGAGGCGACGACCGGGCCCCTGGGACAGGGATTCGGGATGGGTGTGGGCATGGCCATGGCGGAGAAGCACCTGGCGGCGACGTACAACCGGCCGGGCTTCAACGTGGTGGATCATCACACGTTTGTGCTGTGCGGCGACGGCGATCTGATGGAGGGCCTGTCGCACGAGGCGGCCTCGCTGGCGGGAACTCTGAATCTGGGCAAGCTGATCGTTCTCTACGACGACAATTTGATCTCGCTCGACGGCCCCACCAACTGGAGCTTTACCGAGAATGTTTACGACCGTTTCGAGGCCTACGGCTGGCATGTGCAGCGGGTGATGGACGGCAACGATCTGGAGGGCATCGAGGAGGCCATCGTATCGGCGAAGGCCCAGACCGGCAAACCATCGCTGATTGCTGTGCGCACCGTTATCGGCTACGGCAGCCCGCGCGCAGGCACCAACAAGGTGCACGGCGAGGCCATGGGACCGGCGGATGTGGCGGCGACGAAAAAGTTTTTCGGTTTCCCTGAGGACCAGAGCTTTTATGTGCCGGACGATGCGCTGGCCAACTGGCGCGAGGCGGTGAAGCGCGGCGCGGAGTTTGAAGCGGAGTGGAACAAGCTTTTTGCCGGGTACAAGGCGGCGTTTCCTGATTTGGCGGCGGAATTCGAGCGGACGCAGGCGGGCAAGCTGAAGGCGGGATGGGAAAAATCGATCCCCAGCTTCGGGACGGAAAAGCCGGTGGCCACGCGCAACGCTGGCCAGCAGGTGATGAACGCGATCTTCGACGCAGTGCCGGAGCTGTTCGGCGGGGCCGCGGATTTGACGGCGTCGACCAAGACGATCTTCAAGGCGAGCCCGCACTTTGCCGAGGATCCGGCGGGACGAAACGTGTTTTTCGGAGTGCGCGAGCTGGGCATGTGCGCGGCGGTAAACGGGATGGCGGTGCACGGAGGGTTGAAGCCCTTCGGATCGACGTTCTTCGTGTTTTCCGATTACGCCAAACCGGCGCTGCGCATTGCGGCGATCATGGAAGCTCACTCGCTGTTTGTGTTCACGCACGATTCGATCGGTGTAGGCGAGGACGGGCCGACACACGAGCCGATTGAGCACCTGATGGCGCTGCGCGCGGTGCCGCACATGACGGATTTTCGTCCGGCGGATGCGAATGAAACAGCGGCGGCATGGCGGCTGGCGCTGGAGCGCAGGGGGCCAGCATTCTTCGCTCTGACGCGGCAGGATGTGCCGGTGATCGACGCGTCGCATCGCGACATGTACGCGAGCGTGAGCAAGGGCGCGTACGTGCTGGAAGACGCGGCGAATCCCCAAGTGATTTTGATCGGCACCGGGTCGGAAGTTAGCGTGGTGCTGGACGCCGCGAAGCTGCTAGCTGCGGACGGAATCGGCGCGCGCGTGGTGAGCATGCCGAGCTGGAGGATTTTCGATGAGCAAGCGGCGGAGTACAAGGCCAGCGTGCTGCCGGCGGGCGTGCCCAAACTGGCCGTGGAAGCGGGCGCGACACTGGGATGGTGGAAGTATGTGGGCCTCGACGGCGACGTGGTGGGGATCGACCGTTTCGGCGCCTCAGCTCCGGGCGCCATCGTGATGAAGGAGCTTGGATTCAGCGCGGAGAACGTGGCGGCGCGGGCGAAGAAGATTTTGAAGTAGCGAGTCAGCGAGTCAGCGAGTCAGCGAGTCAGCGAGTCAGCGAGTCAGCGAGTCAGCGAGTCAGCGAGTCAGCGAGTCAGCGAGTCAGCGAGTCAGCGAGTCAGCGAGTCAGCGAGTCAGCGAGT
>JBEKAS010000171.1:0-9205 GCA_050015795.1 Occallatibacter sp. | reverse complement strand
TTACCGGTCCCGACGTGATGCGCTTCTCGTCCGAGCAGAAGTTTCGCCTGGCCTTGACCAACATCATCAACCCGTTCAACCTCGGCACCATCGTGGGTGAAGCCGGCATCTCCGTCGCTGCCAACTCGCACTCGCCCTACGGTCCGGGCGTCGACGGCTGGGCCAAGTTGTCCGGCACCAACCTCACACAGGACATGACGGACCAGTTCTTTGGCACCTTCCTCGTTCCCTCCATCACCCACACCGATCCGCACTATCACCGCCGGCCCGATTTCAGCATCCCGCACCGCATTTGGCATTGCATCAACCAGATCGTCTGGCAGCGCGACGACGACGGCCGCGACACCTTCAACTACTCCCAGATCGTCGCTCCCGTCTTCGACATCGCCATCTCGAATCTCTATGTGCCAGGCCTGCAGACGCGCTTCAGCGCCGATGCCGAGCGTTATGGCATCGACGTCGCCACCGCGCCCATCGACAACTTCATCACTGAGTTCGTGCCCTCGATCGCCAGCCACATCCACACCCACGTTGTCCTGGTGCAGCGCATCGTCAACCAGGTAGCCGTGAATCCGCCGTAAACGCCAGTTGTCAGTTGTCAGTGGTCAATGAGTGCACAGCGAACAGTGGGCCGGGTTGAAGGCTTATAGGAAAAGTATGCGCCGGGAGGGGGAAATGATATGCAAATCGCGGACAGAGTTTTTGTTCGTGCAATCCCACATCCCAAAAGCGACATGTGGGGCGCCCCCATCTGATACGATTCAGCAGTACTGGCTTGACATCGCAGGAAGTTCGGAATAAGGTTTCCTTCTTCGCGCGATACCTTAAGGCAAACTGTGAAAATTCAAAAAAACGCTCTAGTGTCGGCCGCGATTTTAGTAACGGCTTCCATGGCTCCAATGTGCGCAGCACAGGTTGAATCGCCTGGCCAGCAGATCACATCGCCCGAAGTTGCCTCCGACGGGCATGTGACGTTTCGCCTCCTCGCGCCCAAAGCGCAGGCCGTGCGTCTGGCCACACCCGACATACCCGACCTCGGACCAGGCGCGGCTATGACGCCGGCCAGGAGTGGCACCTTCACGGTTTTGGAAGCCGCCATGACGCGGACCGCAAATGGCGTTTGGGAAGTCGACCTGGGGCCGATCGATCCGGGCGCCTACCGGTACAACTTCAACGTGGACGGGGTGACGGTAATCGATCCGCTCAACCCCGTCACCAGCGAGTCCCTTATCCGAACCTGGAGTCTGCTGTACATACCGGGTGCGAAGTTCATCGACACCCAGCAGGTTCCCCATGGCGCGATTGCGGAGGTCACTTACTACTCTAAATCGCTGCAATGTTTTCGCCGAATGCACATTTATACGCCGCCCGGCTACGAAAATGGCAAGGGCCGTTTCCCCGTGCTTTACCTGCTGCACGGCATGGGTGATGGTGATGACGCGTGGCCGACGGTCGGGCGCGCCGGGTTCATCATGGACAACCTGATCGCGGCCCAAAAAGCCAAACCCATGATCGTGGTCATGCCCGCCGGGCACACCGGTCCGCCGAACGCCGGCCCGCGCGCATCGAGCGCCGACAGGTCTCGCGACGACGAATTCGTCGGAGATTTTGAGCAGGACATCATGCCCTACGTGGAGCAGCGCTACCGTGTGCTGGCCGATCGGCGACACCGCGCCATCGCCGGCTTGTCAATGGGAGGCGGTCAAGCGCTGGCCATCGGCATACCCCATCTTGAGAACTTTGCTTACATCGGTATTTTCAGTTCCGGCGTTTTTGGCATCACCCGCCAGGGTTACAGCGGAAATGTGCCTCCCGGCCCCACTTTTGAAGAGCGGAACCAGGCATTCCTCGACGATCCGAAACTCAAGCAAGGCCTTAAATTGGTCTGGTTCGCGACGGGCAAGGAGGATGGACTGCTCGCTACCTCCAGGGCGACGGTGGAGATGCTCAGGCGGCACAAATTCAACGTCGTGTTCAATGAAAGTACGGGCGCGCACAGTTGGATCAACTGGCGTAATTACCTGAACGAGTTTGCGCCGCAGTTGTTTCAATGACGGAATACCCGCGCCTGGGATTTATCCCCGCGCGCCGTTGTCCCCCAAATTACTCGACCGCCTTGCTCACCTGCTTTCGGTAACCGTAAGCGTTACGGAAGGGCGCGCCTACGCCGGCGGCCTGACAAAATTCGAGCCTAAGGAGATGGAGCGAATCCTGATCCCCAATCCGACCGAAATGGACGCAAAGCGGGTCGCATGAAACAGCCGCCGCGGTCCCCATCGACAACTTCGTCACCGAGTTCCTGCCCGATGTGGCCCGCCACGTCCACATTCAGGTGGTCATCATCCAGCGCGTCATCAAACCAGGTGGCGCGCACGGATAACACGGCGCAGTGAGCCGCACGCCTTCCCGAGTGTCCGCGCATATTCTCCGGTGCGACTGCACACAAGGTATTACATCCACATGCTGCCAAACTGGAGTATCATAGTTCGCAAAATCAGCGCCCAAAGGTACTGTTATGCGAACCAGAAAGCTTTGTTTGCTGCAGGGACCGTTGCTTGCATTCTTCCTTGCATTTGCCATCATTTCTCCATCTGTCTGTGCGCAGACCAGCGAATGGGCCTGGATGGGCGGCAGCAGCGTGATTCCGCCCTCCGACACCGGGCCGCCGGGAGTTTACGGAACGCTGGGCGTCGCCGGCGCAACGAACGTGCCTGGCGGACGGTATTACGCCGTAAGTTGGACGGACAAACAGGGTAATTTATGGCTGTTTGGCGGAGAGGGGGAAGATGCAGTTGAGAACTACGGCATACTGAACGATCTCTGGGAGTTCAATGTCACCACCAGGGAATGGACGTGGATGAGCGGAAACAGCACGATTCCTGGATACGGCGACGGCCAGCCGGGGGTCTATGGCCAGCTAGGCATTCCGGGAACGAAAAACACGCCAGGCGGCCGTTTTGGCGCTTTCGGGTGGGCCGATCAGCAAGGCAATCTCTGGCTCTTTGGCGGCGGGGGATTCGATTCGACCGGAGCAATATTTGGCTATCTGAACGACCTTTGGGAATACAACATCGTTAGCGGCGAGTGGACGTGGATGAGCGGGAGCAGCACTCTTCCGGTCGGTAACGGAAACAGTGGCTGGCCGGGGGTTCATGGGGCGCTGGGTTCGCTCACTAGCGGCAGTTACCCCGGTGGCCGCGGTTGGGGCGTCGTGTGGACAGACCCACAGGGAAGTTTCTGGATGTTTGGCGGGTTCGGTGCCAATGAGCAGGGTCAAATAAACCAGTTGAACGACCTATGGAAGTTCGTTCCCTCGACTCGGCAATGGGCCTGGATGGGCGGAAACAGCGAGATCGGCGGGACGGCTTGGTACGGAGTTTACGGTCAGCTGGGCACGCCTGCAAGTGGGAACACCCCAGGAGCGCGGGAGAGTCCTGGGGGCTGGGTGGATGCGGGCGGCAATCTGTGGCTATTCGGAGGAGACGGCCAAGGATTGACGTCAGGGGGCCAGACCTATAAAGGAGATCTCAATGACCTGTGGGAGTTCAGTCCCACGACGAACGAATGGGCGTGGATGGGCGGGAGCAATCTGATCGGCAGCAGCGGGGCCTCGCCCGGTGTCAACGGGACGTTGGGCACATTTTCGGCGGCAAACATTCCCGGTGCCCGGGTTGCTCCCGTTGTCTGGGTCGACTCCGCAGGTAATGCCTGGCTGATAGGAGGGAATGGATGGGGCGTGGCAAACTGCGTGGGAGCCCTGGACGACGTCTGGGAGTTCAATCCCGCGACGAACGAATGGGCGTGGATGGCCGGGCCCAGCGGGGTGGGCAGCACCAGCGGCGAGAGTGGCGTGTACGGCACACTGGGCGTCGCCGGCGCGGGGAATATTCCAGGAGGGCGCCTTGCGGCCGCTAGTTGGACCGGCCTCGACGGAAGTTTTTGGCTGATGGGAGGCGAAGGTACAGATGCGATCGGCGCAAACGGCTACCTGAATGATCTTTGGGAGTATGGAGCTGCCGCCGCGGAGCCAACATTGAGCGTACCTGCAGGGACCTACACTGCATCGCAAGACGTGTCGATCTCCGACACGACCAGCGGAGCAAGCATCTATTACACCACCGATGGCACTACGCCAACCACAGTTTCGACCCTTTACTCCGGCCCTGTCACTGTGTCGTCGTCAGAAACGCTGCAAGCGATCGCGACCGCCAGCGGCTATTCCATCAGCCCGGTTGCCAGCGCGACCTACACCATCCCCCCGGACTTCTCCGTCGCAGCAACACCGGCATCGTCCACCGTAGCCGCCGGCCAAAACGGAACCACATCGATCTCAGTCACGCCCGCGAATGGTTTTAATTCCATGGTCTCCTTCAGTTGCTCGGGGTTGCCTTATGGGGCTACGTGCATCTTCTCTCCGCAAACCGTAACACCGTCGGGCGGAGTGGCTTCCACCACGCTTAGTGTCAGCACCAACGCTTCAATGACATCGATCCGGCGCCATACAAGCCCGCTGTTTCCCATCAGTGCGCTTGCGGCTCTGGTGTGCTGCGTAGGCTGGAAGAGACGTCGACTGTTTCAATTTTTGGGACTGATCGTCGTCGGCGTGATCGGGTTCAGCCTGCTCAACGGATGCGGCAGCGGGGGCGGCGGCGGCTCGACTGGTCCGCAATCCGCCACGTGGACCATCACCGTGAACGCTACGTCCGGCTCGCTGCAACACTCCACGACGTTTTCGCTCACGGTGAACTGACATCCGGGTGCCGGCGCGGCAGTCAATGGTTGCCATTAGTCCGCCTTGTCGTGGTAAATTCACATCACAGGTACCCTTCCCTCACCCGTGTAGGCTTCAGCCCATGCAGGTTTCATCGGTCGCAACGGAGGTTATTCGAGAAAATGAAAAGCGTTCGCAGGTCCTTCTCTTTGAGTGCACTTTGCCTGGCTTTTGCATGCATGCTGCTGGGCGTGATGAGCAACCAACTCGCCAGGGCGCAGGCCGCTCCACCGCCCATCGGCACCTGGGCCAACAAGACGGAAGGTCTGGTGGTTCAGCAGAGCGGAACCTGCGGCTTCCTGGTCAACGGCAAGGTCAGGTACTCCGGAACCTGCAAGTGGGAGACCCCCTCGGCCAAAGGCGGGATTCTCGATCTCCAATATCCCATGCCTCTCGCGCCCGGCCACATTCGTTGGAGCGTTATCTACGTAAATCAGACAACCATTACGCTCGATGGAGATGTATTTTACAAGCAGTCGAATTAGGCTGCAGCCGAGCGGCGAGGATTCGGAACGGGGGCACCCGCATGGGCTCGGGCATGAAAACCTGACCCCTGACCGCAAATTCATTCGGCCGCAGAATGCGTTCGAGGGTCGATCCCAGTTGCTGTCCGCACTCTGTTACTTCTGGATTGCGGTCATGTTCTTTGTATGAAGAAAGTTTTCGTCGTTGGTATCGACCTGTTGGTTGATCTGGTCGGCCGAGTACGCCTTCTCGGCGTCGCTGACACAACTCGCCGGCGGCCTATTCATGGTGACGAAACCAGTGCTGGGATGCTTGTCCGAAGATGGCGCGCCTCCGCTGTCAGGAGCCGCTTCCACTGAGTACATCTGACACTCGAGTTTGGCGTTGGTGTACTTGAGTTGTACATCGACGTCTTTCTTCTTCAGATCGATGAGCGCCTGGAAGTGGCGAAGGTTCTCTTGTTTTTCCGCAGGCGTCTGACCCGTCACATTGCATTGGTCCCTGGCAGCCCCTGCGTCGATCTCGGCCTTCTGGCGATTGGCGTCATTCGTGTTACGGTCTTCCTGGATGCTCGTCTCAGCGTCTTGAAATTTCTTTTGCAGCGCAGTCATGCAGGCGCTCGGCGTGGGATCGGCTTTGCAAAGCAGCTTGCCGTTCGCGTAATCGTGGTTGGCTTGCGCTTCCTCATCCTTGAGGCCGGCTTCCACACTTTCGAATTGGGCAACCTG
Source organism: Occallatibacter sp. (assembly GCA_050015795.1). Lineage (GTDB taxonomy): Bacteria > Acidobacteriota > Terriglobia > Terriglobales > Acidobacteriaceae > Telmatobacter. The sequence goes on along the minus strand of JBEKAS010000171.1, from coordinate 3,241 downwards.
GGCCTGTGTAAGGTTGCCGTCGGGAACGGGCGAGCACGATCCGGCGTTGGCACTTTGGGCCGCGGCGGCAAATTGGTTATTGTGCGGGGCAAGGCAGGCGACGCCCAAAACCAGCGAGAGCATCAGGAACGAGATAGACGCCGGCCGTGAAAGCGATTGCGGGTGATTCCTCATTCTTCCTCCTCGAAGCCTGCCCCTCGGTAGGCGACGGTCCTAATGTTACCAGAGATTTCGCCAGCCCCGGTGAGAAGACGTAAGGCTTGGGGTGGAGCATTCCCGGGTCCGGAGAATCCGTGCCCGTCAATCGCAACGTTATTTATTTCCGTCACTTACACGCGCAGATCATGGGCGCTCCCGCCTCCCGTTCGAGCCCATCAAATCCCCGTCCAACCCCCGATTCCGCCATTCGCTGCAACCACCTTGGGCTTGCCGCCCAACCGCCTTAACCTCGTAATGACTTACCAGCCTCCGGAATCCCCCACCGGGGAACCGCGAGGCCTCGAATTCTAGGTACTAAGCCGGGCCAGCCGTAAACCCCGGCGGTTCTTTTCTGAATCGATTTCTATGTCGAGGAGACCGCAATCATGTCCAAAGCCGTCAAGTACGTCGAGAAGGCCGCTGTTTACGCCGCCCAGGGAGCCTGGTTTGTTTATGAGCGCCTGAACCGCATCAGCCCCAACGCGTCGTTCACCCCAAAGTGGTCCGACAAGCCCCTGCAGAAGTCGTGGCAGAAGGAAAAGCCGCCGCTCGGCTGGCCGCGCACCACGGACTCGCTCTGTCCCAAGTGCGTCCCCGAGATCCGCAAGCAAATTCTCGACGGCAAGCTGCCTCATGAAGTTCTGCTCAACGAAAAAGTGGGCGAAATCAAGGCCCAGATCATCGAGCGCGACGGCAAAATCCTGATGGTCAAGGACTGCCCCAAGCACGGCCACTTCGAGGACGTGATGTCCATCGATCCCGCCTTCTTCAAGCACCTTGAAGAATCCTTCCCCGGTCGCGACATGCGTGCCCACGGCGACGGCGACAAGAACCTCCACCATCACGGCACGTCGACCGTCACCCACGGCCGCGGCTCGGTCCTCACCATCGACCTGACCAACCGCTGCAACATGATGTGCGATCCCTGCTTCATGGACGCCAATCAAGTCGGCTTCGTCCACGAGCTGACCTGGGACGAAATCAAGACCATGCTCGACAACGCCATCACCATGAAGCCCAAGCGGCAGATGAGCGTGCAGTTCTCCGGCGGCGAGCCTACGCTCTCGCCCTACTTCCTTGACGCTGTCGCCTACTCGCGCAAGGTTGGCTTCAACTCGGTGCAGGCCGCGTCGAACGGCATTGAATTCGCCAAGTCGAAGGAGCTTTGCCGCGCCGCTGCCGAGGCCGGCCTGCGTTACGTCTATCTCCAATTCGACGGCATCGGCAACGCGGCCAACAGTCACCGCAAGGTCGGCAACCTCTTCGACGTCAAGCTGCAGGCCATCAACAATCTGCACGAAGCCGGCGTCGAGATCGTGCCCGTCACCACCATCGTCAACGGCATCAACAACGAGCAGGTGGGTCGCATCATCGAGTTCGCGCTCGACAATCCCAGGAAGATCAGCTTCCTCTCGTTCCAGCCGGTCAGCTTCACGGGCCGCGACGAAGACATTACCGACGAGCGCCGCGTGGCCCAGCGCTACACGCTCTCGCACATGGCCCACGACGTGAAGGCGCAGGTCGGCATGGGCGTGCCCGAACGCGACTGGTTCCCGATTTCTTTCATGTCCACCTTCTCCGACTGGGCCGATCTCGTGCACGGGCCCAATGCAGAGTGGGGCCAGCTCTCCTGCGGATGCCACCCCAACTGCGGCATCGGCATGGCTGTGATGATCGACAAGGAAACCAAGGAATCCGCGCCCGTCACCGCGTTCCTGCACATGGACCAGGTGGCCAAGGACCTCGCCAAGATCAACGACGCTGCTCGCGGAAGGTGGCTCTCGGTCATCGGCTTCGGCCTGGCGCTCTTGCGCAACTACGATCCCTTCCAGTCGCCCACCCACTTCAAAATCACCGACATGATGAAGAAGATGGACAAGACCTTCAACGCCACCGGCAAGAACTACGGCTCGGTCAAGGGCGACCGCACCATGGACGACATCAAAATTCGCCGCCAGGACCGCTGGAACTTCCTCTTCATCGCCGGCATGTGGTTCCAGGATCTGTTCAACTACGATTTCCGCCGCACCGAGCAGTGCATCATCCCCTACGCCACGCAGGAAGGCGAGATCAGCTTCTGCGCTTACAACACCGGCGTGGGCTGGCGCAATATCATCGAGAAGATGCACATGACGGCCACCCTCACCAAGTGGTACGAAGAGCACGGCCGTCATGAGATCTTCGCCGGCGGCAAGAAGGTGGGCATGACCCACGTGGGCCACGAGCTGGTCCTCAACATGGAGCACGTGAACGCCGAGGCCAACCACACGCTCGACAATCTCGGCATCGCCAAGAACGCCCGCGAAGAGAAGATTCGCGCACGCGACGAGAAGATGAAGACGGAAGCCGAGAACGCCCGCATGGCCAAGCTCTATCGCGAACATGTGCTGGGCGAAAAGCCGGTCGAGGGCCTCGTAAGCCTAAGCTCCATCCGCCCCGCCTCGAACAACGCCGCATCGCCCATCAACCGCCGCCAGGAAAGCGAACTGGTCGCCGGCGACTAACCGTACAAGAAGCCCTCCTCTACTGCATCACCAAACACAAAGGCCATCCGCAAGGACGGCCTTCGTGCGTTTGGAGAAATGAGCGCGACCTTCTTAAACCCTTGACTTGCAATTTCCCCGACGGTACGATTTGGTTACTTCCTAGTTTTGACTTGGTTGGGAGCTAACCAAAAGCCGGGCGTTTGGCCAGGCTGAATTGCATTGAGCGGGTATGGGCGCGACTTCGCTTCCAGACCCGTAGCCGCTGCGCTAGACCACGGGTCTGGAAGCGAAGTCGCAGCTGGTAGGAAGTGATATGGCTTGGACAACAGACCGCCCCTTGTCTCATCCTGGCGCGCGTAGCCATAAAGAAAAGCTAGTGGCGTGCCTGAAGGGGAATTTTCACCTGACTCAGAGCAGACGGATCGTCTTTGTTTGCGGGGCAGCATTGGACCCCAAGAGGCCGAGCCTGCGATCTGAGTTTCTGCATTGGGCCGAGACAAACCTGGGCACAAAGGCGCTATTCTTGCTCGCGGAGTCCACTTACCCAGCCGCGACAC
>JBEKAS010000170.1:0-9216 GCA_050015795.1 Occallatibacter sp. | reverse complement strand
CTCCTTTGTCGGGTACGCATGGGCCTTTGTTCCCGCTTCGATCATCATCTATACCTCGCGAGCCTCCACAATTGACAACTTCTCACAGATTCGTTCCGGCGGACCCTAAAGGTCGGAAGGCTGTACCACAAATGCTACACCGGCGCGCGAGCGATCTCTGCTGCGAGTTCTGGTCCCCGCGCTACTTGATCCACATCTCCGGATGGCTGGTCGAGACGGCGCTCAGTCCCTGTTCGAGCAGCGACTCGACTTCTTTCATGTTCGAGATCAGTCCGCCGCCGACAACGGGCAGGTCCGCGGAGATGGCGCGCACGCGATCGAGCATCTTGGGCGCGACTAGGGCGGGCAGAATTTCGAGGGCGTGCACGGGCGTGTTGCGCAACTGATTCGAGATCGTTTCCATGGCGCCGCTATCGAGCAGAAAGGTGCGCTGGATGCCGTAGAGCCCGATGGCCAGCGCATGGCGCAACGGGTCGAGGTGCGTGGAAATGATGCCGCCCGCGCCCACGCGCTTGAGGTAATTGACCGCATACTTGTCGCGCGAGAAGCCGTTGAGCAGATCGAGATTGACAATGGGCACCTTGCCCGCGGCAGTGATCTTTTGAATCATCTGCTCGACATTTTCCGGATCGCCGGTGAGCAGATAAATGAGCCGGCTGCGCGACGCGATGGCCAGCTCCACAAGCTCCGGCTTGCGGATGGCTGGGATGATGGGCGTCTCCGCGCAGAAGACGCGCAGCGGCGTGAGGGGCGGCGGCGCTGCGTTTCTCGCGCTTGCGTCAGATTTGGGGTCGCTCCGCTCAGGCATGGTGTTCCTCGCGCTTGTGCGCTTTTCCTGTGGACCCTCTCACGATCAGTTCCGCCTCGACTTTGATCTGGACCGCGGAGTCCGGACCCGAGGTCTGGCCCGACATGAGCTTGAACAGGTTCTCCATCGCCATCTGTCCCATGCGGCGCATGGGCTGCCGCACCGTGGTCAGAGTTGGCGTGAGGTACGCGGCAAAGAACAAGTCGTCGAATCCCGTGACCGACACGTCCTCGGGCACGCGGAGCCCGCGCGCGCGGATGGCACGCATTGCGCCCAGCGCCGTCATGTCGTTGTAGCAGCACACGGCCGTGGGCGGATGGTGCAACCGCAGCAGCCCATCCATGGCCTCGATCGCCGCCTCCGGCCGGCTGTCGCCCTCCACCGCCAGCTCCGGCGCAAAATCGATGCTTGCCGCCGCGAGCGCTTCTTTGTAGCCCGCGAGCCGCTCCGCATCCGACTGGTATCCGTTGCGGTCGCCGAGATAGGCAATGCGCCGGTGGCCGAGCGCGATGAGATGCTGGGTTGCCGCGCGGGTTCCTTCGCGGTTCGCGATCATCACCGAGTGCACAAACTCGCCGGGATACTGATCGTTGACCAGCACGATGGGAACTTCCAGCTCCTTGAGCAGCGGCAGATACAACGCGCCCACGCGCGACGACGTGACAATGATGCCGTCGACGCGCCGCTCGGCAAGCTCCTGCACCACGCTGCGCTCGCGCTCGGGGTCGGCGTGCGAGTTGGCGAGAATTACGGCGTAGCGATGATCGTTGGCGATCTCCTCAATGCCGCATGCCACCTCGCTGGCAAAGGGATCGTCGACCGTGGTGACCACGAGGCCGATGGTGCGCGTGTGCCGCGTGACCAGGCCGCGCGCCACCGCGCTGACGCGATAGCCGGAGTCTTCGGCGATCTTGCGGATCTTGGCCGCCGTCTCCGCATTCACCAGGGGACTGTTCTGCAGGGCGCGCGACACCGTGGGGTGCGACACGCGCGCCAGCCGCGCAATGTCCTTAATCGAGGGCTGCCGCGAGGGGTGTCGCGAAGGCGGACCCGAAGCGCGCTTCATGCCCGCATGCGGAACTGCTGCCGTTTTGCTGCCGTTCTTGTCGACCATGCCCGGAAACTCCGATCGCAAAACCTGAGCTACTGTATCCCGAAGCCGCAACTGCAAAGTCGATGCGACCTACAGAGAGCAGCGACCATAAAAAAACCTAAACAGGTTACACCAACTCTGGTTTTGCCGTAATGCACACGTGTACGATAGCCCCAGTCTCCTCGAATGCGGGCTCATTCGTCAATGCCCTTGGCTCAGCCGTAATAATCTGGATACCGGCTGCATCATGCTCCCATCCGCCTCAACCTCCGCCGACGACCCCACCGGGTACGCGCCGGGCAACGGCGATCCCGGTGCGGGCGATTCCGGCGCTGGCAATTCCGGTGCGCTGCAGCGCCGCATCGGTCTCCGCTCCGCCGTCCTCTTCAACATGCTGGAGATGATTGGCGTCGGTCCCTTCATTACGCTCCCGCTGGTCATCGCCGCCGCGGGCTTTCGGCTCTCCGTGTGGGCGTGGGTGCTGGGCGCCGCCATCGCCATCGCCGACGGTCTTGTCTGGGCCGAGCTGGGCGCCGCCTTCCCGCGCGCGGGTGGTTCGTATGCATTTCTCCGCGAAATCTACGGACCCGATGGGGCGGGCAACTGGCTGAGCTTTCTTTATGTCTGGCAGGTCGGCTTTACTGCGCCGCTTTCCATCGCCTCCGGCTGCATCGGTCTCTCCGGGTTTCTCGCGGTTTTCTGGCCTTCGCTCGACGCCGCGCCCGTCAAATACCATTCTTTCGCGCTGCCTGCGCTTCACTACGCCAACTTTACGGCCGCCGCGGCCTGCCTTCTGGTCACCGCGCTTCTCTATCGCAACATCAGCTCCATCGCGCGCATGGCCTGGGTGCTCTTTGCCGGCGTCCTCGCCGCGCTTGCGGGCGTCATCGTCTCCGGATTCGCCCACGCCGCGGCAACCGGCGGCTGGCATATGCCCGCGGCGCCCCCGCTCTCCGCCCTCGGGCAAATTGGAGCTTTAGGCGGCCTCGCTCAGGCCACGCTTCTGGCCACTTACTGCTACTGGGGCTACTACAACATTTGCTTTCTCGCCGGCGAAGTCCGCCGTCCCGAGCGCACCATTCCGCGCGCCATCCTGCTCTCCGTCCTCTTTGTTTCCGGGTTTTATATTCTGATGAATCTGGCCGCGCTGCCATCGCTGGGCGACGCCGCGTCGCACGCTGGCCAGTCCGCGGCCCTGCGTTTCCAGCTCGTCGCCGACATCGCCCGCTCCGCATTCGGTCCCTGGGCCGGCTACACCATCGCCGCGCTCATCGTGTGGACTGCCTTCTCCAGCGTCTTCTCGCTGCAGCTCGGCTACTCGCGCGTGCCGTATGCCGCCGCTCGCGACGGCAACTACTTCCGCTATCTCGCCGCGGTGCACCCCAAGCACGGCATTCCCCACCGCGCGCTCGTCGCTCTCGGACTGGTGGGAGCCTTCTTCTGCTTCTTCTCGCTCACTCAGGTCATCACGCTGCTCGTCATCACGCGCATCCTGCTGCAGTTTTTCCTGCAGCAGATCGGCGTCATCCTTCTTCGCGTGCGCAAACCCGATCTCCCGCGCCCCTTCCGCATGCCGCTTTATCCGCTGCCGCCGCTCTTCGCCATGGCCGGCTTCGGATTTCTCCTCATCTACCGCGTCCACGCCCTTAAAGAGCTCGCCGTCGCCGCCGCCATCGCCGCCTCCGGAACACTCCTCTATCTCTTCCGCGCCCATCGCCTGCGCCAATGGCCCTACGCACACGCGTCCGCCCCAGATCCTCAGCCCTGATTTCCGCATTGAAGCTGAAGAAACTCGATCCGCCCACTGCTTTAGCGGAAGATAAGCCCTTCTTCGCAGCCTTCGCGGGGGCTGCGACAGACATCAGCTTTCTTAATGCAAGGTGAGAGCCCTCAGGCGGGGCTAGAACTTCTTTCCACAGCTCAGGCAAGTCATTACGATCTTGCCGCTTCCGATGTATCCAGTGGTCCATTTCCAGCCCCGCTTCCCAGCTTGGACTTGAGTGGAATGGCAGAATGGACACTGTACGGCCGGGCCTTGGGGAGCCGAGCCATACATCGGTTGAGGATTCGGGGGTTGAGGATTCTGTGGTTGTGCCGCGGGCGCTGGCGGGGCTGGATTCTGCAGTGGTTGCCCACAAGCGCCGCAAAAGCTGGACGGGAGGTTTACCGCTGCTCCACAGTGACTGCAGTAGACAATCGAAGGTTGATTCACGTCGCTCTCCTCAGTACATGTGATCGGCTGGGGCTTAAAGCATCGCGCCCGCAATTATATTCCTATGCCGCAGGAATGCTATAGCACGTGGAATGAGTCGGCGGAGCGTTAATTTGAGTTCCTTCCATCTTCATGATTGGCTCGATTGCGGCAGATGCCGAGTCCACCTTCCGCCGATACCCCTTTGATATACTCGGAGTGCTGTTTCCTGACATTCGTCTGCAATTCTCGATTCCGACTGCGGTTCTTCAGGGGCTTCTCATCCCGATTTCTATGAACCAAGGCACGGCGATCATTATCGGCGCAGGTCCCGCAGGATTAACTGCGGCCATCGAGCTCCAGCAGCGTTCCGCAATCAAACCCATTGTTCTTGAAGCCAGCCAGGAGATCGGCGGCATCTCGCGGACGGTGCGCTACAAGGGCAACCGCATGGACATTGGCGGCCACCGCTTTTTCTCGAAATCGAACCGCGTGATGGAGTGGTGGCTCCGCATGATGCCTGTCGAAAGCAGCGCCGATCCTTCCGGCCGGCTTCGCTATCAGGGCCGCGAGCGCGAAGTTCCCGGCGCGGCAGGATTTCACGATCCGGATAAGGAAGATCTGGTGATGTTGGTGCGCAACCGCAAGAGCCGGATCTATTTTTTGCGCCGCTTCTTCGACTATCCCATCAGTCTCACTGCGGCTACTCTACGCAAGTTGGGTCTGATTCGGACCCTTCGTTGCGGTTTCAGTTACATGCGTTCCGCGCTCCTGCCTCAACGCCAGGAACGTTCCCTTGAGGACTTCCTCATCAACCGCTTCGGCCGCGAGCTCTACCTCACGTTCTTCAAGTCCTACACCGAGAAGGTATGGGGCGTGCCCTGCCATGAGATAAGCGCCGAGTGGGGCGCACAGCGCATCAAGGGGCTCTCGCTCAAGGGCGTGGTCGCCCATTTTCTAAGAAAAACCTTTAGCAGCAAAAACTCCGCCGACCTTGCCCAGAAGCAGACAGAGACGTCGCTGATCGAAAAATTTCTCTATCCCAAGTTTGGTCCAGGTCAGCTTTGGGAACATGCGGCTGGTCTGATACGCGCGAACGGCGGCGAAATCCATCCTGGCGTTGCCGTCGACCGCATCCATGTTGAGGGCAATCGCGTGATCGCGGTCGAAGGCGTCGACGAAAAAGGCGAGCGTCGCGTCTTCCAAGGCGATTATTTCTTTTCCACGATGCCAGTGCGCGATCTGATTCGAGCCATCTCCTGCGACAAGCCTAAGGAGGTGACGGAGGTCAGCGAGGGCCTCATGTATCGCGACTTCGTCACCGTTGGCCTTCTGGTTCGCAAGCTCTGCGTGACTGAAGACGACGGTTCGCCGCTCAAGGACAACTGGATCTATGTTCAGGAGCCTGACGTCACCGTAGGCCGGCTGCAGATCTTCAATAATTGGAGCCCCTGGCTGGTCCACGATCCTGAGAAAAAGTGGATTGGCCTCGAGTTTTTTTGCAATGAGAGCGACGCGTTTTGGAAGCTTTCCGATGAAGAAATCGCGAAGCTGGCAGTTGACGAGGTGGACAGGATCGGAATCCTCAAGGCCGAGGATGTCGAAGACTCGCACGTGGTGCGCGTTCCCAAGACCTACCCCGCCTACTTCGGGACCTACGATCGCTTCGACACGATCCGCGGTTTTACCGACAACTTCGAAAACCTCTTCCTGGTGGGCCGCAACGGCATGCACAAGTACAACAATCAGGACCACTCCATGCTGACTGCGATGACCGCCGTGGACAACATCGTAAACGGCATTTCCAGCAAAGAGAACATTTGGCAAATCAACACAGAAGTTGAATATCACGAGGAAAAGAAGAGCTAGCCGTAAATGACGAACTCACGCCATGCTGATTTAAGTCTCAGACCGATAGCGAAGTGAGTTGCTTCCATGCCATCCCGATCGGAGCGGCATGCCGCTGCTTTCCCCTTCGCGCCCGCAATCATATCCCCACGCCGGCAGTTTTGCCCCAATCCAAATCCTCTCCATCGTGCGTACTCGAGATGTGCGTCTCAGGATTCTGCCCGGCACAAATCTGTTAACCTTCGCCGCTGCAGGGTGTCTAATAGATGCAACAGGCCCTCCCCAAGCGAGGTGATCCATGCTCATCGGCAAACCGCCCGATATTCCTTCGTCGGAAATCACATCCCGCGAAGATTATTTCCGCTATCTCTCGCGCCGCCGCTTCCTGAAAGGCGCGGCCGCAACAGCAGGCGCCGCCGCCCTCGCCGCCAGTCGGTTTATTGCGCCGCGCGCCGTCCAGGCGGGCACAAAACTGCAGACCGTGCAAAGCCCGCTCACCACCACCGGCGAGGAGCTCACCAAATACGACGACATCACGCACTACAACAACTTTTACGAATTTGGCGTGGACAAGGGCGACCCCGCCAAGAACGCCGGCGGCCTGCCCACGCGCCCCTGGACCGTCAAAGTCGAAGGCAAAGTCGCCAAGCCCCTCACCTTCGACATCGACGACCTGCTCAAGCTGCACCCGCTCGAAGACCGCGTCTACCGCCATCGCTGCGTTGAGGCCTGGAGCATGGTGATTCCCTGGGTCGGCTACTCGCTTTCTGAATTCATCAAGCAGTGCAACCCGCTGCCCAGCGCCAAGTACGTGCAGTTCCTCTCCTACTACAACACCAAAGTCGAGAAATGGACCTACGAAGACGCCACCATCAACTGGCCCTACTCTGAAGGCCTGCGCATGGACGAGGCCATGAATCCGCTCACGCTGCTTACCTTCGGCCTCTACGGCGAAACGCTGCCCAACCAGGACGGCGCGCCTATCCGCGTCGTGCTTCCCTGGAAGTACGGCTTCAAGTCCGCCAAGTCGATCGTGACCGTGCGCTTCGTCGACAAGCAGCCGCCCACCACCTGGAACGATCAGGCGCCGAACGAGTATGGCTTCTACTCCAACGTCAACCCCAACGTCGACCACCCCCGCTGGAGCCAGAAAACCGAGCGCCGCATCGGCCTACCCTTCTACGCGCAGCGCCGCACCACGCTCATGTTCAACGGATATACAGATCAGGTGGCCTCGCTGTATAACGGAATGGACCTGCGGAAGAACTTTTGAAACAGGGAACAAGGGACCAAGGGACCGAGGGACCGAGGGAACAAGAAAGCCGGGTGCCCCGTTCTAGCTTTGCCAGGCGGGATATCGAACCAGCTGACTTGCTAACTCGCTAACTTGCTGTCTCGCTCATTATGAAACGTTCGACTTTGATTCTCCTCAAGACGCTCACCTGGATCGCGTGCCTTTCGGTCGTGGGCCGCCTCGTGTGGGGCATGGTCACCAACGACCTCGGACCCGATCCCTCGGCAGCCATCGCCTTCGCCACGGGTAAAACAACGATCTGGCTGCTCGCTATCTCTCTGGCCATCACGCCGCTGCGCCGTTTGTCGCCGCGCTTGAACTGGCTCATCAAATTCCGCCGCCTCTTCGGCCTCTTTGCCTTTTTCTACGCCACACTGCACATGCTCACCTACGTGGCGCTCTATTCCGGCTTCAGCGTGGCCGCCATGGAATCCGACATCGCCAAGCGCCGCTTCATCACCATGGGCGTCGCTGCCTATCTGCTGCTCGTGCCGCTTGCGCTCACCTCCACCACATGGGCCATTCGCAAGCTCGGCGGCAAAAACTGGAATCGCCTGCACAAGCTCGTCTACGCCGCGGCAATTTGTGGGGTGATTCACTACTGGTGGCAGGTGAAGACCGGCGTCATCACGCCGCTCACTATCACCCTCGTTCTCTCTGTGCTTTTTCTGGCGCGGCCCGTAACCAGTTGGCTGCAGCGCCGCAAGGCCCGCGCCGCCGTCGCGGCTTGAGCGGCGCTCATCGGCACGAGCCCACATTGCGGTGGTCCCTTGCATCTTCCGCTCGCCCCAGGCGCGGTCTCTTTCACCTCGATCTCCACCTTATAGCGTTCATTAATCAGGTCGTTCGCCCACCTACATCCTTTGTGGAAGTTCAAATCCCAGCCGGACGTGGCAAACTCAAGCTCGGGCCCTTAATCAAAAAGACGCAGCCGCGGAGGGCATGACGATGTCAGCATTGGAAGGCGAACAGTTGGAGGCATTCCGGGATCGGGTGGAAGAGGATTTCCGGCGGTCGGAAGAGGATTTCCTGCGGGCGGAAGAAAACTACCGGCTCGATGTCGCAGCCATCGAACATCTCCAGCGCCGGTTCTTCGGCGCCGTCAGCAGCATTCCCACCAGAGATTATTCTGAGTCCACCAAGGGGTCGAACGATGAGTCGGTCACGTCTCCACGGCCCGTCCCGGCAGGGATGCAGAATGACGGGCTGGACGGCTCGCTGCGGGCGATCTTCCATACGAGCCTCAAGTAGGGCGGCTAGAGAGCTTAGAACAGCAACCTCTGCGCCACCGGACTGAAGCTCTTGCGGTGCAACGGTGTCGGCCCCAGCCGCCGAAGCGCCTCCAGGTGCTCCGCCACACAGTAGCCCTTGTGCCGCGCCAGTCCGTAGCCGGGATACACGGCATCGAGCTCCACCAGCAGTTGGTCGCGGTGCACCTTAGCCAGCACGCTTGCTGCCGCAATGGAAACGCTGCGCCCGTCGCCCCCGACCACCGCCTGTTGCGGGCAGGGCCACTCGATGGTGTCGCAGCCGTCGATAAGCAAGAAATCCGGCGCGACAGTCAACTGCTCCACGGCCATGCGCATGGCCAGCAGTGACGCGCGGCGAATATTGATGCGGTCGATCGTCTCCACATCTACGGCCGCAATCGCCCACGCCACGGCGCAATCGCGAATCGCTGCGTCAAATGCGTTTCTTTGTTTTTCCGTCAGTTGTTTTGAATCCGTAAGCCCTTGCAGGCGGCAGCCTCTTGGAAGAATCACTGCGGCAGCCACCACCGGACCGAACATCGGGCCGCGTCCCACCTCGTCCAGTCCGGCAATGCGCAGCGCGCCGCACCGCCGCGCGACGTTTTCCAGCCGCCATCCGCAGATTGGAGCCTTGGTCATGCTGAAAGTATAAGAATGAGCGGGGAGCTGCCAGGTGGAAAAGCCGGACGCAATCGCTCACTGGCGTGCGAAGGCGTAGTCGCGTTCCACCCG
>JBEKAS010000169.1:0-9263 GCA_050015795.1 Occallatibacter sp. | reverse complement strand
AAGACATTGATGTCTTCAGAGATTTCGTGGCCGTAGAGGCTCATGCCGGCTTCGAGGCGGAGAGTGTTGCGCGCGCCCAGGCCGCAGGGGCGGATGCCGAATTCTGCGCCCGCGTCGAGCAGGGCATTCCACATCTTCACGGTGGTGGGCTCGTCGGCAGAAATGTAGAGCTCGAAGCCGTCTTCGCCGGAGTAGCCGGTGCGGGCGACCACCACGTTGGGAATGCCGGCGACTGTGCCCCAGGTGAACCAGTAGTTTTTGATGGCGGCGAGATCGACCTTGGTCAGTTTGGCGAGGGTCTCAAGAGAGCGCGGGCCCTGCAGAGCGAGTTGCGAGTAGTAGCTCGAGTAGTCGCCCAAATGAACCCCCGGCCAACGGCCAACCTGCCGGTACATCCAGGCAAAGTCTTTGTCCTTGGTTCCCGCGTTGACCACCAGCAGATAGTCGTTGGGGCCGAGGCGGTGCACGAGGATGTCGTCGACGAAGGCACCCGAGCGCGTGAGCAGGGCGGAGTAATGCGCCTGGCCATTCTGCAGTTTGGCGGCATCGTTCATGGTGATGTGCTGCACAGCGGCCAGGGAGCCGGGGCCGCGGAACTGGATCTGGCCCATGTGACTCACGTCGAAGAGGCCGACGCCGGTACGCACGGCCATGTGCTCGGCAATGAGGCCGCCGCCGGGGCAGGGATATTCAACCGGCATGTCCCAGCCGCCGAAGTTGACCATTTTGGCCTTGAGGGCGCGGTGCGTGGGGTTGAGTGCGGTCTTTTTGAGCGGCGTGGCGACGAAGGAAACGGGATCAGACATGGCAGTTCCTTGTGGGAGCGGGGGGCTTCACCTCTTTCAACATAGGCACTGCGGGCGGCGGGGGTCAATTGAGGGCGGCTGAAAATGGGAGGACGTAGCCTCGGTCTCTGAACGAATGATTCCTTCATCGCACTCTGACCGGTGCGGGTCTGGAGACCCGCGCTACGGCCGGCCGGGAGGCCGGCGCTACATATTGGCGGCTGCGGGATGAAGCGGTCGGAGACCTAGAATGGATGCGTCCTTCGCAGCTCGGAAGAACCCGGCAGGAAAGGCGCAAGCATGAACCGCATTCGAGGCGTTGTGATGTTGATCGCCGCAGTTCTGGCAATTTGGAAGGGCTGGCAGATTCATCGTGGCGAGATGGCGGTGCTGGCGTATGGGCTGGGCGCAGTGGCCCTGGCTGTGGGCGTGTGGCACCTGACGCGCAAAGCGCCGCCGCCGCGGCCCCGGCCGAGAGGCTGAGCGATCCTTTTCGCTTCTGGCAACAGGCCGCCGCAAATGGGCATATAATTCCGGCAACTTACGCCTATGGAATTTCTCGTCTTTCTAATTTTTGCGGTGTTCGTCACGATCATCGTAATGCCGATTGTTGCGATCGTGCGGTCGAATTCGTCTGCGAGAAACTTGCGCGAAGAGATGGCCGGAATCATGGATCGCATTCGCGATCTGGAGCACGGGCTCGAGACTCTCGCCAAGCGGATGGCAGCTGCAGCCGAGCCACCGCGTTAGGCCGCTCCAGCTGTTCACCCCGCGCCCGCGCCGGCGCAAACCGCCACGACGCTGCGTCCTGCGGCTGGCGCGCCGTTCCTTCCCGCTGTACCGCAAGCTGCACCTCCGCCTGCTCCGGCGCCACCACCGCCTACTCCGGCGCCACCACCGCCTGCACTGGCTTCACCACCCCCTGCTCCACTACGACCTGCTCCTCCACTACCGCCTGCTCCGCCAGCGCCTCTCCTTCAACAACACGCCCTCTCCGCAGCGGACGAGCGCGCACGCGCGGAGCGTGCGCTCATCCTTGAAGAGCGCCTGGGAACCACTTGGCTGAACAAAATAGGCATCGCTCTGCTGGTGCTGGGCGTGGCCTTCTTTCTGGCGTGGAAGTTGCAGACCTGGGGCCCGGCGGGCAAGGTGCTGTGCGGCTTTGCCGTAAGCCTGACATTGCTCGTGGGCGGCGTGTGGCTGGAACGCAAGGCCATGTACCGCATCTTTGCGCGCGCCGGCATCGGCGGCGGCTGGGCGCTCATGTTTTTCACTACCTTTGCCATGCACCACATTCCGGCGGCGCGCGTGCTCCAATCGCTGGTCGTCGACCTGATGCTGATGCTGCTGGTGGCGGCGGGCATGGTGGCGCATTCTCTACGCTATCGCTCGCAGACCGTGACGGGACTCGCGTTCCTGCTGGGATTTGCCACACTGCTCACGAGTCACTTGCAGGCGTCGGACGGAACCGTGATCTTCAGCCTCGCGGGCAGCGCGGTGCTGGCCGTGGGGCTGGTAGTCGTGACGTACGTGCGCCACTGGGCCGTGCTGGAAACGGTGGGGGTGGTGGCCGTGTACGGAAGCCACTTTGTGTGGCTGACGCGGGTTTTGCCGGACAACCACGCAAACTTCACCGAGTTCTGGCCGTCGGTGATTCTGATCCTGATGTACTGGCTCATCTTCCGCGTGGCTTACGTGCTGCGCACGCCGCTCAACCAGAGCGAGGAAAACATTTCGAGCCTGGCCGCGGTGATGAATGCCGGCGGCGTGCTGGCCCTGCTGAAGTACCAGTCGGCTCATCCGGAGTGGGCGTGGTGGGCGCTGGCGGCGCTGGGCGCATGCGAAATGGCGCTGGCCTTTGTGGTGCGCGCGCGGCGACGCCAGGCCTTCGTGGTTCTGTCGACGGTGGGCACGGTGTTGCTGGTGGCCGCCGTGCCGTTCAAGTTTCAAGGAGTCAGCTGGCCCGTGCTTTGGCTCGTCGAAGCGCAGGTTCTGGCGCTTTGCGGATTGCGCATGGGCGAGCCGGTCTTCCGGCGGCTGGGTTTGCTGGCGGGCCTGGCCACAGGAGCGGTTCTGGCGGTGCGCGATGTAGCGCCGCTGATACTTTTGCGGCTCGACTACCCTGACCCCGGTCATCACATGCAGTTGACGGTGGCGCTGGCGCTGGCCGCGGTTCTCTATTGGATTCACGCCGAGGTCTATCCGCGCCGCTGGCCGCAGATCCTGGAAAGCGAATTTGAGTCGGCCGCCATGCGCGTGACAAGTTTTCTGGCTGCGGCCGCCGCGGCCGCGGCCTTGTGGGTGGCGCTTCCTTCAGAGTGGGTGGTGGTGAGCTGGCTCGCGCTCGCCGTTCTTCTGGGCTTGGCCGCGGAAAGATTCAAAGCCGGCTCTGTAGCGCTCCAGGCGCATCTTCTGGCCGCATTCGCGGTGCTTGGATGGTTCCCGTGGAATCTGTCGAACGGCGGGATGGGCTGGTGGGACCATAAGGTGCCGGAGCTGGCCGCCATCGCATTGCTCTACGCGGGAACGCGAGAAAAGAATGCGCTGGAGGAATCGCGCGCGCCGGTTGGCACCGCATACTCCTGGGTTGCGTCGGCGCTGCTGGCGATTGCTGCCTGGGATCTGTCACCGAGCTTGTATCTCGCGTTGATTTGGGTTGCGCTAGGCGTGGCGCTGTTTGAAGTGGGCCGGCTGACGGCAAAGGCTGCTCTGCGCTGGCAGGGATTCGTGCTCGCCGGTCTTGCGTTTGGCCTGTGCATCTCCTTCGATATTGAGTCCGGCGGGCCTGCTGCGAAAGTCAGCAACCCCGCTTTCGGCTTCGTGAACTCCGCTTTGCTCGAGGTGTTGGTGTTGGCTGCTGCCGGTTACTGGTTATTCGAACGGACGATGAACCGGGAACGCATTGGCAAAGGCGAGCACATTGCCGGCACGATCGCCGATGGACTGGGGACGCTCGCCATTGCATTGTGGTTTGCATTCTGCTTCCCGTCCACGTGGGTTCCGGTGCCCAATGGCGCTGTGTGGGTCACCGCGGTGTGGGCGGGAATGGCGGCCCTGCTGATGGCTCTGGCATGGTGGATGCGCCTCCGCGCCTTCGTGGTCTGGGCCATCCTGCTGGCCGTGGCTGTGGTGATTCGCGGCCTCTTTTTCGATCTTGCCGGCACCACGCCGGCGGGATTCTGGCGGGGACCCCTGTTCCATCTGGGAGTGGCCGCGCTGATTTTGCTCGCCGCACTTCCCTTCGCGTTCCAGTTGCGCAAGAAGGCGTTCTGGGAGGACGGCTCCATCAATTTGCCTGCAGAGGTTGTCACTGCGCTGCGCCGCTCCGATCAGTGGTTCTTTTTTGCTCCGTTTGGCCTGATGGTTGCGGCCCTCGCTTTCAAGCTCAGCTCCGGGTCCATCACCATTGCGTGGAGCCTGGTGGGCGTTGGGGTCTTTCTCTTTGCGCTGGCGGTGGGCGAGCGCAGCTACCGGCTCGCGGGTCTGGCGCTGCTGCTTTTGAGCGTAGTCAAAATCCTTTTGATGGACGTTTGGGCGCTTACGCCTCCCGATCGTTACATGACGTTGATCGTGATGGGACTGGCGCTATTGGCGGTCTCGTTCCTCTATACTCGCTTCGGTACGGTGATTCGACGGTATCTTTGAGTCGCATCCGGAGGTCGAACCAGGCATCGCCCATGCTTACTCTCTACAACCGCATCCAGGGACGCAACCTGGACCGGCTGGCGGCGCTGAGCGACGGCATCTTTGCCGTGGCCATGACCCTGCTGGTGCTCGACCTGCACGTTCCCTTGGCCGCACAGGTACACGGCGAGCGCGAACTGCTGGCAGCATTGGCGGCGCTGGGGCCGCAATGGATCACGTATGGGATGAGTTTTCTCACGCTCGGCATCTTCTGGGCCGGGCAACAGACGCAACTCAATCACCTGGCCGAAGGATCGCGCGACCTGACCTGGATCCATCTCGGCTTTCTCTTTGCCGTCACGCTTCTTCCCTTTTCGACGCGCCTGCTGGCCGAGTACATTCAGTTCCGCACGGCGTTGGGCCTCTACTGGCTCAACATTTTTGTGCTGGGCGCGATGCTCTTCTGGAGCTGGTCGTATGCCACGCGCGCCAATCTGGTGAAAGCCGACACGCCGGAAGAGGTGCGCGGCAGCATCTGCCAGCGCATTGCGATCGCTCAGTCGCTTTACGCGGCAGGCGCGGCGCTTTGCTTCATCCATACGTGGCTGAGCATCGCGGCCATCGTACTGGTGCAGTTGAATTACGCGTTGGCGCCGCGGCTCTGGTGGCGGAAACAACGTTGAGCGGCTCTGCATCCAGATCTTCAAGAACAACTCTGCGGCGATTTCCGGGTTTCTTCGTGCACGGCCGGGACCGCGTGCCTGCCTCTGGAGGGAATGATCGGAACGGAAGGGTTGAATGCACTGGCCATGATGCGCTTGGGCGGTTTCCGGTTGATGCACGGCGGGGCTCGCGACGGATTTGGCTTTCTGCTGATCGGATTAGTGGCGATTGGCGTGGCGCTGTGGGCGGTTGCGCGAGCGGAATGCAACGAGCCTGCGAAAAACCAGGCCGCAGCTTAGCGGCGGCTCGCACGCCAGAACGAGCTGACTCCGAGGTAGAGAAAGACCAGCGCCAGGCCGGTGAAGGCGAGAAACCTCCAATGGTCCGGGCCGTGAAGGTAGCTGGCGCGAGCGGGCCAAACTCCCCGCCACACAAAAACCGGCACAAAGATCAGAAACAAGACGCCGGTAACCTCGAGCCAGAGAATGCCGCCCACGCGGCGGAAGGGACGCAAAAAGCCACCCACGCCGCGGCTTACGGATCGACTGGCCTGGACCGTGGCGCGGGCTGCCGCCTGGCCGGCGGCGCGGTTTTGATCGTTGGAACTCTGGGCTTTGGAGGCGGCAAATGGAGCGGCTTGATGCACTTGAGGAGTGGCCGCAGGCTGCGCGTGGGCCGCCAGGAGCTGCCCGGCCATGCGCCCGGCGACGCGCACTCCAATGCCCAGGGCGCGGCCAATCATGCGAGGTCTCATTCCGTTTATGATGGTAGCAGCGGACCCAAGCGCTGCAGCGCTATGGCAGCGGTTCCCGGGTTGCTCTCAAGAAGAATTGGCAGTAAGGTAGAGAGATTCCACGCCGCCACCTGCATCTAATCTGGTGTGGGCCGCCGCTTTTGGAGGTACCCGTGACATCCCGTCTGCGCGAGCTGATTCAGCAACTTGGCGAGGCCATCCATGAGTCGGTCATTGAGAGCGAGCAGATCGCGGGCGTGGTGCAGGACATCCGCAAGCACGGCTTTGACGTGCTGCTGATGTTGGAGGCGACGATCGGGCTGAACGAGGTGGTGGCGATGGCCAAGAGCGCCGAGGCGCGCGATGCCAACGCCGAAGCCGGCAACCCAATGGGAACCTTCACCCCGAATGATCTGCATTTTCTGCGCTCGCTGCGCATTTCCATCGAAGGCGAAAAGGACGAAGCCGGAACCGACGTGAAGTGAGCGCCGCGGATGGGCCGAAGCGAAAACGCAGCCTAGCCGTCTTTCCCGGCAATGCCCGCGATTATCAAAGAAACTGCTGATGGCGATGGCGCCACGCCCGGTCGGGCGATTGACCCCCGTTTCCCCGCTTGCTAAGATAAGAGTGCGGGGTGGAGCAGCCCGGTAGCTCGTTGGGCTCATAACCCAAAGGTCGCTGGTTCAAATCCAGCCCCCGCAACCAATTTCCTCAAGAAAACAAAGAGTTTAGAATAGGCCGCAAAGAGCGGCCTTTTCTATTTTGGGTTGAATGTCCGTGTTCCGTCCGTATTCCTGTTGCCGAGGAGAAGAATTTGCCTCTGCCTTCGCTCAGGGAGGACACGATTCGAACGGATCAAGGATGGCCAATTCAATGGGAGGCGCTAAACGCTTGGAGTTCGCGGGGTGACCGATTACTCCCTTGGCCTCCCAAGAGAAATCCCTATTTCGCGAGATGCCACATCAGAGCGAAGTGCGGGAACTGAGACCACATCGTTATGGTCCAACGAACGCGATCTGCTGTGGAGTCCACCCCTGGTTGACGCGAAAGTTGGTGACATCGGCACGTAAGAACTCTTGATGATTTCTTGAGCGTGTCATGTGAGTCCACCAAAGGATTCCTGCGGCCTGGCGCCAATTCGAGTATGTTTCCTCGAGTTCCGCTCCATCGAAATTAGTCCATGTGATGGCTTGAGGCAGATGTGTCGAAGGATCGACTTTGAGGAACACTCGATCACCGCGGTTGTCGGCAATCAGGAGCGTTGATGGGCCGGCAAGGGCCACGGTTCGCTGCGGATCATCATCGCTGAGCAGAAGAGCCGGGAGGGAACGAAACGGCATGCTTGTGGCTGTCGGCGACGGCAGATCGCTGCGCATGGGCCCCGTAGAAGACCATGCCCAACCGGTTTCGCCGTTGCTGAAGATCACCGCCGTGTTTCCACCTTGCGACTCGACACGAATACCGGATGGGACAGCAAAGGTGGTGGTCTCCATCGACCATCCGCCATTCACTTCCCAGTAAACCCTGTCGGTGCGCTGCCAATCGTGGATCGATTCAAGGTTCCTTTTGCCGCCCATGGCAGTTTGCACGGCGGCAAGAAGCTCGAGCGCCTGCGGATCTTTTCTGTTGCCGGAGGAAGGCGCTCGATTAGAAGCCGCGGGATTCGCCGGCGGGGGATTATTCGGGTATCGAGCGGGCGCCGAAGCCGGCGCCGAGGGGGGAACGTCGACGCTGACTGGCAATGCGCCAGTGGATGTGCCGCCGGGGCCAGTTGCCGTCAAAGTGTACGCCGTACCGCCCAGCGGACGAACCACCGCAGTTCCGGTGGTGCCAACCGGTCCAATACCGGGGTCAATGCGAACCTCCGAAGCTCCAAGAACAGTCCAGCGAAGCGCGGTGGTTTGGCCAAGCCGCAACTTGCTGGAGTCGGCCGTAAAGCTGACGATCGTGGGACGCTTTGGCTGAACGACGACAATCTCAAGGCTGCTGGTGAGAGGAGTCGACTCGCCGCTGTTGGTGGCCGATAGCGTGAATCGTTGCGTGGCTTCCGGTTTTAACTGCCAGAAACCAGTTGATGGAACCGTTCCAACTCCGGGAAGGATGGTGACGGTTGGACTGTCTCCCGTCACTTCCCAGCGGAGAGTCACTGTCGAGCCTCGGTCGATGCTTTGCGCTGAGCTGGTAAACGAGACAATAACCGGAGGCGCCACTTTGACGGCGGGCTTCTCTACCGGAGGCGCCGCCTTGACGGCGGGCTTCTCGACTGGAGGCTCCACTTTGACAACGACAGCCGGCTTCCCCACTGGAAGCGGCACTTTGACGGCGGGCTTCTCCACTGGTGGCGGCTTATTGCTGGTTTCTGCTGAAGGCTTGCCCGTCTCGGGGATTTGCGCCGGCGACGCTGCCGGGGTTTCGGGCTCGAGCGGTTGCAATTGCGCCGTCGCAACCGGCAAATCTTGAATCTCCGGGACCCGTGGATCAGGCTTAGCTTGCGACGGTTCGAGAGGCTGCGAGATCTTAATGGGGGACGGTTTCTCCACGGTGGGCTGAACATTCTTCGTGGCCGCCCGCTTGGGCAGGAAAATCTTCGAAAGATCATCCCAACGCTCAATAACTTGTGGCGCAAGCGCGTATGCGGCCGCTAATGTACCAACGACACACAGACAAAGAGCGGCAATTTGACCCAATCGCCGGAATCGATGGGCTGACTTCGGACGGGGGCCTTCAGGTCTCTCCACAGCATTCAAGCAGTAAGGACACGCGAGGGGTCCATCGAGCATTTCTGCTCCGCCTTCGAGACCGCAACCTGGGCAACGGTAGCCGGAGTCTTCGAGACGGCCGTCGGCGCACTCGCATGAAAGTTTTCCGCTGTTGCCTTCTGCGCCGCAGCTTGAGCATCGGTTGATTTGGCCAGCCTGCGGACTATACGGCTCCTGGCAACGAACGCACAGGCGCGCCGCCTCTTGCTCTGTGAATTGAGCATTGTCATTGAGGCACGTGAGTTTGCGCGTAGCCATAAGATGCTAACGTCCTGCTACGGTTCCCGGCAGCCGGTTAAAGGGCATTCGCTTGACGAAATCCCAGTACTCGGCGGCCCTTTTTACCGCATCCGCTCGTCCAACAGACGATGCATGACGAATTGTCCCCTAACAACGCAGACACGGAAATTGTGAATTCCACGCGCCCGGACCCGTTTTTTTCTGCGCCGGGAGGGACTTGCCCTCCCTTTTCGGTAACTCTGTATACTGAAATCCCCCGTTAACCCCTGCCAAGAGGGGCAGTTAAATGGACTTCCCAGGTAAGCTGCTCGAGTTTCTGAAAAGGTCCTACGCGTGGATTGCCACCAAGTCGCCGCAACAGGCCGACCCGAGAATCTGTCCGCTCTGCTTTGAATCGATCACTGCTGATACGAGGTTTATCCGGTATTGCCCGGTCTGCAAGAACTGGGAGATCGTAAA